>JAKPEO010000032.1 GCA_029551925.1 bacterium
GCGCAATCCGTATTATCTATTAAATTTTGATTTTTTTGGGTTGCCGATAAAAACCGATGAACTATTATTAAAAAGTTTTAAAAATGAAATTTATAATTTTATAAACGCATTTAACGGACATTACAAATTGGAATATATTAAGCGGATATTGATAGAACAGACGAATCAGCAGATATGATGAGTAAATTATTTAAAATATTGGATGCTGCTAATTTACTGCAAAAAAATTATATAATAATCGATGAATATGACCATTTTGCAAATGAATTATAATGTATATAAAGGGAGAAATTTTATGAAAAATATAATTTTATTTGGATTAAGTTTTTTTATTCTTTTGACAATAGAAATTAAAACAATTAATGCCGCTGATATTGAATTGCCTAATCCTTCAAAAAAATTTCAAGTAGATTTAGGCGAGGCATTAGAACAAAGAAAATCCGCTGAAAAAATAACAAATAAAGAAATTTCGTTAGAAAATCTATCAACTGTTTTATGGGCTGCAATTGGCATTAATAGAGAAGACGGTCGTCGCACAGCGCCAATGGCTTTTAATAAAGATTATATAAAAATTTATGTAGTTATGGAAAACGCGGTTTATTTATATAATCCTAAAAAGAATTTATTAAAACAGATAGTTGAAAAAAATTTAAAGAAAAATATTGCTAATACTAAATTGGCAGAAACAGCGCCAGTATCAATTTTAATTACTGCGGATATTTCAGAATTTCCATTTTATGTAAAAAATAATTTAAGAGTAATGTATGCTCACGCTAATGCTGGCTGTGTTGCGCAGAATATTTATCTTGCAGCCGCCGCATTAAAACTAGAAACGCGGATGATTGGTTATATTAAAGAAAATGATATAATCAAAGAATTGAATCTTCAAAAAAATGAAATTCCGCTTTATGTTATGCCACTTGGTTATTCAGGATGATTTTTATGAAAATGTCAAAAAGAAAATTAGATAATTATATATACTTTGTAAATGTTATATTTTTTGTAATTATAACTATCGATTATTTTCGTTTTGAAAAAAAATGTGAGATACTGCGAGAACAGAAAAAAACGCAAACAGTTGAAAATGTCGATACTCAAAATGCTCAAAAAATATTTACAGATGGCGAATATTTTGGAAGCGCTAATAGCGTTAAAGGCGTAATAAAAGTAAAGGTAATTGTGAAAAATAATAAAATTGAAAATATCGAATTTCTTGAAGAAAATGA
Source organism: bacterium (assembly GCA_029551925.1). Classification (GTDB taxonomy): domain Bacteria; phylum JAGOBX01; class JAGOBX01; order JAGOBX01; family JAGOBX01; genus JAKPEO01. The sequence goes on from JAKPEO010000032.1 coordinate 1,227, forward strand.
AAGCGTTTATCCATTGGGAAAACAAGCGATTATTGAAATACCGCAGCAAATTATTAAGAATCAATCATTTGATATTGATACTATAAGCGGCGCGACCATTACTTGTAAAGCGATAATAGATGCTGCGCGCAATGCTGTTTTTCCAACAAAATAACCTTCTATCTATTATGAATATTAAACTGCTTTTTGTTTGGACATTTAGATCATTGTATCGGAATTTTAGACGCAGTTTTTTAATTGTTCTATTGATTTCTATATGCGTTGCGTGTTTAACATTTTTTTTTGCGTTAAAAGTTGGCGTGCATAAAAAAATGATTGAAAACACCACAAATTTTTATATTGCAGATTTTCAAATAAATTCGCATATTAGTTCGCTGCGAATTGATAAAACAATTGCCGATTATTCTAAAAAAAATGATCAAATAATGAAATCACTAAAATCAGCGAATTCAACTTTTAGAAAAATAAGCATAGGTTTTATTGAAAAAGAAAAAATAAATTTTCCGATTTATATAGCTGGAATAAATACCGAAACTGAAAAGAAAGTTTCAAAATTATTGGATACTATTAATCAAAATAATTTTAATGGATTAATCGAACACAATAAAATTATTATTGGCGCGCCGATAGCTAAGGAATTGCAAGTTGAAATAGGCGATACAATAACATTAATCATAAAAAAAGATAAAACTTTGATAGTCAAAAAATGCGCAATACAAAGCATTTATTCTGCGGCTCTAAATAATTTTGACAAGCGTTATATACTTGCGAATTTTGAATGGTTAAATTCAGTGTTAGGCGAAAATACATCGACAGAGTTTGCTATTAAAATTAAAAATGATTATAATAAAAAAGATATAATGGAAAAATTGAAAAATATATTTGATAAAGATTGTTATATAACCGATTGGCGTGAATTGCTGCCGGATGTTTTAAAATTAATAGAATTAAATAATATAGCAATGTTTGTTGTCTTAATTATTTTTTATATTGTGATTTTCATAAGCGCGGCCAATATTTTATTAATATCGCTATATGAAAAATTAAAGATATTTGGAATATTCATTGCGTTTGGTATAAGTTATATAAAAGTAGCGGCATATATATTTATTGAGGCGTTTTTAATAGGCGTAATTTCTATTATTTTGGGGTTTAGCGCCGCCTATCCAATTGTGAAATATAGCTATTATAAAGGAATTGATTTTTCAAAGTTTTTTGAATATAATCCTTATTTTATGCTTGATATGATTATTAGACCTGAATTGCCGATTAACGAAATTGCGCAGAGTTATTTTTTATTATTAGTTATTTTGCTTTTGGCGGCAGCGATACCTATAAAAAAATTAATGACAGTAAATACTATTGAATTATTGCGTGAACCATAAATGATAGAATTGAGAAATATTAGCAAAATATATAAAACTGCAAATTATAAAATTATTGCGGTTTCAATAGAAAATCTCAATTTTTTTTATTCTAAATTTTATGCGATTGTCGGACCGTCCGGCTCCGGTAAATCAACATTATTACATCTTATTGCAGGACTTGATAGACCGGATAATGGCGTTATTATTGTGAATAATAAAAATATCACAGAGTTGAAAAATGATGAACTTTCAAAATTTAGAAATGAAAATATTGGGATAATTTTTCAAAAAGATAATTTGATAGAGGAATTGACAATTGTAGAAAATCTGCGGATAATTCTTGATTTGAATGATAAATCTGAAAACTATAAAATGATAACTACATTACTTGAAGATTTCAAGATTCTTGCGGCTGCGGATAAATTTCCAAATGAATTATCAGGCGGCGAGCGCCAGCGCATTTCTATAATCCGCGCATTGATTTTGCAGCCGAAAATTATTATTGCTGATGAGCCGACAGCGAATTTAGATTCTGAAAACGCAAAATATATTTTTCAACTTTTGAAAAATATAGTAAAAGATAATAGTTTAGTTATCGCCGCTACGCACGATTTGATTATTAAAAATTATTGCGATGAAATTATAAATTTAAAAGATGGAAAGATAATATGAAAAAAATCAATGAATTTCAAAAAATAAAAATGTTTATTAAAAGCGCAAATCTACATTTTAATGAAGTGGAAACAACTTTTAATAATTATGTTGAAATTTTTAATAGCCGCAATCTTTTTAAAAGTTCAAATTCTAAATTAAACCATATAATTAATAATCATTATTCAATTTTTTTTTATATGATTTATATTGCATTAGATTTTAATAAAAAAGAGCGCATTTTTTTTGGATTGTTGAATAATTGTTTTAGGTTGCTTGTGACAGGCGCAGATAATTTATTGGATGCTGATGATAATCATTATTTAAAATATAATCATATAAAAAAATCCGCGATAATGAAATCAGTTTTTGATTTGCTGCTCGCAGAAAAAATAATCTCGACAATATTATACGATTTTTGTTTTAATGAAAAATTATTTGATAGAGAAATGTATATTGAATTTCAAAAAAAAATTTTTGATATACTCGCGGAAGTAGGAATAAACGAATCAGAAGAATATCAAAAAAAACAATTTTATTTTAGCGCCGATAGAATAATTAATGAAGTTCATCATATAAAATCCGGAAAATTATTTACTTTGCCATTTGCTATTCCGAAATTTTATTTTGGCGGTCAAAATAAAAAACTTAATGAAGTCGAACGTGCTATTTATGATTTCGGAATAGGCGTGCAAATTATAGATGATTTGACTGATATAATTGAAGATTTCACAGAAAAAAAACCAAATTATTTTATTGCGCTTGTCAATCAATCGAAAAAAATTGATGTATTGAAAAAAACAATAGAAATAGAAGGCATAGATATTGAAAATAAATTTTTTTGCGATTATTTTTTTGAAGCATTGAAAACTTCAAAAAATTATATTACGCCCGCTTTAAGAAAATTGCAGGATTTATTTGACGGATTTGACGAATATTTTTTTGATACCATAGTGAAATTAGTTTTTAGAAAACTTAAAGCCATAGAATTATATGAATATTATAAAAAAATATAATAGCGATATCTCAAATTTCAAAATACGCGGAAGATTGCTTAATTATGCCGCTCCAGTTTATGATTTTTTTATGCAGAAAATTTTTTTTGATATTAACAATAAAAAAATACTTGAACAATTAAATAAATTAACAATAGAAGAAGATTTTAAAATTTTAGATGTCGGCTGCGCAACTGGCGCTATATTAAAAAAACAAATTGCTCGTTTGAATAAAAATAGTTTTGCTGTTGGCATAGACGGGGCATTTAATATGATAAAGATAGCGAGTAAAAAAAACAAAATTTGCAATCTGCATTTTATCTGCGCTGATGCCGCATATTTACCTTTTAAAAATGGATATTTCGATATTATAATTAATACAATGTTTTTACATCATTTGCCGATTGATTGTAAAATTATGGCTTTAAAAGAAATGAAACGCGTATTAAAAAAAGGCGGGATAATTTTTACTGTTGATATTGATAAACCAACTAATTTTGCCGTTAAAATATTTTTATATTTATCGGCATTAATACTTTTTCAAAAAGAGATAAAAGAAAATATAGATTACGGATTAATAGAAATTATGAAATCAGCGGGAATAACTAATAATGCAATTTTAACGCAGTATTGCGGATCAGTTTCAGTTATTAAATCAGTTGCGTTGTAATAGCATAATACAAAGATTAATTATTATCAGATTTTAAAACTTTCATTTGGATAATAGACAATATCAAGATTATAGCGAATAATATATAAGCCGCCGCAGATGCATAGCCCATTTTATATTGCGAAAAGCCGTAGTTATAAAGATAATAAACTATTGTTGTAGTTTTTTCGAGCGGCCCGCCGCCAGTCATTACAAACATTTCAGAGAACACCTGCATCGAGCGTATTGTAGAAATCACGAGTACAAACAAAATCATAGGTTTGAGCAACGGCAGAGTGATATGCCAAAAATTTTTAAGCGGAGTAGCGCCATCTAATGCCGATGATTCGTAAAGTTCGTCCGGTATTGATTGCAGCGCAGCCAGCAACAAAAGCATATAATAACCAAAACTTGCCCAGACGCTCATCAGCGCAATTGAAAGCATCGCTAATGACGGCTCATTTAAAAAATCTATTCGTTCGATATTAAAATGTTTTAACAGCGCATTTAACGGACCAAATGGCGCATAAATAAAATTAAATATCATAGCGATTACTATTATGCTTGTAATAACAGGGAAAAAATATGCGGCTCGAAAAATTTTTTTAAACGGAATGTTTTCATTTAAAAATACAGCGGTGATAAGCGCAAGAATAGTAGTAACCGGAATATTCAAAACTGAAAATATTAATGTGTTAATAATGGCATTCAAAAATTTTTGGTCTTTTAATAAATTAACAAAATTGTCAATGCCAATAAATCTAATTGTTTGGTGCAGCATTAATGGATTATAATTAGTAAAACTCACAAATAGTGAAAATAATATCGGATAAAGGTTTAAAACCAAAAACCATACAAGCCAAGGAGCGAGCATTAATAATATCGATTTTTCACGAATTTTGATAATTAGATAAATCGTAAAGATTAAACTAACTATAACTATAACAGTAATCAAAAAATTCAGATTTATTTTTTTGCCGTATTCTACTAAATCAGAAAGCACAATATCAGTCATTTCTTTTTCAGCGCGTTTCAAAGCGTAATGCGAAGACACTTGATTTAATAAAATCGAGCCGAGCGCAAAATTCAAAGAATACATTAGCGGCTCCCAATTTTTATAAACCGGCGACGCTTTGTAATTTTTTAATTGTTCAAAATAGAATTCATTGTTCTGATAGATTTTTAAATATTGAGCGATTGCGGTTTTTTCAAATGGCAGCAGCGTATTAATTTTTATTGATATTTGATTGTTTTGAATTATTGAATGGATTAGTTCCTGCGCTTTTTTCTTGTCTTTACATTTTTCAGAAATCGCTAAATAATTAACGCCAGTAAAATTCACGCCTTTTTTTGCAGGATTAACATCAGGCATAAGAAACATTCCGACATTAAGTTTTGGCGCTTTTTTTTCTAATTCCAAACCTGGACCATCAAGGATAATTCCTAATTTTCCTAAATAAAATGCTTGTCTTACGGCATCTTGTCTTGCAATGATAGAGTATTTTGCGAGTTCTTTTATGTATTCAAAAGTTTCAAGGTTTTCTTGTGAATATATTAATATCTTATTATGTTCGTCATTGATAATTTTTCCGCCGTTAGTCCAAATAAACGGAATAAATTTTTGCCAAGTAGTGGGATCTTTATCTGAATATTTAATTGAAAAGCCGAAAATGTCGTCTGCTAATAATTTTATTTTTTTTGATATTTCAAGTAATTCATCCCAATTTTTTGGCGGATTATCGAAGCCTGCGCGTTTGAATAAATCTTTGTTATAATAAAAAATATTCACAGAGCCGAACAGCGGCAATCCGTATAATTTATCATTTTTTACAGCTGCATCAAATCCGCTGATAAAATACGACTGATAGGTTTCTTTATTTAATTCTGCTAATGCGTCGTATCCGATAAATTCCGCCATCCAAGTTGAGCCCAATTCTAAAATATCAGGTTCTGCGCCGCCAGCAAATGCGGTAGTAATTTTATCTTTGCCGTTTGACCAGGATAATTGCTGATATTCGATTTTATAATCAGGATTATTTTTTAAAAAATTATCGATGCCGGGCTGCAACCAATCTTGCTTCCAAAAAGTCCAAAGTTTTAGAGTTTTTTGGTTGGCATTTGATATATTAAAATTTATCAATAATAACAATAAAAAAACAAATATTTTTTTCATAATCAAAAATAAAAAAATGTTTTAGTAAATAATAAAAACATTTTTATTATAATTTTTTTGAAATTAAAATCAATAATTTTTAACTAATAGTTTTGATTTTTTTGTAAATCAAAAAATCGCAATATTCAAAAATATTTAATTGCATTTTAGAAAATGGTAATATATAATCCAAAAAAAAATAGGGGTGATAAAAAATATGAAATTAGCGGATTTATTGGATAAAAAACATATAATATGCAATCCCAAAGTTTCAGATAAAATCGAATTATATAATTTAATGTTAAAAAGTTGCGCGGATGAATTAGGCAATATCAGTCAATATTCATTATTAAACGCTATTGCTGAACGCGAGCAATTAGCGCCGGTAGTATTTGAAAATTTTGCGCTGCCGCATGCGCGAATAGAAAATTTAGATAATTTAATAATAGCGCTTGCGCTATTCAAAGACGGATTTAATTTTGACGGGCAGAAAATTAATTTTGTAATTATGATATTGACCTCGCAAGAAAAATCAAAGATTTATTTACAGACTCTACGCGCAATATCAATATTATTTCAGAACAAACAAAATGTAGAAAATTTATTAAAATGCGAGGATTGCGATGAGGTTTTGCATTATATTTCGGCTTTAAAAATAGAAGTGAGCGATTATGTTCTTGCGAAGGATATAATGACAGCAGAATGCGCGACTGCAAAAGAAAATATGACTATCCGCGAGTGTTTAAATTTGATGTTTAAACACGAATTAAGTGGGCTGCCTGTTATAGATGACAATAATAAACTAAAAGGCGAAATAAGTTTGACGGATATATTGAATATTGGAATCCTTGATTATTTAAAGAAAATACCTAATCTTGCGTTTTTGAAGAAATTCGAGCCGTTTGAAGAACTTTTAAAAAAAGAAAATTCTATGAAAGTAAAAGAAGTAATGCGGCAATTTGCATTTATTGCTACTCCTGAAACTTCGGTTATAGAATTAGCAATGGCAATAGTTGAGAAGAGTATGAGAAGAATACCTGTATGCGATAAAAATAAAAAATTATTAGGCATAGTCACTCGTACTGATTTATTAAAGAAGGTTATTGTAGGGTAATAAATTATATTTATTTAAGTTAAATTGATAACAACTATGTGCGAATGTGCGAATGTGCGCACATTCGCACATAGCATAGATTTTGAAATATCACAACAAACTATATGGAGGAAATTAAATGACCGCAGTAAAAAAAAGCAAAATCCAAAAAGAAAAAAATAATGAAATTTCAAAAACTCAAAAACCTAAAAACACCGTAAAAGTAAAAATAGATAATAATGAAGTAATAGAAATTCGCAGCGGTATGAAAGTTTGCGAAGTAGCGGAATATTTAGGCAGCGGATTATATTTGCAAGCTGCGGCAGGTTTGATTAACAACAAAATAGTAGATTTATCTTTTCCAATAACAAAAGATTGCGGATTAAAAATTGTAACGCTTGATACATTATTAGGAATGAAAGTTTATCGCCGCAGCGTTGAATATGTTTTAGAAATAGCTGTTAAAGAATTATACGGAAGCAAAGCGCGATTGCTCGTAGGTCCGCATATTGAAAAAGGGTATTATTTTGATTTAATAAGAGAAAACGGCGAATATAATGATACTGTGTCATTAAAAGATATAGAAGATATACGCGCAAAAATGCACGAGATAATAGCGCGTAATTTAAAATTTGAAGTTAAAAAAATTACAAAAACGCAAGCGAAAAAAATTTTTGCAAAGAGACCAGAAGTATTAGAGTTATTAGATGTAATTAGTTCTAATGAAATAAAAATCTATTATCAAAAAGATACCGGATTCGCAGATTTTCATCATGGTCCGATTTTTCCGAATACTGGTTATATTAAAGCATTTGATTTATTAATATCCGCGCCTGGTTTTATTTTACAATTTCCTGATTATGTTAATAAAGTTTTAATAATGCCGAAACAACCGAAACAACTTAAATTAACACAAGTTTTAAAAGATACCAGAGAATGGTATAAAATTCAAGGCGTAGAAAATGTCGGAGAATTAAACAGAATTTTAAAAAGCAAATCTGAAACATCAGAGTTAATAAAAATCGCCGAAGCATTTCAAGAAAAAAAAGTGGCAGAAATAGCGGATATGATTGTTTCAAAAAAAGATGCGATAAAATTTATAACAATAGCCGGACCATCGTCGTCAGGTAAGACGACATTCGCTAAAAGATTGTCAATACAATTAAAAGTGAATGGCATATTTCCAATTGCTTTGTCGCTTGATGATTATTTTGTAGAGCGCGAACTCACGCCGCGCGATGAAAACGGTAATTATGATTTTGAAGTGATTGACGCGCTTGATTTAAAGTTGATAAATGAACATTTAGCAGCGCTGTTAAAAAATAAACCTATTGATGTACCGCGTTTTGATTTTACTACTGGTCATAGAAAAAAAGAAACGCATAGAATGGAATTAAAGCCCGGCCAAGTTGTGATATTAGAAGGTATACACGGATTGAATGACAGATTGACAGCGACAGTTCCGAGCGAAAATAAATTTAAAATTTATATTTCAGCGTTAAATCAATTGCGTATAGATGACATTAATCGCATTCCAACTACTGATTGTAGATTGATTAGAAGAATGGTGCGCGATTCAAAATTTCGTTCATATTCTGCGCAGGAGGCAATAGCGCGTTGGCCGTCAGTGCGGCGCGGCGAAGAGCGGCATATTTTTCCATTTCAAGAAAATGCAGATATTATATTTAATTCTGCGCTGATATATGAATTAGCAGTATTGAAAAAATATGCGCTGCCGATACTTGAAGAAGTGCCGAAAAATTCGCCGGAATTTCCAATTGCCGAAAGTCTGATTAGTTTTTTAATGTTGTTCAGAGATTGCCCAGAAAACGAGATTCCGCCGACTTCGATAATGCGCGAATTTATTGGAGGTAGTTCGTTTGACTATTAAAAAAAATATTGACAAAGTATATATTGAGCATATATACTAAAAGAGTTATGGATAGTATATTTATATTTATACCGATAATAATTATTGGGATAATTGGCTTTCAAATAATTTTGCGGTGTATTAATAAAGCCACAATAAAAGCGGCAGTTGAAAAAGATTATCAAAAAAAGCAGCAAGAATTAAAAGAAGCGGCTGATCGCCGCGCACGTATGCGCAGTGTGGGCGGCACATCATTTAAAGAAAAATTAAATGATAATCCAAACGAGAAAAAATGGGATAAACTCAAGACAAATCCCAAACTCGCCAAAAAACGAATGTAATAAATTTTTTAGATTTTGCAAATATCATTTTTTTATTAACAATCAAGAAGGTGATAAAAAATGTCTAAAAGTGTAAATTTGAATTTTAATAGTTTACCGGCGGCAGTAGGCCCGTATTCGCAAGCAGTTAAAATAAATAATTTGATTTTTTTATCTGGACAAATACCGATTGATGTTAAAACAGGATTATTGATTGAGAATAACATTGAAAAGCAGACACATCAAGTTTTAATTAATATCAGAAATTTTTTAAAAGATAATAATTTGGATATGAATGCAATAATTAAAACAAATGTGTATGTTAAAGATATAACTGATTTTCCGAAAATAAATGAAATTTATGCAAGTTATTTTCGAGCGCCGTATCCTGCGCGGGCATTAGTAGAAGTCAGCAGATTGCCAAAAGATGTTTTGATTGAAATTGAATGCGTGATCGCAGCAGATTAATTGATTTTGCAGTATGAAAAATGTTTTGAATTTATGTTTGCGTTATTATCCAGCTTCCGGCGGCGCGGAAGATCTTAATAGAATTGTCTTAACAAATTTAAAAAAATATAATATTAACTTTATAAATTTTACAACTGCTTTATCAGACCATATAGCAAACAAAAAACTTCAATTATCTGCCGCCCAAAAAAAAATAGATGTATCTGAAAATACAATTAGATTTAGCGCATTAAAAATACCGAAAACTGTCTATCATATTATCCCGCAATTTATCATTAATGGAATAAGACAAAATAATATTGATTTAATTCACGCGTGGACAATGATGTATTTTCCAGCATTTGCTGGCGTGATATTAAAATATTTAAAAAATAAACCGGTAATATTAAATGCAATTGTTGATGAAAATAATATTGTATATCGAAAATTATATAGTAATACACTCGGAAAATTGGTTGTAAATTATTCTGATTGCGTAGTATTATTAACTGAATATTCGCGCGAAGTTTTAGAAAAATATAAATTTGAGCCTAAAAATATTGAGATTATTCCAGCGGGTGTGGATGTTTCTGAATTTGATAATTGTTCAGAAAAATCACAATATATTTCATCTACAAAAATAAATATTTTATTTGTTGGACGTATCGCTTACGGAAAAGGATTGGATTTGCTTTTGAATGCCGTTAATATATTGAAAAAATCAAAATTGGAATTTCAATTAAATATCGTAGGTCCTGATTTCGGAATGCTGCAATATTGCGAAAAATTTATTAGCGAAAATAATTTAGAAAATGAAATAAAAATTTTAGGAAAAATATCAAGAACAGAACTTGTAAAAATTTATAAGTCATCGGATATTTTTATTCTACCGAGCAGATATGAGGCATTTGGTATTGTATTGATTGAAGCGATGGCTGCGAAATTACCAATTATTTCGACAAATTGTTCATCAATCAAATATGTTGTAGAAAACGAAAAAAACGGTTGTCTTATCGAACAAGAAAATTATATTGATTTAGCGGAAAAATTAAGATATTTAATTAATAATCCGCAAATAAGAGTGCAGTTCGGCGAATATGGCTATATAATCGCTCAGGAAAAATATTCGCTGCCAAAAGTTATTGAAAAATATTATAGATTATATTCCAGATTTTTTTAAATATTTTACGCTCATCATTTTATTAATTTTACCGCAATTGTTTTGTTCGCTGTAAACATTAGAAAAAATTAATCTAAATTTAATGTTAATTTAATTATCGCCTGCTATATTTTAAATATTATGTTTTTCTTTTATTTTTATTTAGTATGGCTTTTGATTTTTGCGATAATTAGAATCTATCTTTTGATTAGCGCTTCTGAAATTTCTGGATTATCGCTGCAATTGATAGTGAAAACTTTTTATATTGGCGCACGGCTTGATATTACTGTTTGCAGTTATTTATTAGCCCCGATAATTTTAATTCTGCCGTTGCTTGAAAAAAAATTTCTAAAAGAAATTTATTGTAAAAAAATATTATACGCATATTTTTCTGTTATTGGTTTTATTATATTTTATTTTACGATAATAGAAATATTTTATTTTAAAGAATACGGACAGCGTTATAATCATCTTGCAGTAGAATATTTGAAATATCCACGCGAAGTTTTTAGTAATATATATCAATATTATCCGATTATCAAAATCAGTATCGCTATTTTTATAGCATATTTTTTTCTTGCCAAAATTTTAAAAAAAATTGTCTATTCTACAATTTTTTTTGCATTAAAATTTTATAAGCGTATTTTATTATATTTCTTGTTTTTAATGTTGATTTTTATCGGCTGTCGAAATAGTTTTGACCATAGACCGATAAATATTGGGCTTTCTTATTTTTCAAAATATCAAATATTAAATGAAATTAGTTTGAACGGTTTTTTCTCGTTTAGCTATGCTGTTATTGATAAGCTGAAAAATGAAATTGATTATGAAAAAAATTATTTTAGTTTGAATGATATTGCGCCTGAAAAAATTATTCGGCAGATATTATCTGCTGAAAAAAATATAAATTTTCTAAATGATAATAGTATACTGCGGATTGTAAATTCAGATACTGCGAGCAAAAAATATAATGTTGTAATAATTATAGAAGAAAGTTTTGGCGCGGAATTTACAGGTATTCTTGGTTCTGAAAAATATAAAAAATTAGGAATAACTCCAAACATAGATAAATTATCAGATAATTCGATTTTTTTTACTAATGCTTATTCTACTGGCACACGCACAGCGCGTGGGATAGAAGCGTTAATTAGTTCATTCCCGCCGATACCTGGCGAAAGCGTTATAAAACGTTCAAAAACAGTTAATAATTTTTTCACTATTGCGAAAGTATTAAAAAATCAAGGATATACTACGCATTTCATCTACGGCGGTCAAGCAATTTTTGATAATATGCGCGGCTTTTTTAATTCAAATGGTTTTGATAATATCATCGAAGAAAAAGATTTTAAAAAGCCTGTATTCAAATCTGTTTGGGGTGTGAGCGATGAAGATTTGTTTAATAAAGCAGACGAAATTTTTCAAAAACAAAACCAGCCGTTTTTAGCAGTATTGCTTACTACTTCAAATCATATGCCTTTTACTTTTCCTGATGGTCGCATACAAAAATTAAAGATTAACATTGAAGACGCTGACAGATTAAATGCTATCAAATACGCAGATTTTGCAATCGGCAATTATTTAGATCAAGCAAAGAAATCAAAATATTTTGATAATACAATATTTGTAATCGTAGCGGACCATAGCGCCCGCGTTTTTGGCGGTAATATTATACCGATTGATAAATTTCATATACCGCTATTATTTTTTGCGCCTAAAATATTAAAACCGCAAAAAATAAATACTATTGTAAGTCAAATAGATGTAGCGCCTACCATTTTAGGAATATTAGGAATTTCCTATAAATCAATTTTTTTAGGCAGAAATGTATTTAATTTAAAAACAAATGAAGCGCTAACTTTTGCGTTATTGCAATATGATAAATTGCTCGGATTATTAGATGATAAAAATCTTACAATACTATATCCTAATAAGACATTTAAAATATTCAAAAATAATTATTCGAAAAATCAAAATGATTATCAAAGTAAATTGTTGATACCAAAAAAAATATCAACTGAGAAATTATGCACCGCTTATTTTCAATATGCTGATTTTCTTTATAAAAATAGCGAATATAAAATAAATGAATAAGGATCATTTAGAAATTTTTATAAAAAAATCCAAATTCCTATTTTAGAATTTTAGAAATTTCTAAAATAGTTTTATGTATTTTAGTCCTTAGTTATTGACAAAAAAAAATGAAAATATAAAATTTTAGATATTATGAGAATATTAATAGTTGAAGATGATTTAACACTTGCGGAATTTATAAAAAAAGGTTTGACAGAAGAAGGTTATGCTGTTGATATTATTTCAAACGGAGAGCAAGGATTAAATATCGCGCTGAATTTTGAGTTTGACTTGATTATACTTGATGTTATGCTGCCGGAAAAAGATGGGCTCGAAATTTGCAAATCTATCCGTTATAAAAACAAGAAAACTCCGGTTTTATTTTTATCAGCGCGCGATGAAACCGAAGACATTGTCAAAGGTCTTGATATAGGTGCAAATGATTATTTAACTAAGCCGTTTGCATTTCCTGAATTAGCTGCGCGCGCGCGCGCATTATTACGCATCTCTAATGTTTCTGATAACAACGGCATTTTAAAAGTTGCAGATCTTACTTTAAATCTTTTTACGCACAAAGCGGAACGCAACGGCAAAGAAATAGATTTAACCTTAAAAGAATTTTCGTTATTAGAATATTTTATGCGCAATCCTGATAGAATACTTACGCGTACGATGATAATAGAGCATGTCTGGAATTTTAATTTTGATAATTTCACAAATGTTATAGATGTCTATATAAATTATCTGCGCAAAAAAATCGATAATGATTCTGATTTTAAAATGCTTTTAACTGTTCGCGGATCAGGTTATATGCTACGTAGTAAATAAATAATATCAAAAACTAAAATTATGAAATTATCGTTCAAACTAAAATTAACGCTGCTGCTTTTTAGCGCACTTATTACAGTGTTTATCGCGCAAGTCATTATCGTAAATCATTATACTGAAAAATTTGCGATTGAATATGAAAATACGGAAATGAAAGAATATATTGAACTTTGTCAAAAAATATATTTTAGTGAACTGCAATTGAATAATGAAAAGCAATTAGATATAGAACTCGAACATTTTTATTTTCAAGTACGCGATGAGAAAAATGATATTTTATACAGTTCGCCAAAAATCAAAAAAAATAATTTAGACAATATCAAAATAAAAGAACAGCCAGAGAATTCGTATTTTTTTAATGATGTTATTAACGATGCATTATTTAGATTTTATATTGAAAAAAAGATTGTGGATAACAAATTTTATAAATTTATATATTTCATTTCTTCGAAGGAATATCACAATTTTATAAAAAAAATTAATGCGTTGTTTCTTGTTATATTTACAATTACGATTATAATTTTATTTGTTATTTCAAATTTATTTGTCAATCGCGCATTAATGCCGATTGATAAAATTATAAATGATGTAAATAAAATAAATATAAAAACATTGAGCGGCAGAATCGAAAATATCCAATCAAATGATTTACTTGATAAATTGACTACTACTTTTAATTTTATGATTGAGCGTCTTGAAATTTCGTTTAATAGAATCAACCGTTTTTTTTCGGATTTTTCGCACGAGATAAAAAATCCGCTTGCTGTGATTAAAAATGGCATTGAACTTATCCAAAAATCTAATAAACTTTCAGAAGATGAATATAATATTTTAAACAGATTATCAGAAGAAGTTGAAGCAGTTCAGCGGATGACTAATGAACTGCTGTTTTTAGCCAAAGCCGACGCTGACAGCGTCAAACTTAATTTTTCCAAAATTAAATTAAAAGAATTAACGGCATTTTCAGAAGACATCGGCAAAATTATGTGCGAAGAAAAACAAATCAAATTCTCGATTGAAACGCAAGATTTAGATAAAGAATTAGAAATTGACGAACATAAAATCAAACAAGTAATAATCAATCTATTAAATAACGCTGTTGAATATACTAACCAAAACGGTCTAATAAGATTAACATTTAAAATTGAAGGGGATAAATTTATTTTTACTATCACTGATAACGGCTGCGGAATTGCGCAAGAGCAAATACCGTTGGTCTTTGACAGATTCTATCGCTGCGACAAAACGCGTTCGCGCGAGAAACATCATTTCGGGCTCGGCTTGTCAATAGTAAAAATGATAATTGACTTGCATAACGGAACTATTAATTTAGATTCTGAATTAAATAAAGGCGCTACCGTAAAATTTACTATTCCTATAAAACATTAGAAAAAATTAATCTGCTTTTAAAGACATTATAATATTCATCTGTTATAATTAAAAAATAAATTATTTTTTGATTTGAGGAAAATAATATGTCTTTTAATTATTTTAATCGTTTTAAATCGATATTTACATTTTTCGTTGTTTTTATATTTTTCTCATTGATTAGTCGCAGCGCGTTGCTATTGCAAAGTTTTGAATATATAAAACTCAATTTGCTGAATTTATCAAAAATTTATTCAATCGGCATATTTTATGATGCAATAACATTTTCATATTTTATTATTCCATATCTAATATATCTGACAATTATATCAGATAATTTTTTTAAGTCAAAAATAAACAGATATATTGTTTATTTGTTTTTTTTGATATTTTCAGCGCTGAATATTTTTAATATAGTAGCCGAATATTTTTTCTGGTTAGAATTCGGCGTGCGCTATAATTTTATTGCAGTTGATTATCTTGTCTATACAACGGAAGTAATAAATAATATTAAGGAATCGTATCCAATAAATAAAATAATTTTTGCGGTAATTATTATAGCTTGCGTATTTTTATTATTATTCAAGAAAAATCTGGTTTCTGAATATCAATACAAGACAACGCTGGTAAAACGCATTTTAACAGCGCTTTTAATTTTATCTATTCCGATTAGCGCGTTTATTTTTATAGATAATGCAATACCAAATGTTTCTGAAAATGTATATGAAAATAATCTTGCGGCAAACGGCTTATATTGTTTATTCAGCGCATTCAGGCATAATTCGCTCAATTATTACGATTTTTATTATACCGCGCAAGATATAGATGTTTTTTCAGATATTAAAAATCTGCTGATTTCAAAAAATGCAAAAGCATTTAAAAGCGATTATCCGGATTATTCAATAACACGCAAAATTGAAAATAGCGGCGCTGAAAAAAAATATAATGTTGTTTTAGTAATAATAGAAAGTATGAGCGCTGATTTTATGTGCGCATTTGGCAATCAAGAAAATCTCACGCCGAATCTTGACGCGCTCGCAAAACAAGGGCTATTATATACAAATCTTTATGCGACCGGCACGCGCACAGTTCGCGGGCTCGAAGCGATCACGCTTTCGATTCCGCCGCTGCCAGGGCAATCAATAATCAAACGTCCAAAGAATGAAAACCTTGATTTTTGCATTTCAAAAGTAATCAGCACAAAAGGTTATGAACTGAAATTTATCTACGGCGGCTTTGGATATTTTGATAATATGAATTATTTTTTTGAGAATAACGGTTTTAAGACAATCGACCGCGCTGATATGAATTCCAATGAAATTACATTTTCTAACGCTTGGGGCGTATGCGATGAAGATTTGTTTAATAAATCTATCAACGAAGCGAATATTTCAGCGGCGCAAAACAAACCTTTCTTTTTTATTATTCTAACTACTTCTAATCATAGACCTTATACATATCCTAAAAATAAAATTGATATAAAATCAGGGACTGGCAGAAACGGCGCTGTGAAATATTGCGATTATGCTATCGGCGAATTTATCAATTCCGCTAAAAAACAAAAATGGTTTGATAATACTATATTTGTTTTTACTGCTGACCATTGCGCAAGCAGCGCCGGTAAAGCAAAATTAGAAATAGATAAATATCATATTCCAATGATTATTTACGCGCCTAAAATCATAAGACCAGCATTAATCCAAAACATTGCAAGCCAGATTGATATTGCGCCGACTATATTTGAATTATTGAATTGGTCTTATACTTCAAATTTTTTTGGCAACGCAATTATCGCGCAGACTGATAAAAATAACATAAATAATATCGCGCGCGTTTTTATAAGCAATTATCAAAAACTTGGGTATATCGAAAATAACGAAGTTGTAATATTAGAGCCAAAACGAAAAATTTTTAGTTATAAATATTTTAATAATGCCTTACTCGAAAGCGAAATAAAAGAAGAAATAATAACTAACGCGGTAGTGTATTATCAAACTGCGAGTTATATATACAATAAATCAAAACAAAAGAAAATTTCAGCGGAACAAATTGCTCGAACACAAAATAATAGTTTTGCAGGGAATTATAATATTTCAGATGCTCGTAAAAAATAAAATGGAAACTAAATATTTATTGTCGTATTTGAAAATGCGTAAAATTATTTTTTTTCAAATTTTAATTTTGATTTTAATTATATTTATTTTTGAATTTTTTGATTTAGATTTCAAATTTCAAAATCTATTTTTTAATCAATCCACCAAAAAATGGCTGTTAAATAAAGAGGAAAATAAAATCTTGCATTTGATATTTTACGATGGCATAAAAATTTTAATTATTTTATTTGGCGTGGTTAATTTAGGTATTTTTATTTTTTCATATTTTAAAGCAAAATTAATAAAATTTAGATTTGAATGTTTATATATAGTTTTATGTTTAGCGGTAATTCCGTCAGTGATTGCATTAATAAAAAGTTATTCAAATGTCTATTGTCCATATGAATTAGAAATTTATAACGGCGATAAACCGTATATTAAAACCTTTGAAAAAATGAGCGCTTGGCAAAAAAGAAAAACAACCGACCGCGGCAAAGGTTATCCTGCTGGTCACGCTTCTGGCGGCTTTGCATTGTTATGTTTATTTTATGTTTTTAAAAAAAGAAAACATCAAATCTTGGGATTATTTATCGGTTTGGTTTTCGGCTGGATTATGGGCATTTATCAAGTTTTACGCGGCGCGCATTTTTTGTCTCATAATTTTATGACTTGGTTAATCGCAATAATTTCAATGCATTTTATTTATATTTTATTAGCAAATTATTTTTGGGCAAAAAAATATGATGCCAAAAATTAGAATTTTGATTTTTATAATAATAGCCTGTTTTACAATATTTTCAGCGGCTGGAATATCTGCTGATGATACTAAAGTTTATATTGCTGAAATAATATTCAATCGCCAACCAATATTTAAGAACGATACTGATATAAAAAAGATGCATAAATTAATCAATCATCTGCATATTACGACTAAACCGTCTGCAATAAAAAAAGATTTGCTGTTTGATATTGGCGATAGGTTAGACATTGAAAAACTAAATCAATCAGAACGAAATCTGCGCAGCAGAAAATATTTTTTTGACGCTAATATTAATTTTAACTATATAACTGATACAAGCGTCAAAGTAATAATAAACACGCAAGACCAATGGACTACTACATTAGGTATAAAATATTATAAAGATGAGCGCGGCAAATCATCGGTAAAACTTATTTTAAAAGAGCATAATCTACTCGGATTAGGCAAAGAATTAAAAATAAAAAAAGATATTTTAAATATTAATGATAATAATCAAGATTTAGAATATGTTGATGATAATTTTTTAGGGATGAAAAATATGGTATTAATGGGTGCATATTCTGAAACGCCGTATTCTTTATCAAAAAAACTCAAACTCGGCAGAAAATGCGCTTCGGATTTTGATAAGTATTCGTATTATATTAATAGTATTAAAAACGAATCATTGACTGCAATTGATGTTATAAACGATAATTATATTGAAGCGTATATTTCAAACGGCAGATTAGTTGACAGAATCGAATTAAGTTTGCGCGCGCATAGTTTTTCTAACGACTATAAAAATAAATTATTAAAATTTAATTATATTTCGGCAGGAGTTAATTATTCATCGTATAAATACATCAAAACAAAAGGATTATTCAAATACGGCCAAACAGAAGATATAAAACTCGGTTATCAAATAGGCGCAGGCGTAAAATTAATAAACAAAATTTTGGGGGCAAACATAAATGGCTATGGCTGGGAAGCAAATTTCAAGCATTCATATAACAATAATCGCGATTTTATTTTTCAAAATTATAATTTTGATTATTATTATTTAAACGATTTTTCAAATAATCATCTGGATTTTAAAATTGAATATCTGCATTTATATACCGAAAATTTTAAATTTATGAATAAATTGGCTTTTGAAAAAAGGCATACTTATAAAGATGAGTTAGTTTATGCATTAGGTGAAAATAAAGGTTTGCGCGGCTATAAATCAATGCTTTTAGAAGGCAATAAATTTTTACTTTTAAATTCGGAATTGCAATATATTTTTAAAAAAGAACTTTTGAAATTTATGTATTCTGGAATAAATATTTTTTATGATGCAGGCAGGACATACAATCAAGGCGAACAAGTAAAACTAAATAAATTTTATCATAATGTAGGTCTCTCATTCAGATTGATTTTATATCGATCAAGTTCATTTGAAGAATTTAATTTTGCAATTGTTATGCCTTTTAAAAACAAATATTCGCCATTTTTCAGTTTCCAAACAAATATTGATTTTTAAAGTTGACAATTATTAAAAGTTTAAAATATTTTTTATTTTGACTTGGCAACATTTGTTGTTTTGTTTTTGTTTTTTTAAAACAACAAAGAATGCTAAGTATCCGCATAGCCCGTAAAGAAAAATATAAAATCATTTTTATTCACATTTGTTTGTTTGTCTAATAATATTAAAACTTTTTAAAAGTGCACTCGTAGGGTATTGCTAATTTATGTTTTGATTAAGTTTATATGGTATTAATGAGGCATAGAGAAGTCGCTTGATTTTTTTGTCTGTACTTTTTAAGTATTATATTAATTAAGCGTTACGCCTGCGCATAAATTTATTAATTTCTAATATTGCAAAGCGCTTTAATAAAAAAATATAAAATAAAAAACTTGACAAAAAAAATAAAGTTATTATATTCAAATTACAAATTAAGATTTTTAGGAGGTTACTAATGAGTGATATTGCTGAAAAAGTGAAAAAAATTATTCAGGAACAGTTAGATGTTGAAGAATCGCAAATAACTGAAAGCGCATCATTTATTGAAGATTTGGGAGCAGATTCACTTGACCAGGCAGAATTAATAATGGCGCTTGAAGAAGAATTAGGTATAGATATACCTGATGAAGAAGCTGAAAAATTAACAACAGTTGGCGCTGCTATCAAATATATCGAAGAAAAAGTAAAATAATTTTTAAATTAAAAAATCATTACAATTTAATAAAAGCGAAGATAATCTTATTTTTTTATCTTCGCTTTTTGTTTTTTTATTAATTACTGAAAATTACTGAAATTCTATTATAATTATGGAAACTAAATTTTTAACGCAAAAATATTTAGGAAATACATTAGGCGATATTTTTATTGCTTTTGGTATTATTCTTGTATTTGGCATATTATCAAAAATAGTCAGGTATTTTGTTAAACACAAATTATCAAAATTGGCGGATTTTACCGAAACGGATTTTGATAATAAATTATTAATCAGATTAGAAAAACCAATAGGAAATTATGTAATTATTTTTGGATTATCATTAGCAAAGACATTCCTTACTTTTACTTATAAAATCGATACAATTTTAATAGATACAATTACCGCATTAGCAATAGTAAATACTGGTTATTTAATATTCAAAGTAAGCGATTTGTTTTTAGAATTATTATTCAATCTTTCACAGAAAACGAAACTTACGCTTGACGACGAAGTTGTAAAATATTTAAGCAAATCAGTGAAAATATTTATTGTATTATTGACATTGATAATTGTAATTGAAAATTATGTTATATTTTCATCTAAACAAACTACGAATATATTGCATAAAATATTTATTGCATTCATAACAATAAATATAATATATATATTGTTAAAACTTACAGATGCATTAGTTGAATATTTTAAGCCAGTAATAGAAAAAACTCCGTCAAAATTAGACGACCAATTATTGCCGATGATAAGAAAAATTATAAAAATTGTAATTGTTATTATTGGTATCTTGTCTATTCTAAAAAATCTCGGGTATGATATTTCAACATTATTAGCTGGTTTAGGAATAGGTGGTTTGGCAGTTGCGCTTGCCGCGCAAGATACTATTGCAAATTTTTTTGGATCGATTGTAGTATTTACAGACAAACCATTTCAAATAGGAGATAGAATAATTATTAATGGCAAAGAAGGCGTAGTAGAAGATGTCGGGTTAAGAAGCACAAAACTAAAATCACTGCAAGGCACGCAGTTTATTGTGCCTAATAGAGAAATAGCAAATTCGAGTATTGAAAATATTTCGCGTAGACCTGCGCGAAAAGTTGAAACAGAATACGGAATTGTATATTCATCAATGCCAGACCAAATAAATCGTGCAATTGCCGTAATTAAAGAAATATTACAAAATCAGGAATTAGTACGAAAAGATTATAAAGTTTATTTTGCGGAATTCAGAGATTTCTCATTAATCATCAAGGCAATATACTGGTGCGAGACAGAAGATTTAGATGTTTTTGTAAATATTCAAACTGCAATTAATTTAAAAATCAAACAAGCATTTGCTGAAAATAAATTAGATTTTGCTTATCCTACGCAGACATTGTATCTTATAAATCAAGAAAAAAACCAATAACTATTTTAGAAATTTCTAAAATTCTAAAATAGTTATTGATATTTTTTTATAAAGTTAATTTATGTTTTTTTAATTCGTTAATAGCATTATCTACCAAATCATCAGCGTCAGCAGTGTGTGCCCACTCGATGAGATTTTTCATACCTTCTTCAAATGAATATTTAATTTTGAAGCCCAGAGTTTTTTCAATTTTAGAAATATCAGCAAAACAATGGCGAACATCGCCTTTACGGAATTTATTTAATATTTCCGGCTTTATATCTTTACCATATAATTTCGCTAATATTTCGGCAATTTGTTTGATTTGCAGCGGCTGCCCTGTGCCGACATTAAATATTTGATAATCTGCTTTTGAATTTTCCAATGCTAAAATATTAGCGCGCGCTATATCATATACTGAAATAAAATCGCGCGACTGCCGACCGTCTTCGAATATGATCGGACTTTTATTGTTTTTTATACGAGACATAAATATCGCGGCAACGCCGGTATATGGGTTTGACAAACTCTGGCGCGGACCATAGACATTAAAGTATCTTAATGCCACACCCGGAATATTATATGTCTGACAAATATTCATTACCATTTCTTCCTGAGTTTTTTTGTTTATAGCATAAATGGAATTACAATTTTGTCTATCGTCTTCTGTAACTGCTGTCGGAGTAAGTTCTTTGCCGCAATGCGGACAATATAATTCCCATTTTTTTTCTAACATCTGCTCATTGCTTCGTAATGGTGGTCTTAATCTTCCGTGTTTTTTGCAGATGTATGCGCCTTCGCCGTAAGAGCTCATCGACGCTGCGACAATAATCTTTTCAATTTTATTTTTGTTATTTACAATTATATCTAATAAATTCGCAGTGCCTAATTCATTTACTTCTGTATATTTGCGAATTTCGTATTGCGATTGTCCGACGCCGACCATCGCCGCTTTGTGAAATATTGCATTAACTTGTAAAATAACTTTTTTTAATTTATCATAATCTAATACATCGCCTTTGATAAATTTTGCGTTTTTATTTAGATACTTTGGTTTTTTGCCGTTTTTATGCACTTGCGGACAAAGATTATCGTAAATAATAACATCATAGCCCTTTTCAACTAACGCATCTACTATATGGCTGCCAATAAATCCAGCGCCGCCAGTGACTAATATTTTTTTTGCCATAATTTTAAATCACTCCTAAAAAAATTAGAATTGAAAAAGCATAATACCAAAAAACAAAATTTCAAGTTTTTTTATTTATTGTTTTTTCAAATATTTCTTCTAATGAATCAGTGCGTCGCGCAATTACTAAAAAATTATAAGCAAATAAATTTTTCCAAAAATTAGATATATGATAATGTAATTTTTCTATAAATTGCATAAATTTGCGTTTGCTTATTAAATCAGAAATCGGCGGCGGAAACGCGATTATTTTTTCAACTTTAAAACCATATTGTTCGAGTAATAATTTGAAATTTGGTATTGTATATAATCTTTTGTGCGTCATATCTAATATTCCGCGCTTGCCGTAATTTAATTGTCCCAATAATAAAGATATACGCACAGGCAGATAGGCAATATTCGCAGTACTGATATATAGTTTTGAATGCGGCTTCATAATTTTAAAAATTTTTTTGAGATATTCTTCTGGATGATCTAAATGTTCGATTGTATCAAGCGAGATACATACATCAAATTTTTCATCTTTTAATAATTGCGTAAAATCAGAATTCAAATCTGTTTGCAATTTAATTGCATTTTCGGCTTTTTCTGGAATAATCATATCTATTGCGTAATGCTTATTGACTTTTTGAGCGATAATTTCGCTTAATATTCCTTTATTTGCTCCTAATTCTATTGTTGTTATATTTTCTTTTTTATTGAATTGTTTGACTATATATTGATGCAAAGAATATTTGCTTTTTTTAAATTGATAATTGTCATTTTCAAATATTCCGAAATCAAAATTACGAGTATAGAAAATTCCTAATCTTACTAATTTATAGCGTATAACGGATTTTAGACAATTTATAGCGTATTTTGTTCCATTTACCCTGCATTTTTCCGAGCCGTAATAAGCTGGCAACGAAATTTCTATTATTTGCCAATTCAGCGCTTTTGCTTGAATAATTATTTCAGTGTCAAAATGAAAATTATCAGAATTAAATTCAAACGGCGCTTTTTTTAATGAATGAATATTATATGCTCTAAAACCAGTATGAAATTCTGAAAGTTTGAGATTTAATAATTTATTTTCTAAATATGTCAATACTTGATTGCCGAACCATTTATATAATGGCATACCGCCTGCTAACGCTTGCTTTTTATTTATCATTCGCGACGCAAACACGGCATCATATAATTGTTTAGTTTCTTTATTATAAAACGTCGCGATTATTTTTGGAATATATTCCGGAGCATATTGTCCGTCTCCGTGCAATAAAATAACAATATCATAATTTTTTTTTATACAGTATAAATAACCGAGTTTTTGGTTGCCACCATATCCGCGATTGAACGGCGTTTTATAAATATTTAGATTGTATTCTGGAAATTCTTTTATTATCTCTAATCCTATTTGATAGGTTTTGTCTTGAGAACAATCGTCGATGATAAATACTTCTGTTAATAATTTTCCAATATCTTGGGGAATACGAGAAATTACTGATTTTAAAAAAGATTCAGCATTATATGCTACGATAAATACCGCAATTTTATAGGTTTTTAATAAATTTAACGCTAAATTATATTCTTCTTCGCTCGTCTCTTTTTGCGCTAATTCTTTTATTTTTTTTAGATAATTATCATCAGCCATAAATTAAATTCCATAAAAAAATTTCTTGAATTATATTTTATTATTATTTTTATTTCAAGTTTTATTTATAGATTGACAATCAAATTGTGTTAATATAATATTTTTAAAAATTTTATTCTCTTAAAATATATTATGAAAAAACAATATTCAGATATTAGCGATTATGAACGATTAGCGCAGCACAAAGAAATTTGGCGGCAAAAAGAAAGTATAAGATTGATTTATAATGATTATTACGAATTATGCTGTAAATATTTGCAAAAACCAAATAAATATAATTTAGAATTGGGCAGCGGCTCAGGAAATTTTAAAGAATATTTTGAAAATATTATTTCAAGCGATATTGTGTTTTGCGAATGGATTGATGTTTGTTTTGACGCGCATAATTTGTCGTTTAAAAATAATACATTTGATAATATTGTTATGTTCGATGTGCTTCATCATTTAAAGCAGCCGCTGATTTTTTTGGATAATGTTTATAATATTTTAAAGCCGCGCGGCAGAATTTTGATTTTAGAGCCGTATGCAAGTTTTTTTTCTAATATAATATTCAAATTATTTCATCCTGAACCATTTGATTTTGATATTGATATTTTCAATAAAAATATTTCGGCATTTGCCAGCAAATCAGCGTTTTCGTCAAATCAAGCAATTTCGCAAATGTTATTTTTCAAATATCGCGAGAAATTTGAAAAATTATATAGCGATAAATTTAATATTGTTTTTTCGGAATTACTGAGTTTTTTCGCTTATCCATTAAGCGGTGGCTTTGAAAATAAAAATTTGCTGCCAACTTCTTTAATAAAATTATTGTTAAAATTAGAAAAGAATATGACGGTTTTTAAATATCTATTTGCATTTAGATGTTTTGTAGCGCTGGAGAAAAAATAAAATTATGTTTAATAAAAAAATATTTTTGATTTGTTTGATTACAGCATTTATTTTGAGAATAATTTTATGGTCGTATGTTTTTAAGCAGAATAAATTACCGGGGCATATTGATTCCGGCGAATATAAATTATTAAGCGAGCATATATTGCAAAATTGGAATTTTAATCAAGTATTTGGATCATTTAGACCGCCGTTATTTCCGCTGTTTTTAGCAAGCGTTCGTTTGATTTTTAATAATTATCATTTTGCGTTATTTATTCAAAATATATTGAGTCTAATAGCGATTTTTTTTATTTTTAAATTGGGTAATATACTATCGGAAAAAATTGGGCATTTATCTTTATTTTTTGGCGCTATTCATTTAGGACTAATTATTTTTGCTAATTATATTCTCACTGAAACTTTATTTTTTGCGTTTTTTTATGCGTTTACTTATTATTTTTTGAAATTTTTTGTTGGCGGTTCTAACAACAAACGGGATTTGATTATTTCCGCGATTTTATTAGGATTAAGCGCATTAGTCAGACCAATTGCTATTTATCTTTCTTATTTTGGTTTTTTGATAGTTTTTGTTTTTACCAAGCAATCAATAACCAAAAGATTAATTAATTCAGTGGTTTTTTTTGCTATTTATTTTTTTGTGATTTCTCCGTGGCTTTTGCGCAATAAAATTGTATATAATCATTTTCGTTTTACCGCGCAAGGCAGCGCTCATTTAATCGGCTGGGTAGTATCTGAAATATATCGTTATGAAAAGAATATTGATATAAATACAGCAATGAAAGAACAAATAGAATTTTGGGAGATGAAAAAAAAATCATTGTCTGACAATATAAAAAACGACCCGTTTTTAATAGAGGAAGAAGTGAAAAAATATTCTAAAAGTTATATATTATCAGCTAAACCGATATTTATTATAAAAGCGTGGACAAATGGTATAATAAAAAATATCTTTTCGCCGGCAACTATGGAGCTGCCGTATATTTTTGAAATGAAATGGACTGGATTTCACGATTCGCCCGGCAAAACTTTTTTAGAACAGGGCTATAATTGGCTGTTTAAAAATTCTAATAAGACATATTCATTTATTTTATTGTTCGGATTTATCGGCGTAATAATTAATCGTATAATTCAATTAATCGGGCTGATTTATTTAATTAAGCAAAAACATTATAAATTTGTGATTATAAATTTATTGATTGTCTTTTATTTTTTAATGATAAACGGACCTGTCGGTATGTTGAAATATCGGTTGCCATTTGAACCGTTTTTATTGGTCTGTTCAGCAGTCGGCTGTATAGAATTATATAAATTAATTTTCAAAAAAAAAAATAATTAACTTATGAAAAAAAATTTTTTAATTTATTTTTGTTTGATAATTTTTCCGTTTATTTTTTTGTTTCCTTATACTTTTAATATTATCGGGCTCGGCAATGATTTTAATATTTTGTATTATGATTTTAAAGTGTATTTATTGGATAAATTAAATTCCGGCGATTTTCCGCTATGGTCGCCGTCAGAAGCCGCGGGCTTTCCATTTTATTCTAATCCATTTAGCCAAATATTTTATCCGCTGAATATCATCCTATATTTTTTTTATAAAATATTTGGCGGGTGGTCTGCTTTTGACCATCAGATATTTACTATATTCGGCATATCAATTTTTGTCGTCGGATTATATAAATGGCTGCGGTTATTTAATATAAGCGTCTATTCTTGTTTGTATAGCGCACTGACTATTTCTATATCGTATAAAATTACTGAAATATTGCGATTTACTAATGCTGTTCATACTGCCGCTTGGTATCCTTGGATTTTATTTGCAATTACAAAAATATTTTGCGCTGATAATATGCAATTAACTTTGAAATATGCTGCGTTATTGATAATATTTTATATTTGTTTGATTACTGCCGGCTATCCATATTATGTAGTATATTCAGTGTTTTTAATAAGTCCGTATATTTTATTTTTTATAATTAGAAAATTGAATAGTTATTTTTTTTATGATAAAATCGAATATCTTGCAAAAAAAATCTGCGTTTTAATTGTAGCATTTATAATTGTTTTAATTATTACATTTCCTTATTTTTTGAAAGTTAATTCTTTGATGAAACAAACAACTGATAGAGCTGGCAATAATTTTGAATATGCTGCTAATGTTAAATATGGCATTTCAGATACTATCGGCTCGCTTATTTATCCAATAAATACTCAGCCCGGCGGCTGGTATTATTTCGGTATTTTTAATTTTTTGTTAGTTTTGAGTTTTTTTTCTTTTAAAAATAATAAGCGATTAATATCAATATTTTTTTTAGGTTGGCTATTTTTTATTGTTTATATTACTTACGGCAAAGATTCGTATCTTTTTAAGTTTCTATGGAATTATATGCCGATATTTTCGAGTTTGCGCGAATGGCCGCGCTTGAATATAATTTTATTGCCGATTTTGAGTTTGATACTTGCTTTAAGTTTTGATGAATTTTATAATTCTTTTATTTTAAAAAATTGCAGCTTAACAGAATTGAAAACTAAATTCCAGAAAATTTTGTTTTTTGGCGCAATTATTATTTTAATACAATTAATTTGGCTTATTAAAATCAAATATCACGCTGAGTGGAAATTATACTATATAGATTTGCGGTTCGGTTTTCTATTAAATTTACCTGCTGAAAAATGGCAGGAAGTAATGGCGCTGCCTGATTTTTTTGTTAAATTTTTTTTAAATCTGAATATTAATAAAATAGCAGTATTATTTGGTATGTTATATATTTTAAGCGCAGTTTTGTCATTGATTATTTTTTATGCGATTTATAAATATAAAATTAAAAAAATAAAATTAGCAATTTTGATATTGTTGATATTTACGAGTATTGATAATTTTTTGATAGGACCGTGGCTCTGGTCAGCGCAACGAAAAAATACAAGCAGACATATATTACAGATAAATGAAAAAAATATGCGGTCTTTTAATGTTCCGCGTATTGATAAATACTATACATTATCGCATACAGATGAATTTAATGCCGGCATTGTAGGCAACTGGTATTTTGATAGATATGTTAAATTTAGGAATAAATATCGCTCAACAGAAGAAGAAGCATATAAAAAATTAATGGGCGTTATTGACGGCAAAAAGATTTATTTTTCAAAAAAAATAGATTATTCAACAATCAAAGAATTTCTTGATGATTCAAAAAATGTTAATTATAAAGTAAATGTATTGTATTATGACGGCGATGTTTTGAAATTAGAATTATTTTGCGAAGCGCCGGGGTATCTTAGTTTTATTGATAATTGGGACAATTCTTGGAAAGCATATGTTAATAATGTAGAAAAACAAATTGAATTATTATTTGGAACTTTTAAATCTGTGTATATTTCTGAGCCTAAAAATATTGTTGTATTCGAATATAAATTTTGAATATAAAAATTTAAAAATTAAAACAACTAATTTTTTTATTCCAACCTTTGAATCCTTTGAAAATTCAAAGGTTGGAATAAATCCTGATTAATAATTAATCAACAATTGCTTCGGCAGAACCGTCTGGTTCTTCCATTGTCGGCTTTGGAGCAGAATGCAGTTTTTTCTTTATTTTTGCTACTACATAAAAATAAATATATAACGGTATTACTAAAAATACTAATAAAAACAGCCAGCCGGGCATATCTATTTTTTTCGTTGAATATCTGTCTATATTCCAAAGTATCAAAACTATCGCTGTATAATCCAAACTAAAATTCGTGCGCGGGTCCGATGCTTTGAATAATTCTAACCCTTCAGAACGCGGCATATGCAGCGGCCAGAATAAAGCGCCGCCTATATGTCCGGTCATATCTTCCGTTAGATGCACCCAGAATCCTAAAATTGCCACTAATCCATAAAGCCACCAATTATATAAGCCAAATAAATATGCGCCAATGAAAACAGGTATTGATAAAATTACGCCAAATACATATGAATGGCTCCAAGTGCGGTGCCACGGCAGCCAATTAAAATATATTTTACCATCTGATTCTTTATGAAATGCAAACTGTGTGCCGCTTAATATATCAAGTGTAGATGGTTTGACAGGCCCCGGCGGATGATCAGGTCCTTTGATTTTATGGCGTAGCCATTGTATTGCTTTATTCATCCAGCAGATTTCATTAGTGCGCGCTTTAAGTTCGTATTTTAATTCAGTGCGCCCGTATCTTTTACCTTCTGGCGCAGTGCCATAAATCGGACACTGTGAAGTTTTTACTATTTCATTAAATTGTATAACTACTGCGCGCGGCTCGAAAATAATATTATACTGTCGCCATAAACTTGCGCCTAATTGTATTGGAAATAATTGCACTCTTGTATCTTTTCCTGTATCGCCGGCTTGATTAACTGCCTTTGCAAATATATCAGTCATTTCTTGCGGATTAGGATTTAACGGGTCAGGATCGATTTCATATTCGGCAATTGAAAAGAATTGTCCTAATTTAAAATCCATAAAATCTGGCAATAATCCAAATATTCCAGGCAGCAGCATTATAAAAGAATTTGCCGCGCCTTCGACAGAATCTAAACGCGAACTTGTTGACATTCTTACTACTTCCGGAATAAAAGTAGCAGCAGCGACAGCGGACATAAAATGTGTAAAACCCTTCATTTATATCACCATTTAAAATTAATTTAATCTTAATAACTGCGCTATTGCATCGCCGTAATCAGCCATATTTAAAGCAATTGGTGTGAGCAGAACAGCCATACAATGCGAGCGTCTGCAATTGAAAAATACTGGGATACAGCCAATGCAAGTAGTAACAGCAGCTACTAATAACCCCATCATTTTTCCGCCCATAAAATAAACAATAAATAATAATATCACCCCAACAATAGAATATACTAATTTAACATTTACTTTCGGTAAAATTTTTATAACGAAATAAGTTAGATAAATCATAAGTAATAATGAAATTGCCGCTGAAAATAAAATTACGCCTATCATTATCGGATAATCACCATGTTCTGGCGAAAATACAGGTTTTAATAATACATTCAATCCACCGCGCCCCATACCGTTAGGCGTTAATTCTGTAAGCACAAACAAAAATAAAAATGCACCGATATAATACATAACTTTCGTTACTCCGCCGCCAATTAAAAATACTCGTTCCTGTTGATAATAAATTTCAGGAGTGTATAATTTCACCATTGTATTTTTATTTTTAGATTTTTCAAATGACGCTTGCTGTAAATTTCTGTGATTAGTCATATGACTTGCAAATATTGCGCCAATACCAGCAGTGACAGCAGGTAAATATGCAGCTATTAAGCCACCAATAACGCCGGGCAACGCTGCGACGCCAAAATCCGACCATTTGCAATTTACATATTTTGACTGATATTGTTCTGACGGAAATTTAGCGTCTGATATTAATGTCTGGATAATTGATGGAAAAGCAAAGAAACCCAAAAATATAGGCATAATATTTTGAAAACTCATTTCAGGAGGCGCTAATGGTTTAGTAGTTACAATTAGACCCACGCACGATGCTAATATAAATGTACAAGTGCCGGCAAAAACATTGCGCCAACTATCTTTGAATTTCTTCCACCATTTATCTCCGCGCCCTGCGCCTTTAGGCCATTCACTCATAATATAGAAAACTATTACAAGTCCTAAAATCCAATGCAGATGCGGAGCGCAGATGATATTAATATATGTCCAAATAAAATAATAAAAAGGCGTAAGTAAAATTAAAATTATCACTCCTAAAAAAACGCCCATTCCTGACATTATTGTAGCGTCAAATCCACGTTTGCTTTTTAGCATATCTACTGATGGCAATATTGAAGCGCCCGCTGATTCATCAGCTGCTGAAAAGAATGTCATTGGTATTGTATTTATAAAAGAGTATGCTACAATCATAGACATAAAAAACGGCGCTATCGCATAATATGGAATGGCATTTCTTAAATTTAACCAGATAACAAGCGAAATACCGGCAACATTATAAATATGCAGCGACGGTATCATACAAAGTAAACCGCCTAATAATGTCCCAAAAACAACAAATATCATTATTATCAATGGTTCCATACAATTACTCCACTTTTATAGATTTCGGATTTTTGATTTTTAATTGTAGTTTTCCTTTGTATTCTGAGACTTCAAAAATTCCGCTGATTTTTGAACCTTTATCAATACTATCAAAATCTTTTATTTTATCTTGCTGATTTTTGAAAACCATAACAGACATTTTTTTATTGTTTGAGTCAACCAAAGTTAGCATTACATTATCGCCTTTTTTATTGACTTTCGATACTTCCGCTGAAAATTTATATGATTTGCCAATATCGTCATCAGTAAGATTTGCAAAAGTGTTTTCTTCTGCGTTAGCGTCGTCATATTTTTTTGATTTATATTCTTTTTTTGGTTGTTCTTCGCTTGCTTCCTCATCGCCGCCGCTCGCGCTTGAACTTTCATTTTCGGAAGATGCATCGTCTGATTCTGATACGCTGGCAGTGCCTGCGTTTTTTACTTCTGCAAAATCTGTAATCGTCGCCTGAAGTTTGCCGCGATATTCGCTTAGTGTTACTGGCATTTCAATTAACGCGCCTTTTTCTTCTAATAACAGTTTTTTTACATCTGCTGGCATAGTGCTTAAACTTTTATCAAACAGCGTCATCCCTATTGTTGGACCTGAATTATCGCTTAATGTTAAGATATGTAATGTTCCGCCTTTCTTTGTTTTGCGGGTTTCATATTTTTTGACATAGACTTTGATTTTTACCATCTCACCTATTTTGTTGGTATCAAGTTCTGATAATTTATATTCTTTTAATTCGAATTTTTCAAGAATTTTTAATCGTTCAGGTACTGATAAAAACATAGCAGCGCCAAATTTTTGGGTCTGATTGATTGTGCCGATTACTTCGATTTTATCGCCGACCTTAGGTAAATTTTCGCCGAATATTTCTTTTAATTTTGATAATTTATTGAATGCGTTTATTCCAATGATTCCAGTGCCATCGTCAACTTTTAATTTTAAAGTGTTTTTTTCTTTGTCTTCTTTGTATTCAGTTACACGGCCTTCAACACGCACTAATGCGCCGTTCATTTTTTCATCTATATCACCAATCATAATAGTGTCTGGCTGTTTATAATATGCGGCAATCCAAAGAATAATTATCCCGATAATTGAGCCGATTACCGCGATTTTTTTTACGATTACTAAACTAATCTTATTTGCAGTGCGCGCCCCGCATCGCGGACAGGTTAATAATGATCCAGCAAAATATCCGCAAGATGGACATAAGCCTTCTTCATCTATAAAATCGTATTTTTGAGTAAATTCTTTGATTGTCATTTTTTTTCTCGGTTGTTCTTCTGTTTGCAGCTGTTCTATGGTGGTGTTTGATGAAGATGACGAAGATTGATTATCTTTTGGTTCTTTTTGGTTTTCACTCGGCGTATCGCTATTTTGCGTAGCAGAATTTTCATTAAATTCTGAATACTCCATTAGTAATCGCCAGTCGCTATCGCCTTCTTTTATAATGTATGTCTCTTTGTTTATTTTTCCGCTTTTTAAAAAATCTTGCATTTGTTCGAGAGTATAAGGACCAGTTGGCTGCGGCTCTTCATAAATATACCAATTTCCCATAATTTTTAATCTCCGTGTAATTTTTATTTTTTTGTTTGATAAATAATTATTTTATAAAAAAACATAAAAAAATCAACAGCAGTTTTTTATTTTTAATAAAATTATTATTTATTGAGAATGGAATAAATTAATATTGAAAGAAACCAAAGAATATAAAATAAATGGAAATAAAGTTAAGGCAATAAAAATAAATGCGGCGATTATTAAAATTTAATAATCGCCGCATAGTTTGTGATTAATTGATTAAATTAATGATTATTTCTTTTTTGAAACTTTTTTTACAGTTTTTTTTGATGCCGCAGATTTTGTTGTCTTTACAACAATTTGTGCTGCTGCTAATCTTGCAATCGGCACTCTGAACGGAGAACAACTTACATAATCCATCCCTACCAAGTGACAAAATTCTACTGACCGCGCTTCGCCACCGTGTTCGCCGCAAATACCAACTTCTAAATTCGGTCTTGCGCTGCGTCCGCGTTGAATGCCTATTTTTATCAATTCACCCACGCCGTTTTGGTCAATTGATTGGAACGGGTCTTCTGGTAAAATTTTCTTTTCTAAATAATCACCTAAAAATCCGCCGATGTCATCTCTTGAAAATCCAAAAGTCATCTGCGTTAAATCATTTGTGCCGTAAGAGAAAAATTCCGCTGTTTTTGCGATTTTATCAGCATAAAAACAAGCGCGCGGTATTTCTATCATAGTTCCAAACATTACTCGTAATTTTTTTAAATTGAATTTTTTTAAAGTTTCTTTTAATACTTCGTCAAAAATTACTTTCTGATTTTCTAATTCTTTTTCGCTTGATACAACAGGTATCATTATTTCTGGATATGGCTTTTTGTTTTCTTTTACTAATTCAGCAGCTGCTTCTAATATTGCTCTAATCTGCATTTTAGTTACTTCTGGATAAGTCACGCCCAATCTTACCCCGCGATGTCCCATCATTGGATTTGATTCGTGCAGCGAATCAGCGCGTTTTTGTAATTCTTCATAGGAAATGTTTAATTCTTTTGCTAATTCTTTTAGTTTTGTTTCTGAACTTGGAACAAATTCGTGAAGCGGCGGATCTAGTAATCTTATAACAACCGGTAAATTGTCCATTTCTTCTAATGTCGCTTTGATGTCTTTTTTAGCATATGGGAATAATTCGTCTAACGCTTTTTGGCGTTCTTCAACTGTTTTTGATACTATCATCTTGCGCAAACAGAATAACGGTTTATCTGAACCTTCACCGTAAAACATATGTTCTGTTCTGAATAATCCTATACCTTCTGCTCCAAAATTTTTTGCGCGTTTTGCATCTGCTGGCGTATCGGCATTTGTGCGAACTCCTAATTTTCTTATAGAATCGCACATTTTTAAAAATTCGCCTAATACCTTGTTTTCTGTAGCGTCCATCATCGGAATACTGCCTTCATATACATAGCCCTTTGTGCCATTAAGCGTTACTACATCGCCTTCTTTATAAATTTTATCGCCGACTTTCATTGTTTTATTTGAATAGTTAATATGTAATGCTGAACAGCCGACAATACAGCATTTGCCCCAGCCGCGCGCTACTAATGCAGCGTGAGATGTCATACCGCCGCGCGCTGTTAATATTGCTTTTGCCGCTCTCATACCTTCAACATCTTCGGGATTAGTTTCTTCGCGCACTAATATTACTTTTTCACCGCGTTTTGCCCATTCAACAGCGTCATTTGCAGAGAATACTATTTTTCCGCAAGCTCCGCCTGGTCCTGCTGGCAAGCCCTTTGCAATTGGTTTAACTTTCGCTTCTTCCTTTGGGTCTAATATAGGATGTAATAATTCATCTAATTGCGCTGGAGTTACGCGCATTACCGCTTCTTCTTTAGTGATTAATTTTTCTTTTACCATATCAACTGCCATTGTCACAGCGGCTAATCCATTGCGTTTTCCTACGCGACATTGCAGCATATATAATTTTCCTTTTTCTATTGTAAACTCAATATCCTGCATATCGCGATAATGTTTTTCTAATCTGTTTCTAATATCTACCAACTGTTTATATAATTTCGGCTCTGACTCTTCTAATGACGGTAAATGTTTATTGTGCTCTGATTTTGAATATTTGTTTAACGGCGCGGGCGTGCGAATACCAGCGACAACATCTTCGCCTTGCGCATTTACTAAATATTCGCCGTAAAATGCGTTTTCGCCATTACCAGGATTGCGTGTGAACGCAACACCTGTTGATGAATCATTGCCCATATTGCCAAATACCATTGTTTGAACATTGACAGCCGTGCCCCATTCATCGGGGATATTTTCTATTCTACGATAACTGATAGCGCGTTTGCCGTTCCAAGATGCAAATACAGCGCCAATACCGCCCCATAATTGTTGTTCGTGGTCGTCAGGAAATTCTTTTTTTAATACTTCTTTTATGCGCTGTTTGAATAATTTACATAGTTCTTTTAAATCATTAGCAGTTAAGTCAGTGTCTGCTTTATAGCCTTTTTCTTCTTTCATTTTATCCATAATTTTTTCTAATTGACGGCGGATACCTTGGTCATCTTCCGGTTCTATACCTGCGGCTTTTTCCATAACAACATCTGAATACATCATTATTAATCTGCGATATGCATCATAAACAAATCTTTCGTTTCCGCCGCTTTGCGCTATTAAACCCGGAATTGTTTTTTCTGTTAATCCGACATTTAAAACTGTTTCCATCATTCCAGGCATTGATTTTCTTGCGCCTGAACGAACTGATACTAATAATGGATTTTTTGGATCGCCGAATTTTCTGCCCATTAATTTTTCAATCTGTGTCATTGCTGTTTTTACTTGGCCTGCCAATTCTTTCGGATATGTTTTTTTATTTGCATAATAATAAGTGCAAACTTCAGTTGTGATTGTGAAACCCGGAGGCACAGGTAATTTTAAATCCTTATGACCAGCCATTTCCGCTAAATTTGCGCCTTTGCCGCCTAATAATTCTTTCATTGATTCATTGCCGTCCGCTTTGCCGCCGCCAAAGAAATATACATATTTTTTTGCCATAAAAAATAACCTCCTAAAAATTTTATTTTTCTTAACTCGTAATAAATTTATGTTATTGAAGTTAATATTTAGAAAAACATTATACAAGAAAAAAATAAAAAAACAACAATTTTTTTAAAAATTTATTGACAAGATTTTCTTGTAAATTATAATACCGCAATTTTTAATATTAGGACAACGGATTTTATGATAATGATAGATAATAAAAATTATGAAGATTTTATAAATGATTTAGAAATTGAAAAATTAATCTCTGACGCAAAAGAAGATAAATTTTTAATAAGAGAAATTTTAGCTAAAAGCCGCGAATTAAAAGGATTGTCGCCAAAAGATGCGGCTGCTTTATGCGCTGTCAATTCGCCGGATTTGCTTGAAGAATTATTTGAAACAGCGCGAAAAATAAAATTTGAGATTTATGGTAAGCGTATAGTTTTTTTTGCGCCTTTGTATATCAGCAATTATTGCGCTAATGATTGTCAATATTGCGCATTTAGAAAAACAAATAAATTAGTTAAGCGGCACAGTCTCTCGCCAAAAGAAATAGAAGAAGAAGTTAAATTACTACAAGCGCAAGGACATAAAAGACTGATACTTGTATTTGGCGAAACTCAAAAAACAGCGGCGCAATTTATCGCCGATACCGTGAAAATAGTATATTCTATAAAAACTTATAATGACAAAAATATAGAAGTCGGAAGTATTCGCCGTGTAAATATTAATGCCGCACCGCTCGATATTGATGGTTATAAAATAGTTAAAGAATCTGGAATTGGAACATATCAAATTTTTCAAGAGACTTATCATAAAAAAACCTATGATTATGTCCATCCAAAAGGAACAAAAAAAAATGATTATTATTGGCGATTGTTTTCTTTGCATCGCGCACAAGCCGCAGGTATTGACGATGTAGGATTAGGCGCGCTTTTCGGATTGTATGATTGGCGTTTTGAAGTTATTTCATTAATTCAACATTCATTATCTCTTGAAAAATATTTTGGCGTCGGACCGCATACTATTTCATTTCCGCGAATTGAACCTGCGTTTAATACGGAATTTGTTAATAAATTGCCTTATGCTGTGTCTGATGATGATTTTAAAAAAATTATCGCTATTTTAAGATTAGCCGTGCCTTATACCGGCTTGATACTTACTTGCCGCGAACGCGCAGAACTGCGCGATGAAGCAATAAAACTCGGCGTATCGCAAATTGATGCCGGCTCAAAAATTGGTATAGGCGGTTATTCTGAAGCGGCAAAACGCAGAAAAACAGACGATAAAGAACAATTCAAATTAGCCGACGATAGATCCCTCGAAGAAGTTATATCTGAATTAATGAAAGAAGAATTTATTCCGTCATTTTGCACAGCGTGCTATCGTTTGGGACGCACAGGCGAACATTTTATGGCGCACGCTAAACCAGGATTTATCAAACAATTTTGTCAACCGAACGCTATTCTAACTTTTTATGAGTATTTGCTTGATTATGCAAAACCAGAAACTTTGAAAAAAGGCGAAAAATTAATTGATAAATTATTGACTAATTTAGATGATAAAACCGCTGAAAAAATAAGATTAAAATTACAAAAAATTAAAGAAAATAATAGAGATTTGTATTTTTAATTATTTGGATGTGATTTTTTATGGGACCCGCGTTGAATTTTTATTTGAGCATATTTATTTTCTTAATTGCGTATATTTTTATAATATCGGAAAAAATAAATAGAATGATTGTCGCATTGTTAGGCGCTACTATTATGATTTTTGTTAAGATTCTTTTTTCTGATAAAGCGCTTGAATTAATTGATTGGAATGTTATTTTGCTGCTTATTGGTATGATGCTTATTGTTAATATGATAAAAAAAATAGGAATATTTGAATGGCTCGCAATTAAAACTGCAAAGTTAGTAAAAGGAAATCCTGTTTATTTGATGATTTTATTGATGTGGATTACCGCCATTATTTCCGCTTTTTTAGATAATGTCACAACTGTTTTGTTGATTGCGCCTGTTATACTTTTATTAAGCGCACAAATGAAAATTACTCCTATTCCTTTTTTGATTACGCAAATATTGGCTTCTAATATTGGTGGTACTTCAACATTAATAGGTGATCCGCCGAATATACTTATCGGCTCTGCCGCTAATTTATCATTTATGGATTTTTTGGCTAATTTAATACTTCCTATATTTTCTATAATGTCTATTTTATCTGTTGCAATTTACCTGATTTTTAAAAATAAATTGAAGGTATCTAAAGAATTGCGCGCTGAAATTATGAGTTATGATGAAAGGGGCATTATAACTGATAATGTGAAATTATGGAAGAGTTTGGGAATACTTGCTTTTGTTTTTATAGGTTTTTTATTGCATAATTTATTTCATTACGAGCCGTATTTAATAGCGCTATTCGGAGCGACTTTATTAATGTTTTTACTGAAAGAAGAACCTGAACATTTATTTGCAGATGTAGAATGGACTACTCTGTTTTTCTTTATAGGACTTTTTATTCTTGTAGGCGGCTTGCAAGAAAGTGGCGTTATAAAATTTGTAGCTGAAAAAATAATAAAATTGAGCGGCAATAATATTTTTATTTTGACAATAGTTATTCTTTTTATGTCAATTGTATTATCTGCTATTGTTGATAATATTCCGTTTGTTATTACTATGATTCCGATAATAAAACAAATCGGACCGCAGGCAATAGAAAATACTAAATTTTCTAATTTTGAAGTTTTGTGGTGGGCGCTTGCGCTCGGCGCTTGTCTTGGAGGCAACGGCACTCTTATCGGAGCATCTGCTAATGTGGTAGTCGCCGGCTTGGCTGAAAAAAACGGTTATAAAATCTCATTTGTGGAATTTTTGAAATACGGTGTGCCTATCACTATTGTCGCTGCCGTAATTTCTGGATTTTATTTGTATTTTAAATATTTTTTTTGATTGACTTTTTTTATTTTTATAGTAAAATTTTTCAACATTATTATCATTAATTTTTTTTAGGAGTTTGTAAATAATAATGAAAGTTGAATTTGTGAACCCATTTGTAGAATCTGCTGTATCGGTATTAAGAGATATGTGTGGATTTAATATTCAAAAAGGACAATTGTCATTGAAAAAAACAGCGATTACAACATTAGGTATAGCGCCGATTATTGGAGTAACTGGCGATGTTACTGGTCGCGTGATTTATGATATGTCAAAACAAACAGCATTAAAGATTGTGTCTATAATGAACGGCGAAGAAATTACAGAATTTAATGATTTAGCGCAAAGTACGATAGCA
Source organism: bacterium (assembly GCA_029551925.1). GTDB lineage: Bacteria > JAGOBX01 > JAGOBX01 > JAGOBX01 > JAGOBX01 > JAKPEO01. Next base: position 40,285 of record JAKPEO010000032.1, read on the forward strand.
GAACTTTCTAATATAATTACTGGCAATACAATTTCATCATTATCTGCAAAAGGTTATAGAGTTGATATTACTCCGCCTACTTTATTTATGGGAGATAATCTTACAGTATCAAAATCTGAAGCGCTTACTCTGGTAGTGCCGCTTATAACAGAAGCTGGCGAAATATTTATCAATGTTGCATTAAAAGAAAAAAATAAATAATCTGATAGTAATGAAATATTATGTATTTCAAGATAATGGAATTATAGGCCCGCTGACAGAAGAAGAAATAATTAATAATCCTAATTTCAATATAGATACGCTTATCCAGCCGGAAAATACTGAATATTGGTATAAAATGCGATTTTTATTTAAAGAAGTAGAAGATTCTAAATCAACTCTTCAATCAATTCAATCAAAAGAAAATAATCAAACTGAAACTTTGAATTTTACTGCTACTGATATAATTGCGCTGCCAGCTACTATTAATGACGATAATGACGATTTAGAAATTGATAAAATATCAAAATCATCTGAAAATGAAATTGTCGAAAAAAAATTGATAGATTTTATTATTATCGAAGCAAATCAAAAAATTGATTTAATACAAAAACAATTTTATTCATTTTTGAATAATTTAGACGATTATTTTGAATATCGTCAATTGTTAGAAAAACGGAAAATACAGATAATTGTCGAATCGTTGAAAAAATATTATTCTGAAAATTTTTCGGTTTTACAAAAAGGCGTGACTGATTTTATCGAATTTAAAGTAGCAGAAAAAGAACGCATTTTGAAAAGTCAATTGGAAGAAGAGTATAAAAATAAATTTGAAAAACAAATCATCGAATATCGTGAGCAATTAAAACAGGAACTATTAAAAAAATTCGAACTTGATTATGAAGTGAAAATTAATAAATATAAACGCGAATTAGAAGAAAAATTCGCCGATGATTTAAAAAATTATAAATTTGAAATCGAAGATACTTATTTGAAAAAATATATAGAACAAAAAGAAAAATTAGCGCAGATACTCGAACCAGAATTAAAAGAAAAATACGAAAAATTATTTGAAGATAAAAAACAAGAATTTATTACAGAAGTTTATAATAAACTTGAAACTGAATATAAAGAAAAATTGCGAATAACTGAAAATGTATTGAAACTTGAATTTGCTATTGATTATGCAAAAGAAATGAAACATTTTAAAGAACTTTATGATAAAGAATACAAACAAAAACTTCGCGATGAAATTTATAAAGAACTAAAAGAAACAGTAATGAAAACATTACTGCAAGAGGTAAAATTAGAGCGTCAGAAATTTAAAGAAGATTGCGAAGCGCAATTAGAAGCGGAACGAAAATTATTAGAATTAGAATTAAAAGAAGAATTATTGCGTTCAAAGAAAATTTTAAAAGAAAACGCGGATAAATATATAGAAGAACAAATCAAAAAATGGCAGATGCGAAATAATTTTTGAAATAAAAAAAATTATTTTTTATCGTCAGTGTTTTTGCCGGGCAAATTTAATTCGTCGTGTTGATTGAGCCCTGCTGTCCATTTAGCAATATCAAAATTATTTACTAATGGCTCGGCTAATAGCAATAAAATTAATATAATTCCAATTATGCCAATAGTAATGAATAATTCTTTATGCGGCGACCAGCGTTTGATGCGCGGCATTCCGTATTTCACTTTTACTTTTCGTGTATCGTTTTCAGAAGCGCCATTTTCAGAGGTTTTAGTAGATTTTACATCGTATTTTATTTTATAGAAAAATAATTTGTTTATGTTTATTTTTAATTTTTCTATTTTCTCAAATATCATATTATTTATTATACACGAAATTTTGAAATAATGCAAATGAAAAAAAAATTTTTAATTTAATATTTCAAAAATTTCTACATCTGTTTTTTTTTGCTGTTTTTTTTCTAAATTGCGGTATTTGATAATTTCAAAAATTTTAGTTAGCGCCAGACAGAATGCTATATGGAATCGAAATTTTAATTTAAAAATGTCGCGTATAAAAAATGTCAGAGACCAAAATAAATGCAAAATCAAAATATTTAATGTAGTAATATTAATCCAGAAAAATATATAACTGTTGCGAGCAGTAATATAACTCAATTGTTTTGTGTCATACATTGTTTTTATTGTGGCTTGATGTTTGTGATACATTATGCATTCAGGGGCATACAATACTTTCCAGCCGCGTTTTAATGCCCGATAGCATAAATCAATATCTTCCCAATACAGCGGATAATATATTGCATTAAACCCTTGTAATTGTAAATACATAGATTTTCTAAAAGCCGCGGCGCCGCCAGTTGCAAACAATGTCATTTCTGTTTTATTAATTGTATCGCCTAAATCTTTTAATTTAAAATGCCCTTTTTCTATATAACCGATGCGTTTTCCTGCTAAATATGTTTTTTCGTCCCATAAAAAAACTTTTGTGCTGACTGCAAATACTTTGTCATCATTAAAATACTCTACAATTTTATTTAGGACATTATCGCCTAATTTAATATCATTATTAAGAGAAATTAATATTGAATATTGACAATGTTCTACAGCAAAATTTGAAGCGCGCTGATACCCGCAATTTTTTGGAGTTTTTTTGATTATTATTTCTGGAAAATTTTTAGAGACATATTTGATGCTTTCGTCTAAACTGCAGTCATCAACAAAAATAATTTCGTATTTTCCTTTTGCATATTTTCGCGCTTCTGTTATTATGTTTGGCAGCGCTTCTTGAATATAGCCGTTTTTATAGCCATTGTAATTTGTTATGAAAATGCTTATATCCATAAAATTATTCGATAATTTAGAATTAAAATTTGCTTTATATTCAAAAACATTTTCTCGGATAAATCAATAAAAAAAACTTGAAAATTATCGAAAATGATATTTAATATTCAACAGAATTTAATTTTCAGGAGGCAGTAAAAATGTCAGAAAAACAAATAAACAAAATAGTTTTAGCATACAGCGGCGGTTTAGATACATCTGTAATAGTGCCTTGGCTCATTGAAAAATACAAATGCGAAGTAATAGCATGCATTGCTGATTTGGGGCAGAATGAAGATATGAAAGCAATAAAAGATAAAGCGTTGAAAAGTGGTGCATCAAAAGCGTATGTTTTCGATTTGCGAGAAGAGTTCGCCAAAGATTATATTTTTCCGACATTACGCGCAGGTGCGGTATATGAAGATGAATATTTATTAGGCACATCATTTGCGCGACCACTTATTGCGAAAAAACAAGTAGAAGTAGCTGAAAAAGAAAATGCAGATGCAGTAGCGCATGGCGCGACAGGTAAAGGTAACGACCAAGTAAGATTTGAATTAACATATTATGCTTTAAATCCTAAATTAAAAGTTATAGCGCCGTGGCGCGAGCCGGATTGGAGTTTAGTATCGCGCGAAATATGCATAGATTACGCAAAAAAGCATAATATACCAATTACCCAAACAAAGAAAAAGATATATTCAGAAGACGGCAATTTATGGCATTTAAGTCATGAAGGCGGTTGTTTAGAAGACCCTGCAAATGAAGCGCCGAGCGATATTTTTAAAATAAGCGTAGCGCCTGAAAAAGCGCCGAATAAAGTGGAATATGTAGAAATTGAATTTGAAAAGGGCACTCCGGTAAAAGTTAACGGCAAAAAATTAACGCCTGCAAAAGTTATTGAAACATTAAACGCTATCGGTGCGCGCAACGCTATTGGCCAAGTAGATTTAGTAGAAAATAGATTAGTTGGTATGAAATCGCGCGGAGTGTATGAAACGCCTGGCGGCGCAATATTATATTATGCTCATCGTAAATTAGAATCTATCACATTAGATAAAGAGACAATGCACTACAAACAAATCATCGCTTTAAAATATGGAGAGATGGTATATAATGGTCAATGGTTTACTCCGCTGAAAGAGGCGTTTGACGCATTTGTAGATTCTACTCAACGTTATGTTACAGGCAAAGTAAAGGTAAAATTATATAAAGGACTTATTCGTCCGGCAAGCATAACATCGCCGTATACACTATTTCGCGGAGATATAGCGACATTCGGTAAAAGCGCTGAATACAATCACAGCGATGCTACCGGCTTTTTACGACTTTACGGATTGCCTGTAAAAATTTGCGCAGGCGTGCATCGCAAAAAAACTGAAAAATAATTTTTTTTTGATAACGCAATTTAATGATGAAATTTATAGAAATAAAATTAAATGAAAAAATTGTATTTTCTAATAGCAAGCAAATTGTATTAATAGCCGGCCCGTGCGTATTAGAAAATGAAAAATGCGCAATGACTATAGCTGAAAGATTGGTGAAGTTAACTGATGACTTAAAAATTCCGTTTGTTTTTAAAAGTTCGTATGATAAAGCCAACCGCAGTTCAATCAATAGTTTTCGCGGTCCGGGTTTAATTACAGGTTTAAAATGGCTCAAAAAAATCAAAGAAAAATTTAATCTTCCAATATTAATTGATATTCATAAAGAGCAAGAAAGCGAAGCTGCTGCAGAGATAGCGGATATTATACAGATCCCGGCATTTTTATGCAGACAAACAGATTTATTAGTTGCAGCCGCGAAAACCGGCAAAATTATAAATATCAAAAAAGGTCAGTTTTTAGCGCCGTGGGATATTAAGAATTCAATAGGTAAAATAGAATCAACAAAAAACACGAAAATTTTATTAACTGAACGCGGTGTGTGTTTTGGTTATAATCGTTGGGTTGTAGATATGTGTTCGCTTTATGAAATGAAAAAAACAGGTTATCCTGTAATATTAGATATAACACACAGCGTGCAATTGCCGGGCGGCGAAGGCACGCATTCTGGTGGAGTGAAAGAATATATTCCTGTATTAGCGCAAAGCGGCGCGGCAGTGGGAATTGCTGGATTATTTATTGAGACGCATATAAATCCTGAAAAAGCGTTAAGCGACGGAAAAAATATGCTGCCGTTAAAACAATTAAAGTCGTTATTGCAAAAAATTATTTTTATTGATAATGTTGTAAAAAAATTTGAGAACTAACCAATGGCTGACAAAAAAAGAATTATTGAGAGTGCGAAAACCACAATAAAAATTGAAAGCGAAGCTTTGAAAAAATTAGTCGATAGAATTGACGATGAATTTGTCAAGGCAATAGAATTAATATTAAATTGTAAAGGACGTGTAGTAGTAACGGGTGTCGGCAAATCCGGAGTAATAGGCAGAAAAATCACAGCGACTCTTGCGAGCACAGGCACACCGTCATTTTTCATACACGCAGGCGAAGGTGGCCACGGCGATTTGGGAATGATAGTTAGAGACGATATTGTTTTGGCGCTTTCTTACAGCGGCGAAACCGAAGAAGTAAGCGCTTTACTGCCGGCATTAAAAAGAATGGGCGTAAAAATAATTACTATTACAGGGAATAGACATTCTACATTAGCGAAATATTCTGATGTTGTGTTGAATATTAAAGTAGCAAAAGAAGCGTGTCCAATGGGATTAGCGCCTACTACCAGCACAACAGCAGCGCTCGCAATGGGCGATGCAATAGCTGTAGCACTTATTAATGAAAAAAAATTTTCGTCAAAAGATTTTGCGCTTTATCATCCGGCTGGCGCATTAGGTAAAATGCTGCTTTTGACAGTCGCTGATTTGATGCATACAGGCGCGGATATTCCGATTGTAAGAGATAATATGACAGTGCTTGATTCGCTTTATGAAATAAGTTCAAAAAGATTAGGAGTAACCGCTGTAATAGATAATAAAGAAAAATTAATCGGAGTATTCACTGACGGCGATTTAAGAAGATTAATAGAAAATAATCCGGAATTATTAAATCAGCCGATTAAAAAATTTATGACGCGCAATCCTAAAATAATTAAACAAGATACGCTTGCGGCCGAAGCCATCTACATAATGAACGAAAAAAAGATCACTTCGCTATTTATAATAGATAATAAACGAAAACCGATCGGCATAATCCATATGCACGATATTTTAAAAGCTGGAATCAGATAATAATTTTTTTAAGATTATTTGTCAAAAAAATTAAGCGAATTTCAAACGTAGTATTGTTTTAATAGCTTTGTATATCTCATTTTTTGAGATTTTAGATTTTCCTTTTTCGCGGTCAACAAACACAATTGGCGTTTCGCCGACAGAAAAACCGTTTTTATGGCAATAATAAATCATTTCGACTAAAAAGGAATAACCGTTAGATTGAATAATGTCAAGATTTATTTTTTCAAATACTTTGCGGTGATAGCCGCGATAACCTGCTGTATTGTCATTGCTTTTGATATTGAGCATTATTTTAGCAAATAAATTAGCGCAGCGACTCAAAATTTTTCTGTGCAATCCCCAATTTACAGTGCCGCCGCCTGGTACATATCGCGAACCGATAATAATATCATACTCATCTAATTTTTTTAAAAAATCCGGCAGATATTTTGGATGATGCGAAAAATCTGCGTCCATTGTGAATATCAACTCAAAATTATTAGCGAGTCCGTAATTTATTCCGGTTTTATAAGCAGTGCCTAATCCTAATTTTCCAGGTCGTTTTAATAAATGTATATTTTTTGCCTTGTTGTGTGTTTTTTGTAAATTTTCAACAATTTGCGCAGTCCCGTCAGGAGAATTGTCATCTACTACGCAGACATTAAAATCACAGTCTAATTCTAAAATTAAATTTGTTAGTTTTTCAATATTTTCTTTTTCATTGTATGTTGGAATGACAACGATTTTTTTTAAGTCAACTGCTTTTTTCATTTTTGTTTCTCACATATTAAAAAAAAATTATAAGACCAATTTTTTAAAATTCCCAAATAATCTAAAATTTTATCAAAAAATAAAACTATAATAAATAATACCGGCGAATTGTCAATATATTTTGAGCCGTAAAATAAAGCACCGCGTTTGACTGATAATATTTTAAAATTATTTTCAATTATAAATTTTTTCCAATCTTTTAATTTTTTGAGATTTATATGTTCGTCATTTTTTTCAGAAATATTTATTTTTTCGCAAAATTCAAATTCGCTTTTTGCCGCTTGTTTGAAGGTATTATGAATATTTTTGATTATTTTTTTTCCAATGAATTTTGAAAGTTTGAATGCTTTATTATCTATATTCGGAGTAGATAAAATTAATACGCCATCTTGATTTAATAACTGGTGGATATTTTTTATTGCTTTAATATCAGAATGCAAATGTTCAAATACTTCAGAGCAAATGATTATATCAAATTTTTCGTTTTTTAATGAGCATTCTTCGATATTTCCGACAAAAAAATTAAATTTACAAAATTGATAGTCATCTCGCAATTTTTTCCGGATATTACAAACCTTAATAAAATCAATATTTATATCGATGCCCAGCCATTCAAATTGAATTTTTTCGTGTTTTAATTTATCTGCTAATTTAAAAATATCGTGTCCTATTTGACAACCGATATCTAAAATTCTTAATTTTTTTTTATGCGCAGCGCAGCGTTTAAAAATTTTACAAAAAATTTTTTCGAGTGTATTATATTTTTTCCACCAAAAATATTGCGTAGAATACGAAAATTGCGAAGAGCGTTCTATACCTTGAAGATACGATTTATTATAGGTGTCAAGTTTGCGAATATCCATTATTAGTTTTTCCTGATTTCCGCTGATAGCGAATGCGCTGTTAATTCTTCTAATTTAGCGAGCATTATTATATCGTCTGCAGCTTGCAAAAATTTTTGTTTTGAATATTCTATGATACTGGTTCTTTTAATAAATGTTTCAGATGATACTGGCGAATAAAATTTTGCAGTGCCGCAAGTGGGCAATATATGACTCGGACCTGCGTAATAATCGCCTACTGCTTCTGGCGTCCAATTACCTATAAATATTGCGCCAGCATTTTTTATTTTTTTTAATACCGCCTCTGAAGAACTAACGCATATTTCCAAGTGTTCAGGTGCTATTTCATTAACAATATCAATTGCAAATTCTAAATTATCTACGAGAAAAATTTTAAAATTATCAGCCAGAGATTTTTCCATTATTTTAAAACGCGATAATGACTGCGCTTTTTTATAAATATTATTTTTTACATATTCTGCAAGCGCGGCATTGGCAGTTACTAAATATGCAGATGCTAAAATATCGTGTTCTGCTTGCGACAGCAGATCAGCAATAACAAATTCCGGCTGCGCTGTGTCATCTGCTAATATTAATATCTCGCTTGGGCCGGCGATCATATCAATATTAACTTCGCCGTAAACAAGTTTTTTTGCGATTGTAACATATATATTGCCCGGACCTATGATTTTATCTACTTTCGGAATAGTCGCAGTGCCAATCGCAAATGCCGCTATCGCTTGCGCGCCGCCAACCTTAAATATTTTTGAAACTTTTGCCATTTTAGCTGCGGCAAGTATATAAGGATTAACTTTTCCGTTTTTTGCAGGAGGCACGCACATATAAATATTTTTCACGCCAGCAATATATGCTGGCGCCGCGCTCATTGCAATAGTAGAAATTAACGGCGCTGTGCCTGCTGGAATATACAGACCGACTTTATCTAATGGCGTGATAAGTTCGCCTAATTTACTGCCTGTTTCGTCGATAGTCAGCCACGATTTAGGCAATATCAATTTTTGATAATTTTCAATATTAGCAATTACGCGCTGAAACATCTGTTTGAATTCAGAAGATACGGAACTGTTAGCATCATCAATTTCAGATTGCGAAACTTCGATTTTTTCTAATTCTACGCTGTCAAATTTTTTTGTGTATTCTAATAATGCGTCGTCTCCGCGCAATCGAACATTATTTATTATCTCGCTTACTGTTTTGATTAATTCAGCGTCATTTAGATTTTTATTTGTTTGTAGTATATTTCTTAATTGTTCTATATCTTGAATTTTGTAAATCATTTTTTGTATTCAACGCTCCTACTAAAAAAAAATTATAATTCTAAAATACCGTCAAATACTTTAACAGCATCGCCTTGCAAAAATAAATTCAAATTTTCAAAATCTTGCGCTTTTAATTTTTCAGTATCAAAATGTATTGTTAGATTTATTCCGCTTTTAGTTTTAACAATTATCGGCGCTGTCAGATTATATTTTAGCGCTGTTATTAACGCTGAGGCAACGCTGCCTGTGCCGCAAGCCAATGTTTCATCTTCTACGCCGCGTTCATAAGTGCGTATAGAAATGGTATTATCATTATTTTTGCGAATAAAATTAACATTTGTGCCGGCTGGCGCAAAAACCTTATGAAATCTTATTTTATTGCCGATTTTTTTAACATCAAATTTTTCTAAATCGTCAATGTAAATTACCGTATGCGGCACGCCGGTATTTATAAATGAATAATTAAATTCAAGATTGAGTTCTTCAATTTTAATTTTTTTATCTAATCGTAAATCATTTGGCGCTGTTAATTTTACTGCGACTTCATCATTGATAATACGCGCTTCTATTATCCCGGCAAGAGTTTCAAATTTCATTTCTTTATTTGCAATGCCGTTGAGATAAGCATAACGAGCAATGCAGCGCGCGCCGTTTCCGCACATTTCAGCTTCGCTGCCGTCCGGCTGATACAATGTCATTTTAAAATCCGCTACATTTGAATTTTCTAAAAATAGCACGCCGTCTGCACCGACAGATAATCCGCGTCTGCAATATTTCATTGCAAAATCAGCGCGATTTTTTATCATCTTTTTGTAATCGCGATTATCGACAATAATAAAGTCATTGCCGCTTCCACAAAATTTTTGAAATTCGAGTTTCATATTTCATCATACTCCGCAAAATAAAAAATTAAAATTTTATCAATTTCGATTTTTTGAAAAATCGTTGTGGCATTATACCACTAAACAAATTCAAAGTCAAATATTTTTTAGTATTCGAATTTTAAATAAATTTATTTTTTAAAATGGAATAGTATTTGCTGCTTAAACATTTTATGAAAATTTTTAAAAAACAAATTATTTTTAGTTTTGTGATTTTATTATTTTTGCACAGTATTAGTTATAGCGCTGAAATATTAAACGAATTAGAAAAAAAACATTATCAAAATCAGCAAGAAATAAATAAGTTGATAAAATTGATATTAGAAAATACTGCGATTTTGAAGCAGATAGATAATGAAATTTTAAAATTAAAAAATAATAAAGATTGGGTAAATGATATAAAATTGAATTTATTATTAAAACGCAGTTTTGCTATTAATTTAGAAATTGAAAAATTTACCAAACAAAAGGAATTGATAGAATTTGTTCAGCAAGATTTAGAAAAGAAAATAATTAATGAAATCGAAAAAAAAATTTTGAGTTTAATAAATAAAAAAAACATTAATTTATCAGAATTATACGGTTTTTATAATAAAAGATTATATTATGTTAGCGGTAGTATCAAAGCGCGTGGGTTAGATTTTGAAGAAGAAAAAAATAAATATTTAACAGATAAATCATTGGTATTTGAAGAGCAAAATATAATAGTGCGTTTAGGGCTGTTGCACGATTTGATTACACAGGTAAAATTAGAATTAGAAAAATTGAATCAGCAGATAAATATTTTAAATAAAGAGATTGACTTATCGAATAAATTGATATATCATTTTAATAATAATGAAATCGTAGAAAATATCACAGAGAAAAAAGACAAAATGAATGAGCTGAAAAGGCAATATTCGCTAAAACACAATTATTTTATAAAAGAATATGCGGAATTAATAGAGAATCATAATAAATTATATGATATAGTTTATGTAATGCAAAAAAATTGGCAAAATGCCGAAAAATAAAAAATATGAGTAGATATTATAAAGTGTCAAGAATATTATTGTGGCTATTATTAATATTTTTATTTGCTAATCAGTTGAATGCTGCAAAATGGTGGGATGTATATTTTACAGAAGGCACGCCTTCTCTTCAAACTAATACAGAATTTGAGCAGAATATCAAAAATATAATAGAAACAGCGAAATATTCATTATATATAGCGAGTTATACCTGGGGCACAGGTATAGGCAATGATGTGGTGTCAGTAGCGAATGCATTATTTCAAAAAGGATTAGATGTAAAATTAGTAGGCGATGGCTCAAATGAATTTAACCCTGCTTTTAATAATAAGATCCCGCGAAATGATGATGGTTCGGCATCAGGCGAGATGCACAATAAGTTAATAATAATAGATGCAAATAAACCGACTGCACGGGTTATTACTGGCTCTACTAACTGGACAGAAGGCGCGTATTCAGCACAATATAATAATTCATTAGTTTTATATGTTCCAGAAGTAGCGAATGAATACGCAAAAGAATTTACAGAATTATTCAATGGGACATTTCACGGTGGTGCATTAGGTCGCAATCAATTTACAGCTCCAGATGGCAGCAGAATAGAATTATATTTTTCTCCGGAAGATAATCCAATAGTAAATAAAATGGTGCCGGCAATAAGACGCGCAAAAAAATCAGTATTTATGCTTGCAAATAATTTAACAAGATTTGCGGCAGGCGGCAGTTCGGATGCGATTGGCGACGCTTTAATAGCTGCAAAAAATAATGGCGTGGTAGTAGAGATTGTTGTAGATCCTGATTATTATAATTCGACATTCGGTTCGACAAAAGAAGTAATTGATAAATTAATTTCGCGCGGTATAGATTGTAGAATTTTACCAAATCCGACAAATCAGCAGAGTCGTCAGCATAATAAAATTGTAATAATAGATAATGAATTAGTAATCACAGGTTCGGCGAATTTTACAAAAGCTGCGTCAGACCTAAATGATGAAAATCAAATATATATACATAGTCCGGCGCTTGCCCGTGAATATTTGCGATTTTTCAGAAAATTAATGGCGGAATCACCAGCAAGAGTGTCATCGCCGACATTTGAGCAAGAACCGCCGTCCGCTGTAAGAAATGTAATAGGCAATCCAACGTCAGACGGTATCAAATTCACGTGGTCTCAATCGAATGTTTCAGATTTTAATAGATATTATATTTATATTTCAAAATCGCCGATTGTAGATGTAAGTAATTTAAGACCTGAAATAGCGAATATTACTGACAGAAAAATTACTGAATATACTGTAAAAACATTTGATAGCGGCTCGCCATTAGAAAAAGAGCAGACCTATTATTTAGCAGTGACTGTTGCAGATTTACACGGAAACGAGTCAAAAGTAACAGCAACCAACGGAATATATTATACTGGTGCGATTACTGGGCCATATCCATTAGGTAGTATTAGTTTTGAAGAAAACGCAAGTCAAAAAACGCGCGATAATTCAGTATTAGTATTAAACTTAATTAATGGTGCAGCAGCAGGCGCGTCAATTTCAAAGATAGAATTAGATTTTGGCGGCAGTGATAGTTCTTTTAGATTGCAGTTATCTCAGCCAAAAAACGGCAATTGGGAATACAGCCATACAACAGACAAAATAACATATCAAGGTGGGATAATAACAGCTGGCGATACGGCAGTTTTTAGAATCGCGGTAGATAATCCAGTATTAATGGGCTTATCAAATTCGATAAAATTAACAGCAACAGGCGTAAACAGTGAGACTCGCGAAATTACATTAAATGGTTTGAATATAACTCCGTCTGATTTGACAGTAGAAGCGTCAATAAGTGTAAAAACTGGTTATTCAAGATTTGCCAGCGAACAGACAATATTGCAATTAACACTTAAAAACACTTCAAAAGATACAAATGAAATTAAAGAAATAGCGATATTTGGTAGAAATAATAATGACGAAAAAACTTATAATAAAATACAATTATTATCAGCGTTAGAGCAGCCGACTAATCTTAATTGGATAGCGCGGGATTTGACAGTTTTACCTGATTTATCACAAATTTATTTTGATGCGCGCCGCGGCGGCAGTGGTTTGAAAAACGGGCAGCAGGATATAATAGATTTTTCTGCGGTATTACCGACAAAATTACCAAAAGCAGATAATATATTGGTTTATATATTATCGAGTTCTGGCGATACAAGATTAATAAATGTTCCGTTTATTAGTGATATTAGTTATGGCGATAGTGTGATAATAATAAATGAATTTATGTATAATCCAGCGGGGCAATACGATAGATATTTTGAATTTATTGAATTATATAATAAATCAGATTTGCCGTTTGATATTAGCGGCTGGTCAATAGATTGCGATGGAATAGTGACAGTATTTCCAGAAGGGACAGTAATAGCGGAAAAAAGTTATTTAGTGATAGCGAGCGTATTAGAGCCGATAGACGGTAATAATATGAGTTTTGCTAATATTTACGGCAATGCAGACGGCAAATGGGAACCAAAAGTTGACGGGTTTGTAGTGATACCTGCCTCATCGCCATTTGATATGTCAAATATTTCCGGTTATATTCTTTTAAAAAATAAGACAGGTTCATATATTTCAAAAGTAGAATACAATATAAATATCGAAGAATGGCGCGGCGGCGACGGCACTGGCAGCAGTATGGAGAAAGTCGACCAAAATATCTATGATGTAGGCAATGCTTATTATGACGGTTATAATTATCAAGCGAGTTATCCGATAGGTAATTTAGGTTCGCCGGGCGGTCAGAATAATATTTCATTATCAGGGATACAGGGTTTTAGCGTTGTTAAGACAACAGATAAGAGCGTGACATTAAAATGGAGCGCATTATCAGGAGTATCGAAATTTGAAACATATAAAATATATTATTCAACGAGCGCGCCAGTTACAACTGATGCTGCGTATTGGGATAAAAATAATGATACAATGCTTGCGAGTATAAAGACCAGTCAGACAACAATAACAGGTTTAACATCTAATACAAAATATTATTTTGCTATTGTTCCTGTAATAAACGGCATAGAGCAGCCAATAGTGCAACGTTATCAAATAAGCGCGGTAACTGTATTAGAACAAGATATATCTGGCGATGTATATGTATTAGGCGTATCAGATGGCGATAAAGAAATAAATGTATTTGACGGCAGTGAATTTTTAAAGCATTCGGCATTAGTGGTGAGATTTAAAACAGCGCTGTCATATACAGAAACTGAAAAATCAGAAATATTTGTTATATATGATGTTAATAAAATGCCGGATCCATCAAATCAGCAAAAGCGAATACCTATATCTGGCGTTTATAATGTTTTTCAAGCAGTAATACCATCATGGGATCCGGATATTAGGCAAAATGTAACTATAAATTTTGTAATAGAAATAAAAGGAAAACTTTATTATAATAATGGGAATTCCTGGTCATTTAAAATATTAGGCGTGCCGATTAGCGTAAAATATACGAATGTTAGCGCAGTTAATATAAATAAAAATGAAGTTTTGATTAAATGGCAGCCGGAGCAAGATGTTCAAAATTTCAAACAATACAGAATTTATTATGCGAAAAATAATGATACTATTACTTATAATAGTAATTATTGGTCCGGCGGTAATGATTTAAATTTATATTATTCGATGACGAATTCTACTATTATAAAGGGCTTAGACAGCAATACCGTATATAAATTTAAAGTCGTAGCGGAAAATATTTATGGTTATATTAGTCCGTTAGTGACAGCGGAAGAAGTAAGTATTACTACTGCGCAGACAGGCAGTTTATTGATTACAGAAGTATATCCTGCTTTAAATGACGCGAGCGCGCCATGGGTAGAATTGTATTGTTATGACGGCAGCGTAAATTTAGCGAATTATACATTAACTAATTTAAAAACTATTACCACGTTGACTAATATCACATTAAATCAGGGAGATTATTATAAAATAGATTTACCGCAAAATTATTTTGAATCTGATGATTGCATATTTTTAGATTTAGATAATGATTCAACAAATATAAATTTTGTTAGCGGTATAGTCTGGGCTGATAATAACGGGGCATTTAATCAATTCAAAAAACGAGCAATTTATAATGTCGGCACGGCAGTGTGGGATAAGAGTTTTTATTATTATAATGCGCTTGATAATGTAGCGGAAATTTATTCAGTTATTATTGACACATTGATTAGCGATTATTCAATTGCTCGCAAGATGAACAATAATTCATATAATATTGCGAATAATCGAAATAGTTGGGAAATACACACAGTTCCATCGCCGCTTAGTAGAAATCAATTAGCGGATGTTTTGATGACAATGATGACTGACGGCGGAAATATAGCAACAGATTTTTTAAAAGAAAATAGTATGCGCGATACAGATGTAGAGATATATTTTCAATTAACCGAATATCCGAGAAATGCCGATAATATTCGAGTATATTATGCTTTGAATAGAATACCGACTGTATCTGATAATGCAATAGCGCCGTCATTAATTGGATCTGACACAAGATATTGGAAAGCAGTAATACCAAAAATTAATAGCGCTTCTATAAATGATACAATTGTATATATTGCTGTATTAGTTGACGGCAAATTGTTTTATAATAACGCTTATGCTCCGCGGTGTTATAGAATAGACAATCAGCCGCCTGTATTCGGTAGAGATTTTTATGTGATTTCCCAAATGCCGAGCAGTATAACATTATATTGGAGCAGAGCGGTCGCTTCTGATTTTGCTGAATATGTAATATATTATGATACGCAGCCGAATATTACCGCAGCAAGTAATAAATGGGATAAAACCAAAGACAGCGCATTATCAAATATAGCCACGCAATATACAAAAATTACAAATTTACAGGAAAATACTAAATATTATTTTGCTTATAAACTTGTAGATGCATTAGGCAATGAAACAAATTTATCAGATACTGTAAGCGGCTTCAGTCCTTCTAATATTTATGTAAGATCTATGCGTTTGAATAATAATAATGAATCAATAATAACGAATTTTAATGAAATACAATCAATAGGCGATAGTATCGTAATAGAATTTATTTTGAATAAAACGAATTTAACGAGCGCTCCGAAAATATTTTTTTTACGCGATAATATCGGATTAAATAATATATCTTATACTGCGATAGCTGGCAGCGCCGGAATATGGTATGTCAATATAAATGACTTGACATTATTGGGATATGACCATAATGATAGAATTAGATTTGTATTAGAAGTAGATGGCTGCAGTGTTTATCGAACATTTAATAATGATTATTGGGAATTTATATTAGATATTGAAAATAATTATAAAATTTCCAATATTCGTGCAGAACGCTTATCAGATTCAAGCACGACAATACATTTATTTTGGCAGCCGGTAGCCGGAATGCCGGATTTTGCTGAATATTTGATTTGTTATTCAGAAGGCGATTATTTAGATTTTAATAATTTGCAATATTGGAATTATGAAAAAAATTCAATGTTGAAAAATATCAATACTTCAATTAGCGAAGTGCGCGGATTAAAGCCACTGACCAACTATACATTTGCGGTTATAACAATAGATAATAGCGGCAATTATAGCGAATTAAGCGATACTGTCTTAATCAGCACAAATAATCAGACGCCGGCTGAAGATCCTGCGACAGACGGCATTAATATAGCGGTAAAACTTGATGGCTCTGAAAGATTGCAATTAAGAGATATAATAATTACAACAGAATTTGAAAATCCAGTGCCAGCTGATTATAAGGTTTATTTATGGTATGATGCTAATAAAAGGCCTGATGGTCCGGCTCTTGAAAATTTAACTGACAAAAAAATAGAAATGACTGCGATTGACGGAATAATCCGAAAAGAATGGGCTGCTACTATTCCGTCAACAGATGAAAAATTATTTAATAATGCAGTGATAGAATATGTTTTTGAAATAAATGGTTTGATATATTCTAATCGCGGCGCATCATTTAAGTTTGTGATTGATAATGAACCGCCGTATTTGCCAAAAGATTTTGTAGTATTAGATTATGCTAATCGCGCATATTTATTTTGGTCTAATACTTTGACTAACTCTGATTTTAAAACATATAAAATTAGATATTCAAAAGATTTTTATAATTCGCAGATATATACTTTGACCAAACCAGAAAATTCACTATTGGGTTTGCAGCAGAATAATGTTATTATAATCAGTAATCTTGATACATTGTCAAATTATTATTTTGAATTAAGCGCAATTGATATTGCAAATAATGAAAGCGCTAAAAAGACAGTAAAATTAACGCGTCGTCAGCCGTCTGCTCCGGAATATCTGCAAAATTTAAGCGAGAACGCGATATTCAGCAGCAGCGGCTCTGTGAATATAAATGCTATCGTACGCGATGCAAATGGCATAGCAATAGAAAATATCCGAGCAAGATTTGAAATATTATCAGGCGCTTCTGTTTTTGCTAATGGCTATAAAACAATCGAACTAATGTCTGATATTTATGGTAAATTAACAACTGAATTATTTGCTTTAAATTACAGCGGTGAACATATAATAAAAATAAGTTTAATAGATTATCCGCAGATATCTACGATAGTGAAAGTTAAATCAGTTCCTGAAATTAATAGAGACGGCATTATTTTAACTGCTGTTGTTCCGCAAATCATAACTATTAATGACACAATAAATATTCAAGCGCTTTGCGAAATAATGAATAATAATGAATATTTCAATATTTTAGATAATTTAGGTATAAAGGACCAGATTAATTTAGAAATCAAAACTTTAACAAATGTCAAGATATTTAGCAAAACTGCGGAAATTAACAGTCAAGGTATTGCATATTTTGAAATTCCAAAATTGTCAAGCGGCGAATATATGGCAGTATTGCAATACAAAGAAAAATCAGTATTTTATTCTTTTAAAGTTTTGAATAATTTGCGATTACGAGTAGATTTGAGTGATACTGTTATTTTTGTTAATAATTTTGCGAAATTTAAAGTTTATTATGATAGAGATAGCGACACTGTCGCATATAATGAATATTTGAAGGTTATAGTTAATGCTGAAAGTTCAGACAGCAGAATTTTGAATTTTGATTATATTTCTGATACTAATAATTATTTATATTTAATGAGTTTAGGAACCAACACATTAGATTTTTATGATAAACGCGGAAATGTAATCAGAAAAAATATTATAGCGTTGCTCGATAATACAGCGGCTGTGAAATATGCGGCGAAAAATACTATATTACAAATTCCAGCGAATGTCTTACCTGTTAATAGTTATATAGAGATATTAGAAGAGCGCGAAAATCCGCAGGTATTCAGCGCTGTAAAAAATGCAATATCAAATTCTAATATAAGTGTTCTGCCGAATTCATTGCGTAGATTTAGCGTGAAAAGAATAAATGATAATAATAAACTCAATATTGTATTTTCACAATTTATTAATGTAGGAATAAAATATAATGATAATAATAACGACGGCATAGAAGACAATGCAAATGTAAATATTGAAGAATTAAAACTTTATAGATACGATGAACAATTAAAAAAATGGCAAGTAGTGGCAGACGGTGGAATGAATACTTTTGATAATGAAAATAAATTAATCGCGGCAGATTTAAAGCATTTTTCATATTATGCTATTGGTTATGCTGCTCCGAACAACAGCGATATTTACGCTTATCCAAATCCATATAATTCAAAAATTCATAATACCAACAAAATAATATTTAATGATTTATCAGGAAATATTGAATTAACAATTTATAATGTTGTCGGCAGGAGGGTATATACTAAATTTTTCAATGCTCCGAGCGAGCCAGTAGAATGGAATTTAAAAAATACCAAAGGAGAAGATGTGTCATCAGGTATTTATATTTATAAAATAACTCATCCGAAAGGTATAACAAAAGGAAAAATAGGAGTAATACGCTGAATATAATGAAAAAAATATTTATTAGTTTTTTATTTGTAATTTTTTTGGAAGTCTCAGTATTTTGCGCAGCTGGTAAAAATAGTTTTGAATTTTTACAAATAGGCGTAGGTGCACGAGCAGTAGCGCTCGGCGGCGCTTATACAGCCGTAAGTTCTGACGCTTTTGGTATGTATTGGAATTGTGCAGGCATAGCAGATATAGCCCAACATTCGGAGATAGCGGCGCAGCATAATAATTGGCTTGAAGATATAAAATATAATTTTTTAGGTATAGCCAATAAAATAAATAATGACATTTCATTAGGCGCGGCGCTATATTATTTGAATTCAGGAAATATACAAGGGCGCAATATTAGCGGCGGTATTGAGCCGGATTATAAATCTGAAAATTCAGCTTTACAGATTGCTATTGGTTTGAAAACAGATAAGCATTCATTTTTTGGTTTTGCTGTAAAATATGTTAAAGATAAGCTTCAAAATACAACAGCAGATGGTGTGGCTCTTGATTTAGGATTTAAAAATACTATGAATGATGTGTCTGTTGGTTTAGCGCTCTCGAATTTCACTTTAAAAAAAGCAAAATATAATTATGACGAGCGGAAATTGCCTATGATATTGCGCACAGGTATAGCGTATTCATTAATAGAAAATAATTTTTTGATTAGCGCTGATATAGTAAAAGAAGAAGGAGAATCGCTGTATTTAGCGAGCGGTATAGAATATAATGTTTTTAAAGCGCTGGCATTGCGTATAGGATATAACGGTTATTCAAAAGATGCTGATAAAGGAATATTTTGTGGAGCGGGCTTGAATTTTGAGGTATTGAATATTGATTATGCTTATATTATGTCAAAAGAATTAAATGATGCGCATATAATAAATTTAAAAATAAATTTTTAAAAAATAAATATTTTTTTCAGGAGTTAACAGATTATGAAAAACTTAAAAATTTTAGTCTTAACAGTATTAGTGATTTTCATAACTTATAAAATTCAAGCAAAAGATTTTTTAGATTATACTGGCGCTGGCTATAATAATTTATCTGGTTCAGAAAATATTTTACCCGGCGGCTGGATAGTGCCTTTAAGATTTACTGTTACTCCAGGCAAAACATCAGATGGTGATACTGCCACGCCAGATCAAATAATATTATATCAAAATGTCTATCTGACATCAGTAACATTAAATTTTGGAACAGGCAAAGGCAAATATATTCAAAAGGTTATTATCAGCACATCAATGTCTCGACAAAATGAAGTGGGCAGCGTGATAATTCCAGATAATGTATCTGGCGATGAGATAGATGTTCCTACAAATGGCAATGTAAATAAAACGACTACTTTTTATGTAATGCTACAAGTTGCCGATACAGTGCCGAATGGGACCTCATTTTTCTTTACATTAAAAAGCGCTGAATTAAGTGGCACGCGTGAAGCAGGCGGTGGCGCAGTTACACAAACTTTAACGCAATCAGATATAGGAGCAATGTCGTCAAAAGTAACAGTAAAAATCAGTATAAAAAATTTGACAAAAATAACATCATCTCCAAATGTCAATTATCAATATCCATCAAATAATTTTATAGTGCCGGCAAATTCCAAACCTCACGCAGTATTCAAATTATATTTAGCGCAGTCAAAAACAATACCCACGGATGTTGATCCTGTGTCGTTAAGTAATATTAAAATTCAAATAATAGATAGATATGACCATGATTTTAGTTTAATAGATGCTACAAGCGGTGATTCGGTGCCCAATCCGAATAATATCAGCGCTTATGATTTAGGCGGATATGGCGAAGATGCTGGATATTATCATACTTGGGCAGTTTATAAAGATGTCGGGACAAAAGGCAATCGTTGGGATGAAAGTGATATTAGATTAACTAATTATAAAAGAAATAAAATATTAGATTTTAACAACAATAAAATAGAATTTTTTGATGAAGACGATTCTGACCCAATAATATTAGTTGGCTCTGGCGGTAAAGTACCGTATTATACATCTGATCCCAAAACAGACGATGCTGAAGATAATTCACCAGATGACCCTGAAAATTATACATATTTAGTTTGTATAACAACAGGTCGCGGTTGGGGACCAGGTAAAGTTGGATATGGCGATGAATTTCAATTAAAAGTAGTGTCATTGACCTTTGGCGGAGTAAGCGATCCAGATGAATATTCTTCTGGTATGAATTCTGTTAAGACAGTATTTGCTGACAGCGAAATAATTGGCGGTACAACTGCTCCAGATCCTGCTAATCGTGATGATGTAACGCAAATGATATATGAAATAATAGGACCAGTGATTGGTGTAAACAAATATGATGCAGATACAGTTACTCGGTTAAATGCGTTTTTCGGTTATCCATTAGGTAGTCCAGAAGTAGGTAGACAAGACCAAAAATTTTTAGATTTCTGGCCGCACAGCGTAATTGTAATAGATGCTTGCGGCGGCACTGACCCTGATTATAATAGCACTGATTTTACTAAAAATAATGTGAATTCCAACCAACAATTACGGAGAATAGATTTAGAATTTAAAGGACAGAATTTTACTCCGAGTGATTTAAGACCTATCACAAGCGATAAAAATAGTGGTATAGCGATATATGCCAATAATCCTAATCATACAGCATTAGAACAACGGCAGACAGTAAATATTGCGGACCCTCCGTCGTCTACTAATACATTAGCGGATTATTTATTGCCATTATCAGTTGACCGCACGCAGTGGACAAAAATAGACGATGGTCATTATAGAGTATCATTATATCTTGCTGATGGCACTGTGCTGCCAATTGATAATAATTCTGATAATACTCGTGGTTGGGATTATTTAGTTGCGATTTTATTAGATAAAGAAGCGGATTACAGCGATTCATTTGAAATAATAATTCCGCAGCAAAGTATATTTTTTACAAATGGCGCAGTAAATGCAACTGATAAAATATTTACAACTGACCCGGGAATAGGAGGATATACTTATCAAGCGAGTGTGCCGATGATCATTACAGATTTAGTAAATCGTGATCCTTACATACCGCGCAGCAGCGATAATTATCCTGTGTTTGGTTTAAATATGTGGCAAAAAAATGATGTAAACAATAGCGTTTATTTAAAGGCAATGAAAGTTTATGTTAGAAGTTTAGACGGCACAAAATGGACGCCGAATGATTTATTGCCATTAAATCAAGGCGGTATAGCGCTTTGGCAAGATAATATACATAATCCAAATAATAAAAAAGGCGAGTGGGACGAAGGCGATACGATGTTCACGCCATTAGTAGCATCTTGGGATTATTATTATGGGGATCCAGGTTATTATTCTACTGCCATTGCAACATTGATTTTTGATACAATATCATTACCATTAACAGATGAATTATTAGACGGCACAGACGGTAATGATTTTTTTATTACGGTTCGTACAAGTTCGTCAATATCAAATGGCGATAATTTTCAGTTAAGATTTACCAAAAGTGCAGATTTTATTTTTACAGATATTACTGGCACTAGTACAATCGCAAAATATTTTGAAAATGCCCATAAAAATAGTTTGTTAGATGATATTTGGTCATTTACAAGTGATAGTATAGTGGTGCGGACATTATCAAATTTAACGCTACAAGATCTGACAGCAGTGAGTCAGCGAATAGATGCGAAAAGTGAGCCAACAGCAGTAATAGGATTTAATATTTCAGATGGAATAGGCGGAGTAGAAAAATTAGTAAAAGTAACAGTGCAATTTTTTGATTCAGGCGTTTTGAATAATTTTGATGTTACTCGCGATTTGATGCCGCTGTCTATGGATAAAACCAGCGGCGTAGCTGTATATAGAGATAATGGCAGTATCACAGGAGTATTTGACGATAATGATGAATTTTTATCAATGGCATTACCTGAATGGGAAGGCAATAGTGTTACATTGAATTTTTTGCAAAGCGTGGATATACCTGATGATGATTTAGGCGAAAATTCTGGTAATGATTTTTTTGTAGTTATTCGCACAAGCGATACTTTACGATACAGCACAGATTTCAGAGTGCATATACCTGGTCGCGGCTTGAAATTCACGAGAAATTCATCCAATCCAGAACAGGAACTTACTACAAATTTAATAACTGCTACTGTTCCGACAATTTTGACAGATATCAGCGCATCTGAAAATGACGAAATTGCATATATTACAGCATTGAGTGAGCCAATCGCAGTAATAGGTATGAGATTAATAGATATAAAAGCAGATAATACAGACGATACAGACGGTGGCGTGAAATTAGATAAAATATTAGTGCAGTTTTCAAACTTGAATGATTCAAAACCATTTACAACTGCTGATTTGGCAAATTTAGCAAATGACAGTTCGAGCGGCGTATCCGTCTGGGCTGATGCAGATGGCGATGGCGTATTTGATGCGACAAAAGATACAATGATAAGTTTTGTTAGTGTGCCTTATTGGGAAGGCGCAGGTCCGGGAGATTCGTATGTATTGCTGATGGATTTAGTTGATACTAATATACCGAATTCATACAGTGGTAAAGCAAATGGTCATAATTTCTTTTTAGTTATTCGCACAAGTAATAATATTAGTTATAATGATAATTTCAATATTATAATTCCTGCAAATGGCATAAAATATTCTATTGGAAACGCATTGAATTCAATTACTACTCGTGAAATAAAAAGCAAATCAATTAATACATTACAGATATTTAATGAAGTTTCGACTACTCGTTATTTAGAGCCATACGGTGATTCAATGGCTGTTTTAAGTTTTGATGTTGTTGACGCGCAGGGAGCAACTGAATATCTCAAATCATTTACATTAGTATTTAGTCGTGCAGATAATAATATTTCATTTAAGCCGACCGCATTAAAAACATTACAAAATGGCGGGATAAAAATATTTAGAGATTCAAAAACAACTAATGGCAGCACAGGTGAATTTGACGCGACAGATATTGAAGTGCCCATATGGACAGATGCTGTATGGACGCCAGATGAAACATTAGATAATGATACTTATTCAATTACTATTAGAATAAAAAATGCAAGTAATGATGTTTCGCCATTACCGGATTATTTGACAGGTTCTGGCGCAGGTTCGGATTATTTTGTAGTTATATCAACAAGCGATATTTGTAATTTTAATGATAGATTTACAGTAGGAATACCAATAGAAGGCATCGAATTTTCAACTGGCGATAGATTGCCGAGATTTTCGAGTTTTACCTCAGATACAATAAAAATCAGCGTACCAGTAATATTTGCAGATTTATTGACTGATACGCAAAATGTATATATTACCGCTAACACTGGTCCTATTGGAATAATCGGCTTGAATGTTTTTGATTTGGCAGATACTACGAGCGGCGGTATAATGTTAAGAAGTATGACAGTAAAATTTTCAGATTTAGATGCTTCTGGCTCGCCTTCTGGTTTTAATCTTAATCATTTAGCAACGGCAAGCGCTGATTCGATGAGCGGTATTGCATTATATATTGATAATCCTGATACAGGTATACTTGGCTATTTAGATTCAAAAGACACATTTATTCCATTATCTACGCCTCCGACAAAATTAACAATTTATGAATATAAACTTACGCCGAGCGTGCCTATTGATATTAGAAATGACAGTAATGGTTATTCTAATATAATAGTTGCTCTTCGCACATCATCACAATTAACAGATAAGTCAACATTCAGATATTCTATTGAGTCAGGAAAAATAGAGTTTATTGATAAAGATAATAATATTTTTATTAATAGTTATGGTTTTTCATCTAAAAATTATGTAATTGGCGATGTGTCAGTGCCTAAGACTCCTGATATTTATCCGCCGAGCAATTCAATAACTTATAAAGTAGGCGATACGATTACGATACGCTTGACTTTTGCAGCAGATAATCACGAGCACGATTATAAGAATTTAAAAGTATATGGCAATTTTAGGCAGTGGAATACATCAGATACTACTGTCGAAGCGGAAGCGGACGGCTTTGGAGCTTATACCTTGACATTTGTAATACCAGATACAACTGTAATAGTAGAAGCTGCAGTTAAACCTTGCACAATTACAATTTATGACCCGCTGATGAATACGCATACATTATATTGGTTTGCTGGATTGGACAATACTCCGCCTGTATGTTTTGTTAATGCTACGCAAGATGATACAGCGTATAGCCATTTATATGATAGTTTGACTAATTTCAGATATCCTATTTATAAAAATGGCGATACTGTGGCAATTTATACTGTATGGGATACGACTGTAAATAGAGTATTAGGCGATTTTAGTAATTTAGATTCGTCTTATAAAGCGAGACAGGTGAATTTTACAAAAATTTCAAGACCTTATAATACTCAATTTTATACGCAATTATTAGCGCAAGTGTCGAACCCAGATGCATCCAATATTTGGATAGGTGAATACCAAATTTCGAGCGATAATATAATGTCGGATTCAAATAATGTGGCTTTGAAGATTTCAGGATTTGAAAATAATGACAGAACTGATACTTACTGGTATGTGCAATTAGATAATACTTCGCCGCGTATAAATGCAATTAATTTTGAAATAACAGGGGTATTGCGCAATTCGTCATCTACTTATGTCAAAACTGGCGACCAGATTAGTATGACGATAGTGTTTAATGAATTAGTCGATTCTTATTTTACAAAAGTAGATTTTGCAGCTATTACCGGATATGACACTACATTTGCAACTATTATTCAGCCGTTAGAACGATTCTCGCTTTCGTCATTAGCGCAGTTTTATTTGCAATCTACTAAATTATCAGATATAGAAGATGCTAATATTAGATTTATTTTGAAAGATATTGCCGGCAATACTTCTGTGATTGATACTCCGCTGCTGTCGCTTGATAATACTAAACCGTCTATTTCTATTCGGCTGCCGCAAAATGATGCTGTGATTAGTGGCTATCCTGTAAGTATAAATATTAAAGGCACAGCAGTAGATATTGACGGCCGCGGCGATATACCTGATAGACAAGCGTCTGAAATGTATAGAGTATTGATAAAAGTTGAAGCGGATTATAATTTTGACGGAGATTATAGTGATTCTACTTGGTATTTGGATTATTTGGCTACTGATGTAGCGAATACTTCTATAAATCAATTAAGTTGGAGTCAATGGCAATTTCATCTTATTCCGCAGAGCGCTGATACTGCAAATTTAAAAATATCTGTTAAAGCAATAGATAATGCTGGAAATTCCACAGATTATGATAGTCAGTATATTTATATAAAATATCGTCCGTATTATTCTGATTTTTATCCGCCAGAAGTATCGATGATTAATGTTTCGCCGAATCCATTTTCCCCGAACAGCGATGGCGTCAAAGATTATATTGAATTAAATTATTCGATAAATGAGCGTGTAGAAACAGCAGTTTTAAATATTTATAATTATAACAATGTTTTAGTTAGAAAAATAACCAGAACCAATCAGCAGCCTGGCGCAAATCAGATTATTTGGGACGGCAAGGACAATAACGGCAATATTGTATCAGAAGGACAATATAAGTTAGAACTTATACTATATGATGCTTCTGAAAATAAAACAACAGAATACTCAAGCGTAGTAGTAGATTATTCGCAGCCGGTAATCTCTAATGTTCGGGTATCGAATAATCCATTTTCCCCGAACGGCGATGGTATTAAAGATAATACTGTAATTTCATTTGATGTAAGCGGTATCGACGCTTCAATGACTGTCGGCGAAATACGAGCATATAAACCGAAAAATACTACTGGGGGAATATTGGAATTTATCAGCGGGCCTTATTTAATGATGCAGCCGTCAGAACTTGTATTGATTACGCAAGGAATAATCGCTTATGAATTGAGGTTAATATTAAAAGGAAAAGATAGATATGGTAATGAAATGGTGTCAGATGAAATCGTCGTGCCAGTCGGCACAAAATCTAATGTATTAATAAATGTGCCGGGTGAGTTTGCCGAAGTTATAGGATTTGGCAATTCTACGCATGGCGCGCAAGCGAGTGAAGAATTTGATTATAGATTTTATTTAGCGACAAAAGTCGGAAATTCTATTGTTAAAATTTATAAGATGTCTGGCGAAAAGGTTACGGAATTAGCGGTGCAGCCGCCGTTTAAAGGCAATGGCTCGTATTCTGTTACTTGGAATGGTTCAGGACAGCCGGATGGTTTATATACTTTTAGAATTTATGTTGAAGACGAAAGCGGTAATGAAGCGTTTAAAGAAGGAATAGTGGAAATATTAACAACTTCGTTAGAAATAACAGATGCTACGGTTACGCCGAGCACTATTATGCCGGGCAGCAGTAGTTTACCGAGTCAGGCATTAATATCGTTTAAAATTACTAAACCTGCATATATTACAGCTAATATTTTAAAAAGATACAGTGTTGATACTGAACCTGTTCAATATTTAATTACTGATACTGCGCTTCAGATGGCTGGCGTAGTTGAAGTGGCTTGGAACGGCTATGACAAAAATAATATGCGTGTAGAAAATGGCGATTATGTCATAAAAATAAATGCGTATGACCCGAATACTAAACGTACAGCAGCGCAGGAATTATATGTGTCAGTGTCATTTATTCCGCAAGTAATATTGAGCGCGCCTGTTTCGTCTGAAACTCCGCGAAAAACTACATTGATTAATATTAGTGGCACTGCGAAAGATAGTCGCGATAGTTATGATATTTCATCATTTCAATTGTTGATTGATGAAGTTTTAGCAAGCGGCAATCGCACGCCGCTTGTGCGGCAGACATATACTGCAAATCAATTTAATTATAATAATTCTACCGGCGCTTGGCAGTTTGATTATAATTTGAGTATGCAGGAAAATCAGAGAAAAACTATTGAAGTGTATGTTCAAACTACTGATATTTACGGCTTGAAACATACTTCAAATAAATCGACAATTGTAATTTCTTTGACTAATGACGCAAAATTAACGCTTGTTGCAAAAGATGAAGCGGGCAATATAATTTCTTCTAATAATACTGTGCAATTGAAATCATCAAAAATTCCGATATTAACATTTGCATTAGATGCCGCATCTGAAAATATTACAAAAATAGATTTGTATTTGAATAATAGTTTATTGCAGACATTTAGCGTATCGAATAATGTAATGCCTGAAATCCGAGATATAAAAATTAATCCGTCAGTAGATACTAATATTCTATATGCGTATTCTTATAATATTGCTAATATTAAGTCAGCGCAATCTGAACCGTTGGTCGTTAAAATTATTATTCCAGAAAATGCTGTTGCTGTTGGAATACTTGATGCTGCGGGTAATCCGAAATTAGATAATAAACCTGTATTTAATCCTATTACTGGCGAAAAGATAGGTATAATTATCGGCGGCAGTGGAACAAGCGGCAGTTCGTCAGCAATAAGATATGCTTCGCTTAATACAGCGCAGAGCGTTAAACTTGAAGTATTTACTATGACAGGTCAAAAGATATATTCAAAATTAGAAACGCCGGATGTTAACGGCACAGTATATTGGGACGGCAAAAATTATAAAGGCAGAATAGTTAATCAGGGCTTGTATGTGATTAAAGTATTGGATAAATCTTTTCCAATTTTGATTTCTAAATAATTATTGTAGGTGATGAAAATGAGAAAAGCAGTAATATTAAAAAATAAAAAACAATTATTAGTAATTTTTGCCGCATTTTGGCTGGCGATATTATTATTTCAGCCGAAAACGATATACGCTGGAAATGGATTAGACGGCTCGCCACTATTTCTTTATGGCGCGCGGCCGATTGGTATGGCTAATGCTTTTACTGCCGTAGTAGGCGATTTGAACTCAGTTTTTTTTAATCCCGCTGGTACTGCTGCTATTGACCGCGCTGTGTTTAATTCTTTTTATAATAATCCTGGACAATTTAGTTGGTATAAGCAATATTTAGTAAGCGTCGGTTTTCCTTATAAAGATATGTTCACTCATTCTTTTTCTTATACGGCGAATGATATTGATTTTAATTATTCAAGCATTAGGGAATTAATCGCTCATTGGGATACCTTATATTATTTAGATAAATCATTTATTTATACTCTGGGTTTGAAAATTTCGCCGAGTATGTTTTTGGGCTTGAACGCATCATACAATTCAATAACAAGCAATCAAAATTTAACAGCGAAGGGCTATGGTTTTGATATTGGATTATTAGGAAAAATCACAGAAGATTTTTCATTAGGCGCAGCGATTAAAAATGTTTATAATCGTTTGAAATGGTCTAATAATACTAATGAAGATGCTGATATGGAATATAGGATCGGCGCAAAATTTGATATATTCAACAGATTGAATCTTACAAGTGATTTATCTGCGACAGAATCTGAAAAATTCCGCACTTTGAATTTGGGTATTGAATATATTGTTTGGGAATCAGTAAAAACAAATGCTACAAAAACTCAAAGATATTTTAAATCTTCTGATTATTATCCTGAAAATTTGGCGTTTATTGTGCGCGGCGGTATTGAAAAAGATATGTATCTTGATAAAGATACTCGATATTCAGCTGGTATGAGTATCGGCGTAGGTATGACAAAAGTTGATTATGCTTTGAAATTAGATAAAAATGGAATGTCTAAAAATAATACGCAGCATTATTTTTCGATGGGCATAGAATTTGGCGATAAACGAAAAACTGATGATGTTAAAGAAGAATCTGTAACAGAGCCACCGCTGCCTAATAATAGAGTAACGTCGGCAGCGTCAGTAAAAGCGCCGGCTATTAGACAGCGCCGCAATACAGAAATTGCAGTAGTGAATTTTAAAAATTTTTCTAATAATATGCAATTTAACTGGCTTACTACCGGTATTCCAGATATGATAATACAATCTATCAAACAGCAAAATAATTTTAATATTAAAAATCGTGCAGAAATATCGCAGATGGTAGATATGGTAACAGCGGATGTCTCTAAAATAGATGCTAATACAGCGTCGCAGATAGGTATTTTGGTTAATGCTGATGTTGTGCTTGTCGGTAGTTTTGAACTTTTGCGCGGGAATATTTTAAAGATTAATTATCGGTTATTTGATACGGATATGCGTAGAGAATTGTTAAGCAATTCTAAACAAGGAAATACTCTTGAATTATTTAATTTAATAAATCAAATTAATAGCGAAATAAATAATGTTATCTCATCACTTGGACCATATTATACTTTAAAGTAAAATTTCATAATGAATTTTACATATTTAAGATATTTTCTGGATATGTAAAATAAGAGGTAGGAATGTCTGAAAAAATCGAATATAGACAAAGAGTTGCCTTTATAAATCGCGAAAAGGAATTAGAATATTTGAATTTATATATAGAAAAAGAAGCGAGTGAAATATTATTTTTACACGGACCGAAATCGAGAGGTAAGACAACATTATTATACAGATTTTTAGATGATTTAAAGCGCCGCGATAAGAACAATGTAAAATTTTTGAATTTGCGCGAAGTGTATTTAGGTAATTATACAGATTTTTTAAAGACATTTTTTGAGATAGATTATAGTTCGAGTAAAAGCGATATAAAAAATATCGGCAGTATAGTTTAGGCGTATTCAAATTAGAAGTAGAAGAGATGAAGGGTTTAGAAGCCAAGAAATTAGATCCATTTGTTATAATGAAAAAAGAATTAAAAAAATTAGTAGAACGCGGTATCAAACCGATAATAATAATAGATGAATTGCAAGCGCTGATGGAAATATATATAAATGGTCAGCGGACATTGCTACAAGAATTATTTAATTTTTTTGTGGCAATGACCAAAGAGAGTCATTTGGCGCATATAATAATATCGTAGTCAGACGGATATTTTATAGATCAGGTGTATAATGACAGCAAATTAAAAAAAGACAAGTAAATTTTATGAAATAGATTATTTAGAAAAAGCAGATGTTCAGAAATGGTTGAGAAATTTAGAAAAATATAGTAAAATAAAAGATTATACATTGACGGAAGAAGAGATAGAAAAGGTATGGGATACAGTCGGCGGCAGTATGTGGGAAATACAATTATTATTAACAGAATTTTTTGAAGAAGAAGTCGAGCCGGTCTGCGAAGATTACAAAATAAAAACGAAAAATTTGATAACTGATTACATTTATTTAGATGATGATAAGGAATTAATATTAAAACATTTTAGCAAGAAGAACATATTAAAAATCGAAGATTTAAAAAATGTTGATTTACATAGAAAAAATAAAGGAATTATTAGTAGATATGGTGCATAACAATATAATATATTATAATCCAGTGACAGCTAAATTTTATCCGCAGGGCAAGTCATACGAATGGGGAATAAAATTATATTTTCAAAAACAAAAATAAAATAAATTATAAGGAGTTAAAAGAAATGAAAAAATATGAATTTGTGGAAAATATTCCAATAGAAACAACACTAAAACATCCGAAGATACGGCGCGCTCAAGAAGTATGGCCAGATATGATAAAGCATGCGAAAAAGACAATAGATATTTGTCAATTTTATATTTCGAGCCCAAAAGGCGAAGACTTGTATCCGATATTTGGAATGATAATTGACGCGGCGCGCAAAGGTATTCGTGTGAGAATGATTAATGACGCAATGTATCACAATAATTATCCGACAAATGTTAATTTTTTTGAAAATATCGGCAATATGGAAGTGCGTTTTTTAGATGTCACTAAAATGATGGGTGGCGGTGTAATGCACGCAAAATATATAATTATTGATGGCACAGATTGTTTTGTCGGCAGTCATAATTTTGATTGGAAATCATTGAAGCACAGCCAAAATTTAGGTATTAGAATTATAAATAAACAATTTGCCGATATTTTGACAAAATTATTTGAATATGATTGGGAATTATGTAAAACCAATATTCGTCCGCAGTCATTTGCAGAGGAACCTAAATATTTAAAAAAACCGATATTAATAGATGAGACTGATAAGGTAAGCGTATTGCCGGTAGTTTCGCCTGCCGCTCTTACGCCCAAGGGTTTTCATACAGAATTAGAAATTGTTATGGATCTAATTGAAAATGCAAAAGAAGAAATTTTAATTCATATAATGGAATATTCGCCAAACAGTCAATATTCGCCTGGCTTGTATTTACGCGATTACGATGCTGCGATTAGAGAAGCAGCTGCTTCAAAAAATGTCAAAGTCAGATTATTAGTATCGCATTGGGCATTGAAAAAAGGGTCGCTGCCATATGTTCAAAGTTTGTCTGTTCTTCCTAATATCGAAGTGCGTTATATGGATATTCCGACATTAGGCGCTAATTTTGTGCCGTTTTCACGCGTACATCATGTGAAGTATATGGTCGCAGATTACGATAAATCTTGGATTACCAGCAGTAATTTAGAGCCGGATTATTTTTTGAATTCACGAAATGTAGGCGTCGGTATCTACGGCAAAAAGCCAATCAAAACTTTACGCGAAGTTTTTGAAATAAATTGGAGTAGCGAATATGCAAGATTAATAACAGCAAAAGATAATTATCCTACTCCGCGTATAGAAGCGTAAATTTTAGTTTAAAAACAATTATCTAAAATTTTATTGCGAGATATTTTATTATGAAGATTAAATTTACGCTTTTATTGTTTTTCATTTTTTTGGCTGTTAATAACTGCGCTACGTTAAAAAAACAAAAATATGTAGCGCAGTCTGAAATTTTAGAAACTGACACTACTATTCAAAAGCCGCCAGTAGAATTACCGGATATTTCTACCGCTATAGAAACAACTGCTGTTCAAATAGCGCCGACACCTAAATGGGACCAATATAATTCCTTATTATTTTTTGATATGTCAATGACAACAATTTACGACGATCAATATAATGATTCTAATTCTTTGATTTCAGCGATAAATTATAGTTTGCAATATTTGAATAAATTAAATGATAAATCTATTGTTAATTTTGGCGCCGATAGTTTTACGATTAATCATTTAAAAGAATCATTAATTGATTTTAAAGAAAAATTATTACTCTATGATTTTACTGAAACTTTTTATGAATATGTGCGCGAAAATTTTTGTTTTTATAAGAGTAATGCTGATACTGTGTTATTTACTGGTTATTATGAGCCGCTATTATTTGGATCATTTGTAAAAACTGATAAATATCGCTATCCGCTTTATCGTGTGCCTGATAATTTTTATAAAATAGAGTTAGCTAAATATCCGTTTTATTCTAAATTTAACGGACTGCCGAAAGTTATACGCGGCAGGATACAAAATAAAAGTATTTTGCCATTTTATACTCGTGAAGAGATAGATTATAAAAATGCGTTATACGGTAAAGATTTAGAAATTGTCTGGTGCGATAATGATATAGATGTTTTCTTTTTGCATATTCAGGGCTCCGGTATTGTGCAGATTAGCGATACGCAATTTATTAGAGTAAATTACGCTGACCAAAATGGCCATCAATACAAGCCAATTGGAAAATATTTAATTGATAAAGGATTAGTCGCTCGCGAAGATATGTCAATGCAAACATTGAAAAAATATCTTGTTGATCATCCTGAAGAAAAACAAGAAATATTCTCGTATAATCCGAGTTATGTTTTTTTTAGAATTGTCGATACTGGACCGCTCGGTAATATCGAAGTGCCGTTAACTCCATATCGCAGTATCGCAACTGATGTGCGCATTTTTCCGAAAGGCGCACTTTGTTTTATAGAAACAGAAAAGCCAATATTTAATAGCGATAATGAAATTATTGGATGGCTGCCTTTTAAAAGATTTGTAATGAATCAAGATACTGGCGGCGCGATACGTGGACCTGCACGAACTGATTTGTTTACTGGCTTTGGTAAAATAAGCGAACAAACTGCTGGAATGCTGAAAAATCCTGGAAATTTATGGTTTTTGATAAAAAAATGATATTTTTCTTGTCTTAAATTTCAAAAATAAATTTTAATCTTATATGATATAATAAAATAAATAAGGAGTGATTCTAATTGTTATTTAAAGAAATTATTTCAGAAAAAATAAGCGCGATTATTAATGATTTATTTTCAATTGATGTTTCAGCACATATCGAACAATCTAAATTAGAAAAAGTTGGAGATTTTTCTACTAATATTGCAATGATATTGGCAGGCAAATTAAAAACCAAACCACTGGATATTGCCAATAAAATAATCGAAAGATTAGAAAATGCTGATTTTTTGGAAAATGTAAATGTTACTAATCCGGGGTTTATTAATTTTCATGTATCAAAAAAATTTTTGAATGAAACACTTTGCAAATTTTATAATAATTTCGAACAATTAATAAAAATTAATATCGGTGAAAATAAAAAATATAATATTGAATTTGTTAGCGCTAATCCAACTGGTCCATTAAATGTCGTTAATGCGCGCGCAGCGTCAACAGGTGCGGCATTAGCAAATTTATTAAAACGCATAGGTTATGATGTAACAAAAGAATTTTATATTAATGATGCAGGCAATCAAATAGAAATTTTTGCTAATTCTGTTAGATTGCGTTATTTAGAATTATTTGGTGAAAAAATCGATTTTCCGCCGGATCATTATCAAGGCGAATATGTTATTGAAATTGCCAAAGAAATAAAAAAACGCCGCGCTGATAAATATATTAATTTATCTGAAACAGAACAGCGCGCAGCATTCAAAGATTTAGCAAAAAATATTGTTTTAGAATGGCAAAAATCGTCTTTAAAAGATTATGGCGTAGAATTTGATGTATGGTATAGCGAATATGATAATCTTCATCAAACCGGCAAAGTTATGCAGACATTAGAATATTTAAAAAATAATAATTTAACAATAGAAGAAGACGGCGCAATTTGTTTGAACAGCAAAAAATCAGGCGATGATAAAAATCGCGCGCTTTTAAAAAGTAATGGTATACCTACTTATTTTCTTGCTGATTTAGCGTATCATAGAGATAAATTCGAGCGCGGTTTTGAATATATTTTAGATTTGTGGGGACCTGATCATCATGGACATATAAAACGCACTGAAATCGGTTTGAAAATGATGAATTTAAATGTTAATAATTTTAAAGTTATGATTATTCAGCAAGTAAATTTTATTGATAACGGCGAGCATCTGAAAATGTCTAAACGAAAAGGACAAATTATTACTTTAAATGAATTAATGGCAGATATTCCGAATGATGTTTCAAAATTTTTCTTTTTGATGCGTAATAGCGACAGTCATTTAGATTTTGATATACAATTAGCCAAAACAGAGTCTCAAGAAAATCCTGTTTATTATGTGCAATATGCAAATGCCAGAATAAAAAGTATTTTTAGAAAATTGGAAGAAGAAGATGCGCGATTATTTCAAACTTTTAAATCTTATAAATTCGATAATTTAGATAAATTATCAGCAGACGAAAGCGAGAGAGAATTAATGAAAATAATCGTGATTTATACAGATGAAATTAAAGGCGCGGCGCTTAATCTTCAGCCGCATAGAATTACTAATTATTTAAGAAAATTAGCCGCAGCTTTTCATAGTTATTATAATAAAATTTCGATATTATCCGAAAATGACGAACAGACAAAATTGCAAAGATTGGCGCTTATTGACTGCGCTTCAAAAGTTTTTGTTGATGCTTTGAAAATTTTAAATATTAGCGCTCCTGAAAAAATGTAGAGTGCGCTTCTAAAAGAGTTCCAATATTTTTTTCTTAGAGTTTCTCAGCATCTCTGCGGTGAATTTTATTTTCACTGGACAGCCGCAAAACGCGTAAAGTTTTTATTTAACATTTAATAATAAAATCCACAAAGGAGTAATAAGACACAAAGAAAAAAAATTAATTATATTCTAAAATATAAAAATTCGGAATGATGCCCTTGTTTTCTAATCGTTTGCCTTCGTTGTTTGCTTTTTCGCGTGAGTCGAATTTACCGTAACGGATTTTATAAAGAGTGCCGGTTCTTGGCGATTCGGTTTTATGAATATAAGCGTTGAGCCCGCGCACTTTTAAGATGTCTTTGAATTGTTCCGCTTCGCGCTGCGTTTTATAAGAATAAATTTCTAATGTATAAAATTTTTCTTGTTTAGGTTTGGACACTGTTTTTTTTGCCGCGCTTTTTGATGGCGCTGTTTTTTTCTGTTCTTCACCTGACTTTTTTGATGTTTTAGTTTCTTTTGATTTTTCAGTTTTTTTCTCTTCTATTTGCTGCGCGGATTTTTTGTAATCAGCAATATTAGTTATATTTTGAGTTTTTGTATCATTCGCTACAGCTGCTAAAATTT
The DNA here is from genome assembly GCA_029551925.1 of bacterium. GTDB lineage: Bacteria > JAGOBX01 > JAGOBX01 > JAGOBX01 > JAGOBX01 > JAKPEO01. Next base: position 76,297 of record JAKPEO010000032.1, read on the forward strand.
TGGTGTCATTTTCAATTGCGAGTAATTGCGTGTCTGTTTTGATTTCTTCCGCGATTTTTTTACCTGCTAAATTGTCATTAATTTTTTTTATATTTGCCGCTTTACCCACAAAAAATCCGATTAAAAAAAATACAAAATTAATAAGAAAAAAAATTAAAATTATTATCTTAATAGATTTTTTTTGTATCTCGATATTATATTTTTTTACTGTGGCTTTTTCAGACATTTATATATTCGTCCTTCTAAAATTAATTATAAAAATATCCCTAAATTTGTTATTTTATATTTTTTTTAAAATATTGTCAACTTGTTTGTATAAATTTTTTAGGTCTTTTGTATTTTTTATGATAAAATCTGAATATTTGATTTTTTCAGCGCTCGGCATTTGTGCGGATATTCTACTGATAATCTCTTTTTTTGATAATAAAGGATTACGCTGTTTCAATCGTTCGATTTGCAGTTTTTTTATAGTAGTCAGGCAAATGATTTTATCGCACATTTTGTGAATGCCCGATTCAATCAAAAGCGGCGCGCTTAAAAATATTATTTTTTCTGATTTATAGTTCTTTAGAATTTTATTGATTTTATTTATAACGAACGGATGAGTAATTTTATTTAATATTTTGAGTTTTTTTGAGTCATTAAAAACAATATCAGCCAATTTTTTTTTGTTTAATGCCCCGTTTTTTTCAATAGCATTTGGAAAATTTTGTGAGATTGCTTTTAATAATTTTTTATCTGTTTTGAGCAGTTCATTATAAATTTCGTCGGCGCAGATGACAGTATAATTAAGATTTCTTAAATAATTTGTTACTGCGCTTTTGCCAGTTGCAATATTTCCAGTAATTCCAAAAATTTTCATCTTTTGTGTTTTTATCGACTTATTTTTATGTTTTTTTATAAAAATCAAAAAAACTTTGAAAAATAATATTTGTCATTTAAAAAAAAATCAAATAAAAAAAAATAAAAAAAAAATTAAAGTTTTGTTTAAGTTTGCCGATAAATAAAGTAGAAAACTTATTTTGTATATTTTTTGTGAGGTTTATTGAAAAAATTAAAAAAAAGATTATAAAATTATAGTTTTTGGTAAAATTTATAAAGTAAATTTTTTACGGATGAAAAATAAAACTAATTTTTTTGATTAGTTTTATGTTTCCACGGATGGAAAGTAAATGATAAATATTACAGCATTAGATTCGTATAAGTCATTGCGAATATTCAATACAGCCGGTAAAACCGTTGCAAAAGCAATGGAAAAATTATCTACTGGTTTTCGCATAAATTCTGCCGCTGATGATGCAGCCGGAGTATCTGTATCAGAAAAATTAACATTTACATTACGCGGAATAAAACAAAGTATAAAAAATATTGAAAATGCCGTATCTGTTTTACAGGTAGCGGAAAGCGGCTATAATACAATAACGAATCTTTTAAATCGCGCGCGAGTATTGGCAATACAAGCGTCTAATGATACATACACAGCTGAGGACCGTCAAAATCTCCACGAAGATTTTTGGAAATGTATCCAAGAAATTTATGATGTTTCAAATAAAGTAGAATACAATGGAAAAAAAATATTCGGCGATCCGAACTATGCTTTTTTTAAAAGACAGCCGACTATTTTAAATGCTGCGCCATTATATACAATATCAGAAACATTTACCACGCCTACGCCTACAACTGAACAGCGCGGAACAGTTATAAATCAAACGCGCAGCATTACAGATCGCGCGAAATTAGGCGAAACAGAGTTCGATACATTTACGCCTATTGGTTATCAACAGACCTATTCGCCGACATTAACAAACGATAATATTTATAATATCGGTTCGCAAGATGCGCCAATAACATTAGGCAATAGCGTTACGCCCGCGGCTATTGCAGTTAAAAAAGACGATGTTAATTCTACTGCGACAGCCGGTATTTATCAAACGCAATCTATTGCTTCTACATTAAATTCAATTTATTATTCAGAAACATTTTCGCGCGGTTATGGTCAAGAGATTACGCAAGCGGTATGGAATGTCGGAGATACATTAAATATTGATGGTGCTGGTTTTTTAAATAATTCAGTGCGCGTATTTAATAAATCAACAAGCACTGTTTTATCCGAATGGGATGGAATAACTGGAGATTATGAAGTTGACTATATAAACGGAACAATAACCATCAAAGACACGACATTTATTGAGAATAACAATACTTTAAGAATAGAATATTGGCGCGCAGGCGATGATATAATTACAACAGCGAATAATTTTATTAAAGACACGGTAAAAGTGCAGTATTCTACTGATAATGGCACAACCTGGACAAATGCGACTTTTGATGAACTGATTGACGATACAAATACAATTACATTGACAAATACGCCAATTGGCAATTTAGGTAAAATCACGCCTGAGCAGGGTTTTCTATATAGAGCGACTTATGTAAAAACCGGAACAAATACTATTGCTTTGAACGAAACACCAGATACAGACACAATAAAGATAAATATCGGCGGTTCGTTTTATTCGGCAGGTTCAGCTGCGTTTGGTACAAATACTTGGAAATATGACAGTGGCACAAATTCAATTATTATTGACCCGGGATTGTTAGACGACGGCAATAGAAGCATAAACATTTCGTATGTCAAAAAAGATACTAATATAATCGCGCTGACAAATATGCCCGAGACATATTCAGGCGCTATTGGCGTGCAAATCGGCGGCACAACTCGAAGTGCTGGCACAGCCGCGTTCGGCACAAATACTTGGAAATACGATAGCGACACAAATTCAATTATTATAGATCCAGGATTGTTAGACGATGCTAATACAACAATAAAAATTCGCTATATAGAATCCGGTAGTAATACGAATATTTATGATTTCGGCGTAAATCCATATATTACAGACGGTATGTCATTAAGAGTTGACGGCGGCGCAAGATTGGTAAAAGATACATCGTTTGAGATTGTCGGCAATCAAATAAATCTTATAGGGAGCGGGAGATTAATTGTAAACTCATCAGATTTTTCAGCAGCTTCGCCGCAGCGAACATTTTCATTAAAATATTTTACTGATAGTTCTCAATATAATAACATTGTATTTACAAATACCCCGCTCGATATATTTTCTGCTGATAATATGAAATTAGGGTCAGAAATTGTAAAATTAAATTCCGCGGCATTGACATATAATACGCATTATTTAATTAACAATGATAGCGCAGTAGATTTATCAAATGGCGTGGAGACCGCAAAAAATATTTATGCTGGCGATACGATAGTATTGGAGTATATTGACGCTTCAAAAATCCAATCAAAAGATACAGCATCTGCTGGTCCTGGCGAAATATTTTTTAATACTGACATTAATTGTGTTCAGATAAACGCTCAAAATTCATTTTTAATTGATAGTTTGATTTTTTCTGGATATACAGCAGGTACAGATTATGAATTTTATAATAGCGATGGAGTATATGCAGAAGGTGTGATTTTTTATCAAGATAAATTAAAAGGAAATGTTACTGGTTTACAATTAAAATATTTATTAGGTCATGATAATGAAGTAACATTAGATTATACGCCATTAGATTATGATGCTGATCCTAATTTAGCCGGCTCTGAAAAAATTAGTAAAAATGGCGTATTATTGACGCCGGGAACAGACTATATTTTTACAGCGCCGAATAAAATAAAATTATTAGGCGATAAAATATTGACAAAATCAACAGATGTTTTGACTATGCAGTATCTACGCGCTTCAAATCCGAAAGGACACGATAATGTCTTAGGGACAGCAGATGATAATGAAGATGAAAATATTTTCACGCTTACAAATGTTGATGGAGTAGTAGTGTCAAATTCTTTGAAGGTCTATGTTGACGGAGTATTACAAACTGAAGGAGTAAATTATAATTTTGATAATGTAAACAACAAAATAATTTTTGTAAACGATAGAACAAATGGATTGGCCGGTAGATATAATCAAGTAAAAATAGATTATCAAGACAGCGCAAATCCTAATAAAATTACACTTTCTAAAAATATAATTGATTATGACGGCGATACTAATAATAGCGCGGCTGGTTCGGAGTTAGTATATATTGATATTGATAATAACGGTAGTTATACGCTTGGAACAGATGTTGAACTGACGCAGGGGACGCATTATAATTTAGCAAATAACAATACCGCAATACAATTTACTAATGACGGTTTAATTAGAATCGGCGATTACGGTAATCCCTATGTTAATGTTGATTATTTGTATTATGACGCTTCATATAATTCAATAGAAATTAATCTTACAGCCAATTTAAAAGCGCAGTTTGGAAATATATTGCCAAATTCCGAAAAAATTTATGCTGATTTGAATTATAATGGAATACTCGATCCCGCTACTGAATTATTGACTGCGAATGTTGATTATACTCTTGATTATAATACTAACACTTTAAGATTTGCTGATTATTTATTAAAAGGCAAACAAAAAATAAATATCCAATTTATTCAAGATGCGAAAAATACGGCAGCCGGCGGCTTGGGCTATGATGAAAATACATTTCAATTATCAAAAACGCCGTTGAATTATAACGGCGCTGCGCGTGTCTGGCTCAACGGCGCAGAACTCACAATAAACAGCGATTTTATTGTGGACTATAATAATAATCAAATAATATTAACAGGTGCAGGATTAGTCGGCTGCTATGCTTCAACTAATGCCAATGATGCGACTGACGATACAGCGCATACTATCAAAGTGAGTTATATCGCAGAAGACATATTTGAATTTGCTAAATTAACAGGCGCTTTCACTAACCCATCTCCTAATCCCGGCGTTGCCGGCTTAATAAATGTTAATGCCGTTGGAACATACAGCGGTTTTCCGGGCATTGTCTGGGATGCTGATTCGCTGACTTTTTCGCAATATTCAATTAAAGTTGAAGTGAATGACGGCAGTGGCTGGCGCGTTATTACAAGAGATGAAAATAATGGTTGGGATTATATTAAGACTGCTGTTGATAATACTCGATATTGGACTAATCCGATTACCGGCTTGAATTATTTCAGCGCAATTGATTTATATAAAAATGAAATACAACTTAATGGCACTGAACTATTAACTGCTAAACCTAATAATGAAAATCAAGTAAAAATAACTTATACATACGATTATTTCGAAGAATATCGAGTGCCGACATTCCCGGCAAGTTCGATGATACGCGATTTAACAGCGAGTTATTATAATACTCAAACTAATCAAATAGAAAATTTAGCGCAAGATTATAATGACGGATTTGAGATTATCACTAATAATTTAGGATTGGATCCGTTTGGGTTGCCGTTGCAATCACATTATATTTCATTTCATGGAGAAAAAGGCAGTTTAAATAATCAATTTAATCCGCCGCAGATAAATCTTAATTACGAGTATTATAATGAAGCAGACCGCGAGCCATTCAGTTTTCAAGTGCGCACTGGCAATGAAATCAGCGAAATAAAAACAATAACAATTAAACCTGTCAGCGTGTATAGCTTGGGTTTGGCTGATTTGGAGATTACTGATAAAGCTTCAGCGCAGAACGCAATACAAAAAATCGACCAAGTTTTAAATTATTTGAATGAATCAAGAACAGAACTCGCCTCTCAAACTGCGTCGTTATTATCTAAATATACAAGATTAGAAAGAAGTTTAGACGGCATTGATTCAGCGTTAGCATCAATAAAATCAGCAGATATGGCGGAAGCGGCAATGGAATTTTATAAAACTAAATTATTGCAACAAAAAACTTTGAGCGTTTTTAATTATTCAAAATTGCGGCAGGTCACTCCTATAAATATCATTTCTAAAAATTATAAATAATCGTTTTGCTGCTGTGAAAACAAAATTCACCGCAGAGGAAGATAATTTCACTTACATTGTGGCTTGTTTTATCTTCGTGTCTTAGTGTTAAAATAAAAACTTTGGGGTTTTTGCGTGAATCTTTGCGAACTTTGCGGTGAAAATACCGCAAAGTTCGCAAAGATGGCTGACTTACAATAATTGTCAGGCAAGATGCTTGACTTACACTTTATTATTTTAATCCTTCATTACCGTCGATTTTCAAAAATAACAAATCGCCTTTGATATTGTCTTGAATATCTTTATAAAAACAATAGCCGATTGCGCCTTCCATTTTGGATACCATCATCTGCACCATAACAGCGGTTTTTTTGCTTTCTGGCGGATTTTCTTTACCTTCGATTCTTTTTTGTATCCAATATTTCTTTTCATCTTCACCGGACATTTTCAATACTAATTTTTGTAGAGCTGCGCGTTCTGGCGAATCAATCGCTAAATTGAATGCAGTAATATTTCCGCTTTTTTTGTCAGGCCAGGCAGTCATCTTGCTTAAATATATTTGTTCTAATTCTTTTAATGTCAGACTATCGGTTTTTACTGACGCTTTATTAGCGAAAAATACGAGCGCATCAGCGTCAGGCGCGGCATTAGCGACATTAACAAAAACCGAAAATACAAAAATAAATAATATCAAAGTTATAATTTTTTTATACATAACCAAACCTCCTTTTCTTAAAATTAATAAAATTAAAACGCGTAAGAAACAGACATTTGCAGATAATTGAAATCTTCTACGCGAGTGCTCGCAATTGCTGATTGAGTATAACCAGTAACGAGCGGTTCTCTTTTGAATTTCTGCCAACTGTGTTCGATTTTGAATGTGATAACAGGCATTGGTTTGTAATTAAACCCGAAAATATAAACTTTTACTGGCGGGAACGGGTCATTATCGCCCGGATCTGCCGCTTCATAAGTGAAATACGGATAGAATTTAGGAGTTAATAAATATCTCGACATTATATAATATCCGCTGCGTTTCGGATTTAATGTCACTAACGGCATTGCATAGCCGTAGTAGGAATTTATAAATGCCGCTACGCCTTCTGGCGTATTGGTTTTTTTAGCGTCTGCTACAGTTTTTGCACCGCCATTAAAACCTTGAATCAGTGCGCCAACACCATAGTAAACACCGTATAAAGGATGAGCAGTATCATTTACGCCGGCTGCTGTTAGAGCAGTAAGTGCTTGAATCAAAGTAGAGTCATTTCCGAATGTTCCTAACGTTCCCATTGCAGCAGTCAATCCAGCCGGTAATGCTGCAAAATTAGCAGATGCGCTTTCCACCAAACTTCTATTATCTGGACGGTAGAATAATCTGTTATTCAAATTATCTATGCCGTTGTAATTTTCGTATTTGATGTTATTATAAACATATTCAGCATTAATTTCTAATTTTTTATAGCCAGTTGCTAAATGAAAAGTATAACAATATTCTTTTGCAGAATTTTTGATTGTATCATAGAAAGATAGATATTCATTACCGCTTATATATGTTGTGTCAGTGTAAGGCACATCGTATTTTTGCTGTTGTTCTAATATTTCTTTACCAGTGTAATACATACCGCCGAACACTAATTTATTCAAGAATTTGGTCGGCACTTTGAAATTAACGCTTGCGCCGATACCTTTATTATTATTATTTTCAACATTCCATACGCCGCGACCATTAGATACAAAAGCATTATATTCAAATTCCCAATTTTTTAATAATGTATTGCCGTGTAGATTAATACCAACAAAATTATTAGGCACCATACCATAAGAAATAGAAGCAGGCACGCGGATAGACGGCAGTATAGGCGCGCCGTGTTCAACATTCCATATACCGAACGGAGTCAGCATTTTACCGAACTGCATTTTGAATAAATCATTGAATTTATAATCCACCCAAGCGCGTTCAATGTAAATTGAGCCATGACTGATAAAACTACCGTTTCCGTCGTCTGTAGTAGTAGGGTCTCCTAAAATTTTTGTAGTGCCAGAAGGATATTCCAAAAATTTTATTTCAGAAAATGCGCGTAATTTCTGACCGTATTTGAAATCAAAATACATATTTAAATTACGCACTGAAAATTGACCAACTTCGCGGTTTTTCCATAATTTATAACTTACTAATGACCCTGATTGATTATTGGTAGAATATCCGCCCTTTTTGATGTCCATATTTTCATAGCGTGCTTCTATAAAACCATTTATTGTAAATGATGATTTGTCTTCTGTCGACATTTTTTCTGACATTAATTCTTCTGTCATTGCTTGTTGCATTTGTAATTCTTGCCATAATTTGTTTACTTCTTTTTTTAATTCATCTAATTCATTTGCATTAGCAGGAATTAATAGAGCAAACACACATAATAAAGTTAAAATAATAGAAATTTTTAATTTCATTCTAACTATACCTCCTTTTTGATTTGATAAAAACTAAAAAAAACGCGCAAACTAAAACTTTTGTCCACTTTTAACTTGTCTGATTTTATTTTTTTGCTTTTTCAGACAAGTCAAAAAAAAAAATAAAAAATGGGGAATTATATTTTTTTAGGCAAATATCACTTCCGTCATATTATGTCGGAACTAATATTGCAAATTATAAATTATTATAAAAAAAAAACAATTTTTTTTTTATTGTTATTGCAATATAAAAAAATTAGAATAAAATTAAGTCTGTATTCGTCAAATAAATAAAATTAATTTATGCGAGAGATACTTTTGTGAATGAGAGCGAAATAATCAAGAGAGTTATTGACGGCGCGACGCAGGAATTTAATAAATTGGTAGAAGCGCATTTTGACTCTGTATATAGAGTGATTTTTTTGTATGTCAAGAATCCTGAAATAACAGAAGATTTGACGCAGGATACATTTATGAAGGCATTTACTAATATTGCGGCATTTAGATTCAAAAGCAGTTTTAAAACTTGGCTGATTAGAATAGCGATAAATACAGTTAAAGATTATTTCAGAAAAAGTTCGATAAAAAACAGATATTTTGTAAAATGCGAATTAATGGAAATACAGGATTTTCGCAGTAAGCCGGACGAATTATTAGAATCATTAGAATTTAAAAAATTTTTAGATGTTGCGATTAGCGAATTACCTGAAAAATTGAGAATAGTGTATATTTTGCGCGAGCAAGAGAAATACAGTTATGAAGAAATCGCGGATATAATAAAAAAGCCGATAGGCACGGTAGAATCGCGGCTGTTTAATGCTCGAAAAATTATTCAGCAAAAATTTTTAAAATGGATAGGTGAAGAAAAATGAAAAAATGCGAATATTCAAAATTTATTGTGGATTATGCTTATCGCGCTGAAAATGATATAGCGCGCGAATTTAGCGAACATTTGAAAAATTGCGAATATTGCCAATTATTATGGAAATTTCATAAAAAACTTCAAATAGAAAATCAGAATATTTTAATTAATCAATCGTCCGATGATTTAAAAGAAAGGATAAAATTAGCGATTAATCGGCGCAATACCAGCAATTTGGATTTTGCGTATATAATGATAAATCGGCATATAAAGATTATTGCAAGCATCGTAATATTATTATTGGCGTTAAGCGTGGTAATTAATATTATGAATTTTTCAAAACTGTATGAAGCAAAAAATATTGATAATTCGATTAATTTTGTCGATACGAGCGATTTGAATGAACAACATAAAAAGATAATAAATTCTGAAATAACAAAAGATTTATTATTGGAAATAGCGTTTAGTAATGAATGAATATAATTATAGTGTGCGTGATTTTCGATGTTTTTTTATTTTACCGTAAAGCTGCAAAGAGCACAGAAAAAATATTTTTATTAATATAGAGTAAATCGCAACGCAACTGCGGAGCAGTTGATAATGATAGTAGCAGGTATAAACCTGTGGAATAAATTAAAATAAAAAATTAACCCTGTCGGGGGTGAATAAAAAAAATGGCTGGTGATATTTTATGAACAAAAAAAAAGTAGTAGTATTTATTTACGGTATTTTGATTTTTTTGTTAGGCATAGCATTTGGCGTGATGCTGTCTCTGTATTTTTTGAAACCGCCGAAACCGTCTGAATTTCGGCAGAAATTTTTTGAAAAATTAAAAAAAGAGCTAAATTTAACAAATGACCAATCATTAAAAATCGGTTTTATATTAGACCGCCGCGCACAAGATTTTAAAAATATAAAACAGAAATTCAGACAAGATTTTGCGGAGACGCATAAACAATTACGCGCGGAAATCGAACAGGAATTGACTCCTGACCAAAAAGAAAAATTTAAAATAATGGTGGAAAAATATGAGCGAAAAATTAAAAATAAAGATTAATATTATTTTTGTTTTAGTTGTTTTATTTAATTTTAATGCTGTAAATTTTTTAAAAGCAGAAGACAATAATTTTTTGACAAAGGATACGCTCCCGTTAACATTAATGCAGTGTATAGAGTTGACATTAACTAATAATCCTGAAATAATCGTATCAAAAATTAATGTAGCTATTCAAGAGCAGCAGATTATCAAAAGAGATGCGGAATTTATGCCGAGTTTTCAGTTAGGTGTTTATAATTCTGAAAATAATCAGGTATCAATAACCGAAGTTCAATCAAAGAGTGAAAGTGCCTATTCAACAGCGAAACTTAATACTAAAATCAAGACCGGCGCTGATATAGCGCTTTCACATACTTTGAAAAAAAACGAAGCGTCGTCGGCGGCAGTTAATCCTTCATATTCAAATGATTTGAGTTTTTCTTTTAATCAGCCGCTATTAAAAAATTTTGGCGTGAAGTCAACTACCGCTTTTTTAAAAATCGAAAAAAATAATAAATTAATCAGCCGCGAGAATCTGCGTAAAAAAGTTATTGATATTTTATCTGAATTGCAGAAAAATTATTGGGATTTGATTTACGCTATAGAAACATACAATGTTCAAAGACAATCATTAGAAATATCTGAAAAATTATATCGCGATAATATTAAACGCGTGGAATTAGGAGCATTAGCGCAGATTGAAATAACTCGCGCAGCCGCAGGCGCAGCGGAACAAACAGAGAAAATTATCGCGTCAGAAAATAATATTTACAGCCAGCGCGATTTATTATTGTCAAAAATGAATTTAATTAATAATTCTACATACAAGAATAAATTAATAATACCACTAAATTTGCCTGAACCGCTATTGGAAATTCCGAATATTGATAAATCATTAGAATTAGCATTTTCAAAAAATCCGGAATTTTTAGCGCTACAAACTGATTTTGAAAATTTAGGACTGCGCGTGGAATATTATAAAAATCAGAAATTGCCGTCATTAGATTTGCAATCGAGCGCGGGATTTAGCAATATCAAAGATGAAATTTCTAAAGGATATGATAATTTAGCGAAATCTGAAAATTTTAGTTGGAATATCGGATTGGTATTTGCCGTGCCGCTCGGCAACAAAACAAATAAAGCGAATTTGCAGATAGAACAATATAATCTTGAAAAAATGAAATTATCGCTTAAACAACTTGAAAACAAAATAGTAACAGATGTTGGCATTAGAATTAGAAATATTCAATCTACTATCAAACAAATCAAAGCTGCGGAATATTCAGTTAAATTAGCCGAAGAAAATTATAATGCTGAATTGAAACGCTTTGAGCTTAATCAAAGCACAACTTACGATGTTTTAAAATATCAAGAAGCGCTCGCATCCGCTAAAATACGCTTATTAAAAGCAATAATAGATAATCGTAAAGCGTGGATAGATTATGAAGGGATTACAGGCGTTTTATTAGAAAATAATAATTTAATTTTTTAATTGGAAGGTTGAAAAGATGAAGAAGAAGTTGATATTGTTTATATTAATTTTTGGAATTAGCGGATTATTGGGCTATCGTATTTATACTAATGTCAAATCAAAAGAAGTGCCGAATAACAATCAGCAGCGGAATAATAGAATGCAGCGCGCTGTGCCTATTACTGCTGCAAAACTCGTCAAAACTTCATTAGCGCAGAAATTGGAATTAAACGCTGAATTAGAGCCGAATATCCGCTCGGATATTTCCGCTAAAATTTCGGGAGTAATTCAAAATATAAATGTTTCAATTGGCGATTTTGTTAAAAAAGGTGCAGTGATTATAAAATTAGACGATGACGAATATCGCGAAAACTTGAAAAACGCTGAAATTGCGTATAATGTGGCGAAAGCGACATATATGAAGCAATTAATAGAAACTAATAATTTAAAATCGAATTATGCCCGCGCAAAAGAATTATACGAGAGCAAACTCATTTCTCTGGAAAATTACGAAGCGGCGGAGACAAAATATAAAAGCGCTGAAGCGGCGCTGAATTATTATAAAAGTCAAATGGAGCAGGCGGAGAATCAAATATCACAAGCAAAGATAAAATTGGGCTATACTACTATCACTGCGCCATTTGACGGATATATAGAAAAAATATATTTAGAGAAAGGCGCGTTAGTATCAGTTGGAAAAAGTATTTTATCGATAGTTGATAATTCTCAAATCAAGGCGATTATTAATGTTCCAGAAAATTATTTTTATTATATTTCGCGCGGCTTGAATACTACGATAAAAATTAATAAAATAAATGATAAATATGAAGGAATAATAACTAATGTTGCTCCGAGTATTGATGTTAGCAATAAAAGCGGCAGAGCGGAAATAACAATTCAAAATAAGAATAATAAATTAAAACCGGGATTAAGCGCTGCTGCTGTTATTATTTTAAAAACATTTGATAATATTTTGGCTGCGCCGAACGAAGCGATTTATAAATATCAGAACAAACACGGATTTTTTTTGGTGAATGATGATAAAACAGTAAAATTTATAGAGTGCGAGATATTAGTATCAGATGACGGATTAACTGGTATAAAATTAAAAGAAGATAATATTGAAGAAAACGCAAAAATAGTGCTGTTAGGCGGGCATTTGTTAAAAGACGGCGACAACGTAATAATATCTGACGGTTCTAAAAAAACAGAGGAACAGAAAAAAAGCGGTATGTCAAAAACTCGCAAACCAGAAAAAACTAATTAATAAAAATTCAGAGGCAAAAAAAATGAAAATAACAGAGGTATCGGTCAGAAGGCCAATAACAATTTTTATGATAACGCTGATAATATTGCTATTGGGCTATATTTCATATACGCGACTACCAATTGATTTAATGCCTGATGTGACATACCCGGCAATAACTGTGCGGACAGAATATTCTAATGTCGGCGCAGAAGAAATAGAAAATACGATTACCAAGCCGATAGAATCAGCACTTGCAGCAATCGCAGATGTTGAGCATATTTCGTCAGTATCGCAGGAAGGCAGCAGCCGGATAACAATTAATTTTAGTTGGGGCAAGGATTTAGAAAGCGCGGCAAATGATGTGCGTGAACGTTTAGATAGAATTCGGTCAATATTGCCGTCAGAAGCGTCTGCTCCTGTAATTTTCAAATTTGATTTATCTGCTATGCCCATAATGTTTTTAGGTGTAGCAAGCAATATGAATATAAATGATTTACAGGAATATCTTGAAAATCAGGTGCAGTATAGATTTGAACGATTGCCGGGCGTAGCGTCTGCTGATATTCGCGGCGGCTATAAAAAAGAAATACAAATATTATTAAAAAAAGAAAAAGTCGAAGAATTGAATATACCTTTATCAAGGATAACATCAGTTATTAGAGAAAATAATACTAATCAACCGGCTGGCTATATTCGCCGCGGATTATATGATATTGTTATTCGTTCAAAAAACGAATTTGAAAATATCGACGATATTTCTAATCGCGTGATAACAGTTATAAATAATACTCCGATTTTATTAAAGAATATAGCGGATATAAAATTTACAACTGAAAAAGTGAGGGCTATAACATTAGTGAATGGCAAGCCGGGCGTGAGATTGATAATCACTAAACAATCCGGGTCAAATACTGTAAAAGTAGCGGAGGCAGTGAAAAAAGAAATTGAAAAAATAAATGAAGACTTTCAGTTTTTAAAAATTTTCGCGATTGTCGATAGTTCGGAATATATCAAAAAATCAATAGATAATGTCAAGACCTCAGCAATTTACGGCGCTGTATTAGCAATATTGGTCCTGCTATTTTTTTTGAGAAATATAAGGTCAACTATTATAATTTCAATCGCCATTCCAATATCGATAATAGCGACATTTATATTGATATATAATGGCGGCTATACTTTGAATATAATGAGTTTTGGTGGATTAGCATTAGGTATAGGCATGCTGTTAGATAATTCAATTGTAGTATTAGAAAACACATATCGTCATATTTCAGAAGAAAAACTCGATAGACAAAATGGTGCAATTATCGGAGCGTCGGAAGTCGGAATGGCGATAATAGCGTCAACTTTAACAACAATAGCGGTATTTTTACCGATGATTTTTATTAGCGGAATGGCGGGGATAATGTTTAAGCAGATAGCGATGGTAGTAACATTTTCATTGATATGCTCGCTGCTAGTGTCATTAACATTAGTGCCTGTGCTTTCGTCTAAATATTTGAAATTTTACGAAAGCGCTGATAATTATAAAAATTCGCTGATTCGTAGGTTATTTAGTCAATCCGAAAAAATATTTATGAAAATAGACGAGCATTATAGTTCGCTTTTAAAATGGTCATTAAATCATAAAAAATATATGATTGTATTTTTTATTGCAATGTTGTTAATTTCAATTTATTTAGCAAAATATATAGGCACAGAATTTATGCCGACAACAGATGAAGGCGAAGTGCGCGTAACTGTAGAATCAGCGGTCGGCACGAATATAGATGTTTTATATAGTAGAGTCCAAGAAATCCAAAAAATTATAGAAGATGAAGTGCCGGAATTGAAAAATTCTACTGCGAATGTCGGCAGCGGAATGGGCGGACCGTCAAGCGGTTCTGGCAGTCATACTGCAAATATCAGGTTAACACTTAAAGATTTAAAAGCGCGTAAACGTTCAACAGAAGAGATAGTATCGCAATTGAATAGAAGATTGCAGAGAATACCAGGCGTGAGATGTCGCGTGCGTTCAGGTTCAGGACTGTGGGTTATGCGTTTGATGAGCGGGTCAGGCAGCGATAAAATTACTATACAAATCCGCGGCTATAATTTAGCGGTTTCTAAACAATTGGCATTAGAACTCAAACGCAAAATTGAAGATATACAGGGAATAACAGATGTAAATTTAAGCCGCGAAGAAAGTAGACCAGAAGAAATAATAAAAATAGATTATCAAAATTCAGCGAAACTCGGTTTGAAAGTGTCAGATATTAATGATTTAGTTAATATTGGTTTAGCTGGTAAGACCGCTACATATTTTCGCAAAGACAAAAAAGAATATAATATCGTAATAAAATATGAAAATGCCAATACTTATACATTACAAAATTTATTAAAATTTTCTATACCACTGCCAA
>JAKPEO010000057.1 GCA_029551925.1 bacterium
ACAATCATTTTGACTGTTTCTTCCTTAAATTCCTTCGAATACTGCTTTTTACTTTTTTTAATACCTGTCATTGCAGACACCTCCAACAAAAATTAATTATAACTCTTGCTTTTCTTTGTGGCTACTTTTTTGGGAAGATCACGGCGAAGCCGTTGGAGCAAATGGCGGTAAGGGCGTTATAGGCGAAGTTGACTGACGGCGGCGGCGTTAGGCAATCTCGCTCTATCAGACCGACCTTTTACTCATCCGCTCGCATAGCGGATGACGGCAAAGCCGCCGCACCGCAGCAAGGCACGAGGTAAAAGGTCGAGTTAGGCGTATGATTTTTTTATTTCTAATATTATTCTATAATTTTATCTATAATTGTTAAAATGTCTGTATTATGATTTTTACTAAGAGTTCCAAATATTTTCAGCATTATGACGAAAATATTTATATTGTTCTTATCTATAATAAAATCAGCAGTTTCTTTGCTTTTCGCGCATCTGCCTAAAATTGGTTTAGTTGATTTTAATTCTGTAATTTATAATGATTTCAGTTAAAATTTCATATTGTCCAAATTTATGAATAAGAAGAGGATATTTTACTTGTGTAAAATAAAATTGTATCCCAAGAATATTTTTTTCAACTGGATGACTTCTTTCAATTGATAATTCCTTATTAGAATCTAAAAAATCATTATCTTTAAGGTTTTCTAAAAATAACTTTATTGTTTCTAATTCCTTGATTTGAATAACATCCCATTTGTAAAAATAATAAATATATTCTGAAAGTTCATATAATGTTTTTTCCTTACCATTTGCTCCGACAAAAATTTTATCTTTAATTGTTGTTCTACCTAATTTTTCTTCATCATCAATAATAACATCATATCCAATTTGCCATTCAACATAACAATATAAACTGAATGGTTCAGTTTTAGTAGATACCGGCAAACCATATTCATTAAAAAAACTTCTTTTTTTTATTCTTGTTTTATCAGTTCCTTTTGTTAAAGGAATAGCAATAGTTAATTCTTTATTATGACCATCAATATTTTTAATCCACATAATGTTCGCCTAATAAATTTTTGAAATATTTTTCAATTATATCATTACTATAAGCAAACTCATTCGAACAGATTATATACTTACTTAATTCAGGATTTTTTTCCAAACTTTTTCTTAAAAAATATTCTTTGATTTTTAAAAATTCATCATTAATAATCATTATATCGCAATTTCCAAAATAATAAGGTATATGTGGAATATAATCTTTGAAAATGTCAACATAGCAATAATACGGGAGATTTTTTTTTGTTACTCTTATAGTATTGTAAGATTCTTCGCGGACAAAAGTTTTGGTTCTTTTTAAAGCGTTAATATCGCGCATTGTCCAAAAGTAAGCAATGGTTTCATTTTTGCTTACATATTTCTGATTAGGATATTTTGTAGTATAATTACTAATTTTATCATATTGTTTAATACAAAATGTTTTGCCTTCATAAGTTTTAAATGTATAATTACAAATATAATCATAGTTCATCCCATTCAAATTACGCTCATAAAATGCAATTATTATCGGAAAATATGTTGATTTTGAAGTTTCAGAAAATACGCCTGAACTTATTATCATAGAATCTATTAATTTATAATTTTTTTTGAAATCGCCTAAACTTTCAAAATTTGTTTTTTTAATTAAATAAGATAATGGATGTAAAATACAAACATAATCAGCTTGAATTTTATTATAAGACAACAAAAATGATATGCCTAAATCTCTGGAATTAATATCATAATCTCTTAGGAAATTTTTTTGTTTAATTTTATTTCGAATTATAGAGGTGGTATCATTATATGGCGGATTTCCAACTATAATAATTTTATCTTTATTAGATAATTTATATTGCGTTCTTGAAACATTTAAAAGACTATTTTGTTTAAAATAAGTACATCGAGGGTTGTTTTTTTTGGCTATAAATAACGCCACTTCATCAATGTCAGCACCAATAGTTTTTTCACCGCGTAAAAAAGCGCCATATCCACAAGAAGTATCAATTATAAAATATTCATTAAGCGTTTTGATATGTTTTGATAAAAAATCATAAACTATTTCTACAATCCATTCAGGAGTATAATAACTACCATAATTTATTGTATCTTTATAATTTAAATGTTTCTGTTCCATATAACAAAATATATCAAAAAAACGAAATTTGTCAACAACAATATGGGATAAAAAAATCTTACGCCTATCGACCGCGCGCCCTTGCCGATGTTTGCGGAGATGACGAAGTCATCGGAGCAAATGTTCGGTAAGGGCGCCGATAGGCGAAGTCGACTGACGGTTGCGGCATCTTTTCATCGCTGCCAGTCAGTAGACGAAGCATATCAGCAAGCCCATAGGGCACGCGGCGATAGAGTGAAATTGTTTTTTATATTATGAATAAATATAGTATAAAAAGCGTTTGAAAGTAAGAAAAATTTTGTTGAAAACTGTCGTGGTGGTAAAAATGTTAAGCGCCTTAACCCGGATACTTTATGAAGCAAGTCAATAGGAGAAAATATCCGAGTTAACCTGCATATCATATTTATGATTTGAAAATTTTCTGATAAAATTATAAATTTCATAGAAAACAGCAGATAAAAAATTGAAACATTCAAAAATCGCAGATTATTTTTTTTTTTGACAGAATTTTTCCGTTAATTTTAATCGATTAATATATTGTTATTTTCTGTTATAAAAAATAAAAATTATTTTTTAATTCAAATTCAAACAAATTTGTCTGAATATTTGTTGATAAAAATAATTTTCTATCATCAAAAATATTATTTTTCTCGCTTTTGAAATAATTATTGAACTGATTTTTATAAATTTTGTTCTTATTGTTGAACATTGAACTTTTGCATATTCTGTGTTTTTTAATCCAACGCTTCTTAATCAAGTATTATTTCTTT
>JAKPEO010000072.1 GCA_029551925.1 bacterium
TGCGAAAGATATTTTGATAAATTATTTTTTGAAAAATTGCGCGCTAAATATCTGAATGGCGAATTAACGAACGAACAAAATATTATCAAAGAAAAAATAGATTTGCCTGACGGATATTTAGACGAACTACCGCAGTCAGACAGCGCTGAATATCAAGCACTGTATAATTTAGGCATTGATGCTATAAAAAAAGACGAGGTCGCGGCAGTAATAGTAAATGGCGGAATGGCTACGAGATTCGGAAATTGCGTAAAAGGGCTTGTAAATGTTTTTGACGATAAATCATTTCTTCAAATAAAAATCGAGAACATAAAAAAAATATGTTCTGATATCAACGCTAAAATGTATGTTTTTATAATGAACAGCATATTTACAGAAAAAGATACAATTAGACATTTTGAAGAAAATGATTATTTCGGTTATGATAAAGACCGCATAATTTTTTTTAATCAATATTATTTTTTGAGATTAACAGAAGACGGCGAAATATTGAATAATGACGATTGTCAAGTAAAATACGGCTGCGGGCACGGCGATTTTTTTTATGCGTTTAAAGAATTCGTCTATCCAGATTTTAAAAATACAAACTTAAAATATTTATGTTATTCAAATGTAGATAATTTAGGAGCATATATTGAGCCGGCGATAATCGGTTATCATATTTCCAAAAATCAAGAGATGACAATTGAATTAGCGGAAAAATACGAATATGACCGCGGCGGCGTGCCTGCTGTTGTCAGCGGCAGGAAATGTTTGATTGAAGAATTCAAATTGCCTCCAACATTTGACGCTAATAAAATTAGATATTTTAATACGGCGACTTATATATTTTCATTTGATATTTTTAAAAAAGATTTTGAATTAGCGTTTTATTTAGTTAAAAAAAATATCGATGATGTCGAAGTAGAACAATTTGAAAGATTAGCCGGCGATTTGTCTTTGTTTTTATCAACAAATTTTTTGAAGATAGATAGAAGATTAAGATTTCATCCGATAAAAACAACAGAAGATTTAGAAAATAGCAGAAAGCAATTAAAAGAATTATTAAAAAATAAAATTTGAAGAATACGGAGAATTTATGGCATTAGACGGCTATGGATTAGTAGAAACTATTAATTTAGCGCGAGATGATAATGATAATAATGCGTTGTTATTAACAACATATTCTAAAAAAATAGTTGTTTTAGCAATAGGCGATGCGGAAGCGCATTCGATAATGCTGGAACTTAACAAGAAAAAATATGCAAGACCGCTCACACACGATTTAATGAAAAATATGTTGATCGCCGTAAATTATAAAATTGAACGAGCGCTCATTACGGATTTAAAAAATAACACATATTACGCGCTTATACGAATAGTGTCAGAAGACGGAAAAAATATCGCGCATTTAGACGCGCGGCCAAGCGATGCAATCGCTATGGCATTGAGATTTGAAGCGGAAATATATGTCAATGAAAATCTATTGACACAAATTTCCGATTAGAATAAGGAAAGAATTAGAAGATGGAAAAACTGAAAATTTTAATATACGGCGCCGGTGCAGTCGGCGGTTATTATGGATTAAGATTAATGCAAGCCGGCTATGATATTTCATTTGCCGCGCGCTCTAAAAAATTAGAAATTTTTAGAAATGAAGGGCTGACGCTCGATAGTTTCGCTACTGGCAAGACAGAATTTAAAAGTTTGAAATTATTAGATACTGAAACAATTACTGATAGCGCTGATAAATTTGATTTAATAATTTTATCAGTTAAATCTTACGATACTCAAAGCAATATTGAAAAATTAAAGAAAATATTAGCGCCGTGCGGTAAAATAATATGTTTTCAAAACGGCGTAGAAAACGAGGAATTATTATTAACAGCATTTGACAAAAATCAGATTATCGGAGCTGCTGTTTTTATTGCTGTCGCTTTAGAACACGGAAATGTAGTAAAACACACTGGCACAGATAGAATAGTATTTGGATATTGGGATGAAACTATAAACTCAACGAAATTGGACTGGCTGAAAAAAATATTTGACAGCGCAAATCTGCCGAATGAACTTTCGCAAAATATAAAAAAAGATAAATGGACAAAACTTGTGTGGAATGCAGCGTTTAATAGTTTGTCAGTAGCGCTTAATTCAGTAGTGATGGATATGCTGAAAAACGAGCATTCAGCGTATTTATTAAGAAATACAATGCTTGAAGTAATCGAAGTAGCGAAATCATTAGATATTATTATTGACAAAAAAATTGTCGATAATTATTTAACAATTGAATCGAATATAGGCGAATTTAAAACCTCGATGCTCCAAGATTTTGAAAAAGGCAGAAAATTAGAATATGAGTATTTAAACGGCGCAGTTATCAGGGCTGCAAAAAAAAATAATATTTCTGCGCCGTTTAATACTTTTTTATATAAAATTTTAGCGTTTAAAGAATGCAATAAAAAATAATTTTAATTTTTTGCTGAAATAAAAAAATATTGACAATGTATAAATGAATTTTGTATAATTGTAGAGTTATGGAAATAGGCAAAATTATTGGCAGATGCGTAGCTACAAAAAAAGGTCCGAGGTTAGATGGCAATAGATTATTATTAATCCAGCCGTTGAATTTCAAACAAGAGCCGAAAGGCGAGCCGTTTTTAGCGTGGGATTGCGTAGATGCAGGCGCAGGCGAAATAGTAATATTAGCGCGCGGCGGCGAAGCGATGCTGCCGTTTCCTGAACCATTCCCGCCGATAGATAAAACCGCAGTAGCAATAGTAGATACAATAAATTATTGTCCGGACGCTTAATTAAAATGAAGAAAATATTTATTATTGATACGAATGTTTTATTGCATGACGCAAATTGCATTTTTAAATTTCAAGATAATATTGTAGTTATTCCGATTGTCGTGCTTGAAGAATTAGACACATTTAAAAAAAGAATGGATGAAGTCGGTAGAAACTGCCGCATTGTTTCGCGGATATTAGATGATTTGCGAAAAAATGAAAACAAACTATCAGAGGGCGCGAATTTAGCTAATGGCGGAATATTGAAAGTAATGCTTTCTGATATGAACGCTTTGAATGATTTGCCGCAGGAATTGCGCAATCCAACTGCTGATAATAGAATATTAGCGCTTGCTTTGAGTTTGCAAAAAGCCGGCAATAAAGTTATTTTGATTTCAAAAGATTTGAATATGCGCATAAAAGCAGACGCATTAGAAATAGAAGCAGAAGATTATGAAGTAGATAAAGTTAATATTGAAGAATTATACTCAGGCGTAGCGCAGATAGAAATTTCAACTGACCAATATGAAATATTAGCGAATAATAGAAAATTAAAATACGAAATTGATAATTTATTTAGCAATCAATGCTTAATAATAAATTCCGAAAATTTGCAGCAATTATACGGAATATACGATAAAAAAGAAAAATTAATTAGATTGCTGAAATACGATAGTTCTAAGGTTTGGGGAATAAGACCAAAAAATGTTGAGCAGTTATTTGCTTTTGATTTGTTGTTGAATGATGAAATAAAATTAGTTACGCTTGTCGGATTTGCAGGCACTGGCAAGACATTATTAGCGCTTGCTACTGGTTTGGCAAAAGTATTAGATGAAAATAAATATTCAAAATTATTGGTGTCAAGACCGATTATACCATTAGGCAAGGATTTGGGATATTTGCCCGGCGATGTGTATGAAAAATTGATGCCGCGAATGCAGCCGATTTCTGATAATTTAGAATTTTTATTTAAAGAATCAAATAGTTCGTTGAGCGCAAGTGGTGAACTTGAAAATTTAATAGAAAATAATGTGATTGAATTAGAAGCGGTGACTTATATTCGCGGGCGCAGTATTCCTAATCAATTTATAATAGTAGATGAAGCGCAAAATCTTACGCCGCATGAAATAAAAACAATTATTACGCGAGTAGGCGCAAATACTAAAATTGTTTTTACAGGCGATCCTTATCAGATTGACCATCCTTATCTTGATTCTGACAGCAATGGTTTAACTTATTTAGTCGAGCGTTTTAAGAATCAGCCGCTTGCAGCGCATATAACATTTAGAAAAGGCGAACGAAGCGAACTCGCGCAAATTGCCGCTGAATTGTTAGGTTAATTTTTTCAGGAGTGAGTTTTCTGAATGATTAACAGAATTTTAAATATAATATTCATTGTTTTATTTTGCATAATAATTTATCTGTTTTTTTATTTTTTTCCGGATTTGGTCGGCGGCGATTTAATAAATCAAAAAAATGCATCGCTTGTTGTTTTAATTTTGTTATGCGTGTTTTTGCTGATTTATGCAATTAACGAATTTTTGCTTTTAGATAAAAAAATAAAACGCGAAACAAAAGAAAATAAATTAAAATTAGACGCATTAACTGAAAATTACGAAAATAAAATTAATGAATTAAAAAAAGAAATAGAATTTTTGAATAATAAATTAGTTCAGCAGAAGGAAACTTTATATAAAGAATATGAAGAAAAACTGAATGAATACAAAATTCAGACAGATTTTGAAGGTAAAACGCGAGTATTTGAAAATTATAAGGGCTTTGTTAATAATTTAAAAAATGCGTATTTAGAAGAATTTAAAAATATTTTTTCTAATCATACTGCTATTGACAATTTTAGAGAATTAAAGAATAACATCGATAAAATAAATTTTTTGTTGGGTAATATATGTTATTCGTATTATCGTAATGTCGATATATTTTCAGATAATGTTTTGACTAATCTTAATCAGAAAGTAGAATTATTTTCAGATGATATTGAGATGGTAAAAAAAATATTGACTTATTCATCTGCTGAAATATACATATCGCAAAATGCTGAAATGTTTATAGACGATGATTTAAAAGAAAATAAAGCGCTAAAAAAGATTAACATCTGCCAAAATTCGATTAATACTAATATTTTAATTGTTAATGAAGTTGATTTGTATATTATTTTGAATAATGAATATTTTTATATTTTTAATAATCAGTTGATACAGGAATTTCGCAGTTGTTTTATTGTGCTGCGCGAATACCAAAATGATTATTCAAAAATTGAAGATATTAGGAAATTGCCGTTTTGAAAAAAATAAATAACAATATTTTATATGATTATTGGCAGTGTCCTTATAAAGTAAAATTACTGCATTACAGCGGTCAAGGGGATAATGCCGCGTTATATACCAATAAAAATTTAGATTTTGCAAAGTCCATATATGCTGCAATCCGCGATTTTTATAAGAATCCGCTTAACTGCCGCACTTTGCAAAATTTAGAAAATTATCTGCGGGCTAATTGGATAGGCGATAATTATTTTAGCGTTGAAGAAGAGCGAGCATTCGGTCTTGAAGCGATTGAAATATTGAAAAATTTTTATTTTCACAATGACATCCATAAACTGTATAATTTTATGGATAAAACTTTGACTTATAAAATTGACGGTATTGAATATTTTGCCAAATATCAGTTTGGCGAATATTATGCGGCATTGAATAAATTTTTGATTCTTGAATATTCTGTTTCGCCTTATTCGTCAAAGGCGCTTAAAACTAAATTTGATGTGTTTGAAGATTTTAATGCGCTTAATAGAATAATCGGAATTTTTAAAAATTTTAATGTGCAGACAGTGGTATATAGACGAATATTTTTGAGAAGTTTGCAAATTAATGATTTTACTATCACGCTTAATGATTTTCAGGAATATTATAATTATTTTGTAGAAAAAGTAAAAGAATACTTGCAAGGTGATATAGAGCGTTTTCCTAGAAAGACTGGCAGACATTGCGGATTTTGCAGAGTGAGCGCTATTTGTCAATTATCGCAGGAGATAAGTTATTCTGAAAATCAGCAGTTTTTTAAATTTTTGAGATTTATTACTGATTTACTTCAAACGGAATTTAATTATTATGCTTTTGAAAATTGCATAAAAGAAAAATTGAAATTAGTGCTGCCTTTTAAGATAGACTATAAAATATTTGATACGCAGCAATTAACTGAAAATTTCGGGCAGCAGTTTACTGATTATTTAGTTATGAACGCCGATGATTTTCAATTGAAATATTTTGATTGCGAAGGAAATTATTGGTATTATGCTTTTATTGGAGAATACGATAATTTAAAGCATTTTTTGATTTTTGTTTTGAATATTCCGCTGAATCCTGAATATTCTATGCATATTGATTTATTGCTGTCTTATATTAAAGTTAAAAGTCATCAGATACAATTATATGAATTGTCAGTTAAAGACAAGTTAACGAATTTGTACAATCACGGCTATTACAGATACATTTCGGAAGAAGAACTAAAACGAGCAAAAAGATATAATAAAAAATTGGGATTTTTGCTGTTTGACATTGATTTTTTCAAAAAATTTAATGATACATACGGGCATCAGGCTGGCGATTTTGTGCTTATAAATGTAGCTAGTATTTTCAAAAAATCAATGCGCACGCAAGATATTTGCGTGCGCTATGGCGGCGAAGAATTTTTGGCTATCTGCCCAGACATAAACGCGCAAGAATTATTTAATTTAGCAGAAAATTTGCGAATTACAATAGAAAATCAAACTTTTTATTATGAAGATAAAGTTTTAAATGTTACGATTAGCGGTGGCATCACTCTTTTTCCAGACGAAGGCAATGATGTGCTTTCGCTCGTCAGAATCGCTGATAATAAATTATACGAATCCAAGAAAAACGGTAGAAATCGGATAACAATTTAACTTCAAAAAAAATTGACAAATATTTTTTTGTTATTATACTGTTCAAAAATTGAACACTTGTTTTTTACGAGTGTAAAAAATAATAATATCTGTTGCGGCGATATTATTATTTTTTTTTACAATTTTATGAACGAAGAACAGTATTGATTATTAAATCGTAGAAAGTGTCTTTTATTGTAAAATTCCGCAATATTTTTTAATTTTAAAATTATTTCGATATTTTTTTTAGATTTTACCATCGTTTAGAAAAAAATATTTTAGCTTCCAAAAATTTTTTATCAATAAATTTTTAATTTTTTACGGAGAATTTGATGTTATGAAAATATCAGAACGGGAAATAGAAATTTTAAATTTTATAAGCGATAATAGCGATAATAAAGAATTATCACAGCGTAAAATTTCTAATTCGCTCGGATTATCTCTAGGACTTGTTAATATGTTTCTTAAAAAATTAGTTAACAAGGGATTGTTGAAAATCAAAAAAACAGGTAATGCTCAATCTATTCATTATATCCTTACTCCTAAGGGCTTTAATGAACGACTGCATTATAATTTATATTATTTAAAAAAAAATATTCATTATTATTCTGGCGCTAAACAAGCGCTGCTGCAAAAACTTGAAGAATTATCTGCAAAAAAAATTAATGATGTTTTTATTTTTGGAACTGATGACTGGTCAGAAATTATTTATTTAGCTTTGCAAAATTTTGAATTTAATATCAGGGGTTTTATTGATGATACTGGAATATCTTTAAAATTTAACAAGCGCGTTTATACAATTAATGAATTATCTGATTTTGATGTTTCGCATTCTGTTATTCTTGTTAATATTGAAAAAAAAGATGAGCTTTTGAAAAAACTAAATGGCAAATTAATAAAAATTAGCGTGGAATATTTTTGATAGTAATAATTAAGATTTATTGAATAATAAAAAAGGCTGGGATATTTTTTATGAAAGAATTAATAATTATTGGCGGCGGTTGTTTAGCACGGATAGCGATTGATATGATAGAAGAAATGTATTCAGATGAATATAAAATTATTGGCTATACAGCTCTTGAAAAAAACGAAGAAATAAAAAAATACGAATATTTAGGGAAAGATGAAGTATTAGATAAATATTCAGAGAAAATTGAATATGCGCTGAATTGTGTAGGAACAGATAAAAGTAATAATGCTCGCAGAAAGATTTATGAAAATTTGATTTTAAAAAAATTTAAGACAATAAATTTGATAGATGAATCGACGCGTATTGCGCGGACCGCAAAATTCGGGCAGAATGTGATTATAATGAAAAATGTTTCAATAGGCATTGAAGCGGAAATAGGAGATAATGTTATAATTTATCCTAATACTACAATTGACCATGATACAAAAATTGGCAGTCATTCTCATATTTGTCCGGGTGTAGCTATTGCAGGAAATGTTAATATTGGCGAAGCAGTATTTTTAGGTATTGGTTGTGTAGTTAGTAATAAAATAACAATTGGCGCAAATGCTGTGATTGGTGCAGGCGCGGTAGTAATAAAGAATATTGAAGCGGATAGTATTTATAAAGGTTTTAGATGTTGAAAAAAAGTGAAAAAGGAAAAAAGTGTCATAGAAAAAAGTGTCATTCTTGCACAAATGCACAAATGAATATTAAAATAGATAAAATGAGAAAAAAATGTTTAAATATAAAAAGTGTCAAATATTTTCTGAATATTCTTTTATATAGTTAATTGAATTAAATTAAATTTTGGACAAATAATTTTTAATTTTTCGATACTTTTAATGAAATTAAAAATAGAGTTGTAGCGAAATTTCTTGTGGTTAATTTAAATAAGCATTATTGAAAA
Source organism: bacterium (assembly GCA_029551925.1). GTDB lineage: Bacteria > JAGOBX01 > JAGOBX01 > JAGOBX01 > JAGOBX01 > JAKPEO01. The sequence goes on from JAKPEO010000072.1 coordinate 8,547, forward strand.
GTTAATAAAGATAAAAAATAAAAAATTTAAAGTAAAATAAGAGGTAGTCGTATGAGAGGACCAAGAATAACATATCCAAATGCTGTATTTCATATAATAAATAGATTTGTCGATAAACATCCATTTTTTAAGACGGATGAAGATTATAAAACATTTTTAAATATTTATTATGAAATCGCAAAATATTATCAAATAAAAACATTCAGTTATTGTATTATGCCAACTCATTTTCATTATGTAATACAAACAATCACAGGAGAAATATCAAAATTTTTACAAAGATTTTTAACGACTTCAGCTCAAACATTGAATAGAAAATATGAACGGACAGGTCATCTTTTTCAAGGAAGAACAAAAACATTGATAGTGCAAACAGAATTATATTTTGAGACTGTAGTAAAATATGTATTGTTAAATCCAGTAAAAGCTAAAATAGTGAAAAATATATTTGAGTATCCATACAGCAGTGCAAACGATTTATTAAATTTGAATGAAGAAAAAATATGTTTGCCAAAATTATGGGAATATATATTTAAAGAAAAATATATAAAAAATGAAGCAAATAAGATAAGAATAAAGGAATGGTTAAATAATTTAGAAGCAGAGAAAATATATGAGAATTTTCAAAAAAATCATAGAGGTTCTTTTTTAGCGACGAAAGAATATAGAGAAGAACTTTTAAAAAAAAAAGAACGACGAAAAATAGAAGTAATATCAGAAGAAAATATCAATCGAAAGAGTGATAAAGTAGAAAGAAACATTAGTTGGGAAGAGATAAAACATAAAACAGAAGAAGCTATAAAAGAATATAAGATAATACCATTATGGAAAAATAAAAGAATAGCATTTGAACAAATAAGCTGGTATATAGCTCATAATTATGCTTGTTGGGGTTATAGAAAAATAAAAAGAGAAGCAAAATTAGTTGGTATAAATGAATCAAGGATATCAATGGCAATAAAAAGGATAAAAAACAAAGAAGAGAAAAAGAAAATAGTAGAAGAAATAATAAAAACAATTTTTTAAATAAATAATAAAAAATAAGGAAAAAGAAAAATAAAAGGTCATTAGTGCATTTGTGCAAGAATGACACTTTTTTAAAAAAAATTGGTAGAACAAAAAATGAAATAAAAAAAAGAATAGAATTAATACCTTTGAAAAGACCAGGTGAACCTAAAGATATAGCTAATATGGTAGAATATTTATGTTCTGATAAATCTGATTTTATTACAGGACAGATT
>JAKPEO010000089.1 GCA_029551925.1 bacterium
TCGCTGCTTGTAAAATGATATTTTTCTATTATTCCATAAAAATCACTTGTTACTGGTCCGAAAGCCCAATATGCCGCGCCTAATACTTTATATTCTATTCGATATTCGGTTATTAAAGTATCTGGATGGGTATTCCAACCAATAAATACACTCTTATCAAACTGCTGATTTATATAATTAATTTCAAACGAATATTGCTGCTGCGATCCTTCTAAATAATATTCAAAAACATCGCTTATACTTAAAACATTATTATTTTCTTCAACCGCTTTAACCTTTAAATAATATAAACTATCACTTATTAAATTATCAATAATAACGAAACTATCAAAACAATCATACCATTCAACGTTGCTAAAATTATTATTTAACGATATTCCGACACTATATTTATATAAATTTTGCGCGAGATATGGCGTCCATTCTACGCGTATTGTATTATCGGAAATTTTAAATACCTCATTAATCTGAATATTCTGCTGACTGCCACCATCTAAAACTTGAATGTTTCTATATGCTTTATGTAAAAGCTGATTATTAGCATCAAACGAAGAAACAACAATATTATAATATGCTCCAGGAATTAAATTACTTAAAGTATATTCAGTAATATTCCCTACATTAATATTTGGCGAATTTGAAGTTATTTGAACTGTATCATAAAAAATCTTATAATACGCTACTTCGTAATCCACATCATCTTCTATATATGGATAAATATCTTCTGTCCAATTCAATGATACTTCACTCACTTCATTTGATACTGCGTTTAGCGTAAACCAATGAGCAAATCCTTCTGACGCTTGCACTGCAACTTCATTTGAAATGCTTTTATTTGCGCCAGTATAATCAACAGAAATTACTTTTACATAATACAATCGGCCTGGAACTAAATTTTTTATATTTATCCACATATTTACATCAGGCGTTAAATATTCTCCTTGTTTGTTTTGTAATGTTACACCTGGTGTTGTTGACCATATTACACGATATTTTACAATACCATTATTAAAATCAGGATTTATTTTCAAGCCTATAGTACCTGCCAATGGACCAGGATGATACTCCTCTATACTAAATGGCGGAGGAGTAAAACTAGTTAATTTTGAATACGCAATCTGTTCTTGTGTTTCAAATAACATAGTCATATCTTCTGATACTGCCACTACGCCGATATCAAATTTCATGCCTGCTGGAATACCAGTAAATTCATATCTATCTACTAATCCTAATCTCACACTAAATTCACGACGTTGAGTATCTGGCATATCTTCTTCACCAATATGAACAATATAATTTACTATCCGCGAATCATTTTGATGGATTGTCTGCCATCTTACAAATAATGACCCATCAGTATTCCCTGGCCGCGCTTCTAATATCTCAAAATTTGTAATTTTTTGTAAAGTTGAAGTAGTGCTAACAGTTTGATTTTTAGATTCTGTTGCTGCTAATTTTACGCCATTTGATGAATATGCTTCTACTACTACGCTATATTGTCTGCTCGGCTCTAATTTTTCAATAAAATAACTATTGTTATACGGCGGATATAAAATTTTCTCGCCACTGTGAATATATTGAACTACATATGCAGGCGCTAACGAACCAGAACCATCACTTAAATTCCATTTTACCTTGTAATATGCCGCGTTTGGATGTTCCGTCCATTCTACCCAAATGCCATCTTCTTCTGGCGAAATAATAGTCCAAATTTTAAAATTATAAGGAACAGCATAATTATAAACGCTCGAAACTAATAATTCACTATTAGAAAATAACAATTTTACATTAAAATTATATGTTTTTCCCGGATATACTGGAATTTCTGCAAAATTTACATTTGAAACTAATAGAGTTTGGATAGGATCAGAACCTTTTGTATATTCAACTCTATAAATACCTAAATTAGGCGCAACTGGCTGAGACCAAGTCAATCTCACTTTATCGTCAAACATTAAATAAGTTGCATCCGTAATCGTTAATTGTCTTGACGCAGAAGTGAATAAAAATTCCTGCGTTTCTTTTAATAAATTTCCTGCTGTATCGTATGATTTTACTTTAAATCTATATTGTGCTGCAGGATAAATCGGTAACTCAAAAGTAGATACTAAACGATTCGTTATTCTTGAAGTTGACGCCAAATATGTCTGATTATTAATTGTATATGAATATTCAATAATATAATGGCCAAAATTTAACGCTATTTCCGGTTCCCATTCGATTGCTGCCATATTACCAACTTGTATTACTGATTTTATTACAAATTCATATTGTCTAAATTTATTAACCTTTCTGACATCTGAAATCTGACTTCTTCTACTAAATGCATCATAAGCAACAATTATAAAATTATAATCTTTTGTTTGTAAAAGTTTATCTAATACAGAGCCGTCTAACCTTACTGTCATATCTGGCACTTCGTGATTTAATTTATCGCGCAAATTCCTGCGTTCTACTCTAAATTGATAATTATTAATTGTCGGAATCATCGGATCTTCTGCGCCATATATTTCAAATTCAAAGCTCGGTTTGAAATCAGTGCGTTTTGCACTTATTATTTCTTTACCAGCATTCGGATTAGGTAAATTTACCAATACTTCCCTAAATTCCGGCGCTGATTTAACATCGTTCAATGCTACTTCATTCACTTGATTTATAAACGCGCAATTTAATGGCGCTAATGTCTTATTCGCTATCTGCGCATTCTGGTCAAAATAAGTAATCTGCACATCTAAATTTACTGATGATAATTTTTCAGTTGAATATACCGCTACTCTAATCGGATTATCAACTGTTATTTCATTTACTTCCGGCTCAATTTTTATCAATGACGGTTTTATCTGCGGAATAATTTTTATCTTTTGTCTGCCTGCTTCAAATGCGCCGATTTTTGCAATAACCCAAACATCAAGCAGTAAATCTTGTTCGCGCCATTCTAATCTTATTTTTTCGCCAACTGTATTAAATGTCCCATTTGTAATTATCGGTTTAAATTTTATTTCATCGCCGTCGCCTGCTAAATTATCTAATCTTATTATCTGTCTGCCTATATTATTATTTTGCGGAACAATTATCCTTGACATTTCAGATGAACCCTTAAACTGCCATTTCAAGATATATTCATTCGCGCCGCGTAATGCATCCCAAGACACATTCACAATCCCAACGCCTTCATTTGTTACAGTCAACTTAAATAAATCCGGCGTAAGCACTACATTCCTAAAATCCGCAGGCATATTTAATGTCCCTACATATTTATAAATCGGTTCGATACCTGCTTCAATTACAGTTTCTACTATTTTTCGAGCACCCTCTAATATCGTAGCCGGTACTGGGGCACTTGTCTTCGTCAGCGCCACTGGCACTGTCTTATATAACACATTATTTACATCATAATATTTCAAAGATATATTAATCACATCCGGAATATTTTGGACGTCGCTTAATATGCCTGCATTTATAATTATTTCTTTACCCGGTTCTATTACAGCGCCATTTATCGGCTGAACAATCGCCCCGAGAGAACTTGTAATTTCTATTGTTACTTTTCCTTTTTTCGCTTGCGCATCTATTAAATTACGCGCTGTATATATTATCGCAACAGGCGGAAGCGGTATAATTTCACATTCCACGCTGCGCGGTGCTTGACGATATACGCCTTCGCTTAAAATATCAGCTTGTCTTGCAAGCGCTACCCTATCAGTTCTATATGTCGCACCTTTTTCGTCAATATATCTTATAACCGCTGTCAATACTTCTGGCAACTGTGGCAGCGAACCGCTCAATATACCGGCATTTAAAATTATTTCTCTGCCACCAGGCACCATTTCAAATACGCGACCAACAGACGGACGCAATACCACAGCACCCGGCTCTGCTATTTCTACTACTATCTTTCCTTTTACAGCTTTGTCAGTCAATATTGATTTTGCAGCATATAATATCGTATTCTGTGGAAGCGCTAATGTATTTAAATCTATTACTTTTATTTGAGCCGCTACTACTGCCTCTGGTAATTTTTCTGCTGATCTAGCTAATGTAACTTTTTCTGTTTTATAAATGTTACCATTAGCATCTATATATTTAATATTTACATTCAATATTTCTGGCATTCCTGCTGATTCTATCACCGCAGCTTCAAGAGCTAATTCTTTATTTTCTTTTGACGCCTCAATCGTTTCATTATTCAACGGTTTTAAAATACTCGCACCCTGCTCAACTACCGCTAAATTTATTTTCCCTGTTTTAACCGCTGATTCAATAACTAATTTTCCTTTATATAAAATCGCAAATTTCTGCTCTAATTTTACTTTTGTCTCTAATCTTCTTAAATTTGCAGACATTATCGCTGTCGCTAATGAAATCGGGATATCTTCTGCGCGCTTTAATTCTATTGTCCCTTGATGAGTAACTGCGCCAAAAGCATTTCTAAAAGTATATTTTACAGCAAGTCCTGCGATAAATTCTGGCTGCGGCGCCAATGATTTTGGATATGCAACGCCTTCTACTATCACAGAGCCATTTGGAAATACTTCTGCTGCATACAGTGGCATTAAACGACCATCTTCTGTCTGTAATTCCAATGTCAATACACCTTCATTTGCATCTGCTGGAATTTTTAATTCAGAACGGAATTTTGCCGCTGGTACTGTAAAATATCTTGTAAAAAATGTAAAATCATTATATTTTATATCAAATAAAACAGGCAATTCAACTGGCGCTTCAAATATAAATGAACCATCTGGCCCTAACTGCAATCTCTGACCATTTGCTAAAACTGTAAAATTAGTAGTTATACTCTTTTGCTGTTTTACTATATGCGCTGGCTTAGCTAAATCTGCTAATTCTGCTTCAAATTTTGTAGGAATAATTTCACCTTCTGCTAACATACCTTTAATTCTATATTTTCCAGATGCTCTATCAATTACGGTTTCTACTATTCTCAATACCGGCGGTTTTACTTTAACTTCAAAAGTTCTTTCAAATGCACCATTATCAAATATGCGTACTTGCTCGCCATTTATCTTTAATGAAGCAATACCTCTATCATTCGGTTTATTGTCTGTCGCTAACCCCTTAACAACTACTAAATTACCTTCTAATCTAACATCCCAAACTAATTCCGGAGCATTAACATCTGGAGGTAATTCTGCTTTCGCTATCTTTTCAGATAACAACCCAGCTTTATCTAATGCCTTGACTTTCAATTCGACTATTTCCTTACCGCCGTCTACTTTAATCATATCTTTATTTATTGCTATTGTATATTTAAAAACTCCCCCTGTTGGCGGTAATGTCATTGCGATTGGTTGACCATTAATAGTAATTTCCTGTAATGCAATATTATCTGTTGCGCGCACTTCTAATATCGCTCTACCATTTTCAATAACCGCGGATATAACATCTACTACTGGCGCTAAGTTGTCTTGCAATGTCACTACTACTGTTGTCTTCTTTCCACTGCCGTCTTCTGCTTCAACCAAAGCTGACTGGAGTTTTTCGTCCATTACCAATATTTTTTCAAATATACCGCGAGCATCAAAATTCAAAAGTTCACCATTTATTCTTATCGCTTTCAATTCTATATCATCTTCGGCAAATCCTTTGATTTTAACTGTATTTGCCGTATATTCCGGGGATGAAACTACCAATACTGGCGGCTTTATATCTTCTATTGCTTTTACCACCACTTGTACTTCAGATGATTTTTTTCCGTCTTTTGCAACTGCCTGTATTTTTAATTGCTTATCTTTTAATTCCTGTTTTTCTACGATCCTAAAAGAACCAGCATCATCGCTTGTCGCTCTTTTCACGCCATTTACTAAAATATCAGATGCGCCGTTATTTATAATACCTGATATTATAGCTTCTTTTTGTAAATATTTTATATCTCCTAATGTTATTTCTATTTTCTTTTCTATTTTTTTACCTTCTAACGCAGCTATCTGTTTATTAATAAAATCTATTAAATTTTGAACTTCTACAAATTTATCAGCGGCAAACGCCTCCTGAACCTTTTGCAAAACAATAAACAATTCATCAACCTTCAAACCTGCCTCTTTTTTGGTTTCTACCAGTTTTACTGTCTCTTTTATTCTTTCATCCAATCCTTCCGGCGCCTTTCTCCGCGCTAATGCCAATGCCTTACGCGCTTCTTTCAACAAAGATATAACTTCTACAAAATTTTTGCTTTGATGTGCGGCTAATGCGTTTTTAAATAGTATCTCCCCTTCGGTTACTATAAAGCCCGCTTTTCCTTTTTCTAATATTTCATTTGAGATTTCTTCTTCTTGTTTTTCTAAATCAACAAATTCTGATTTAACTGCCGCTGTTTTTAATTCTTGAATTATCTGTTTTAGTAAATCAACCGCTTCTTTATATTTCGCGGAATTATATAAATCTTCTGCATCTTTTATTTTTAACATTGAATTTTCAATATCGAATCTTCCAAATTTTTCTTTAACCAAATTATCTATTTCTGCTTGCGCTTTTGAATATTCGCCGGCAAATTGATTCTCTGATTTTTTTGCGTTTTCTATTTCGTTTAAAAATTGAGCCGCTTCTTTTTCAAATTTAGCGAATTGTCTTGAAGCAAAAGAATTTTCCGCTCTTTTTTTCAGACCTTCAAAACCAGTTAAAATATAACCGTCATTTCTTTTTTCTGTCCAAACTATATTTATTTTTTCTAATAAATCTGTATATTTTTTATCTATCGGCTTAAAAAAAGCATCGTCAACATCTTCAGGGCGATTTTCTCTGAATTCTACGCTGCCATCTGTATTTTTCATTAATGTATTTCCAGCGTCAACAGGATTGCCTTTTGAACCGCTTTCATCTGTTACAAACACATTACCTTCTGTCAATGTAAATTGCGATGGCTTTTCTTCACCCTGCGCACTAATTATACCTTCGGTGCCGCGCACGCCGCAAACTGCGCTCGGAGTGGAAATTTTAAATGATGATGATTGATCTTTTAATTTGTCAACATTAAATTTTACGCCGCCAAAATTTACTTTAATATCTCGATTTTTGGCATTTGTTTTCTGGTTGGTTGAATAATCTTGAACAACTATTTCCGTATTTTCTCTCACAACAAAAGTTGTTTTTCCCGCATCCATTGTCAATTCTGCAATTGAATTCGTAAAAGTCCGCACCCTGCTCTGTTGATTCAATATCATTCCTTCTTTGCCGTTTTCCCAATCAGACGCTGCATCTATTTTCACTCTGACCTTTCCAGTAATTTTAGATAACACAATGTTATCTGTTGCAAATATAAAATTTGCCATTAATGCAATTTGCACTAAAATCAAAAATAAAATTTTTATTGTTTTTGTCTTCATAACAAAACTCCTTAATTCCATAAAATTTTTAAAGATATTATTATAGTAAAGCATTTTTTTTTCCATATTTTATTTTTTTTTTATTTTTTTTCATTTTCAAAATACTATATATATTTTTTTTAATGTTTTTTGATAGTTTTAAATTTTTTTTTATTAATTGTCTATAATTTTATACACTGTTTTTTTTATAAATTTTAGAATTGAAAAATATTTAGTAAATTTTTAACAGACCGTTTTCAATATTATGGTTTGATTTGTTTTTTTAATAAATATAATTTTTTGCGTGAACATTCGGCTATTGATAATTTATGCCCTGAACAAGTTTATTATGGTAACAAGTAGTTGATTAATTTTAGGTTTAAAAAAGGAAAAGTCGCTTGATTTTTTTTGTCTTGACTTTTCAGGACATTATACACTATAAAATGCGGTTTTCCCCCCTTTTTTCAATACTTTCTTTTTACTATTTTTTTAACCTTTTTGGGAACTCTGTTTAAAAATAAATCAGCGCTGCGATAATTTCTTATTATTATTTTTTATTAGATGCCAGCGCTTTTTTCAAACAAATAACCAAACTTCCAAGAATAACAGCGAATCCGAACGCCGCTACCATTGAAATCAAAACAGGAAATTTAATTCTAAAAATCAGATAAAATATTAATCCGATAAATATAAAAAATAGCGGACTAAAAAATTTTGCGAAAATAAATGAAAGAATGATTAATACTGCTACTATTGTCCAGCCTGCAAAATTTAGTAATTGCTGGGGATAGCCCTCATACGGCTGTTTGAATTCTTGCATCAAAATCAAAATTAATAATGTTATAAGTATTCCGGGCACAACTATTCTAATCAAATCGTCCCACCATCTGCCTAATTTTATTTCTGATATTTCTGATATTTCTTTGCGCAATTGAGTTATATCAAAAAAATAACCGATTATTAAGCACTGCAATAATCCAATAATAATCATTCCATAATTAGTCATCCAATGGTCAACAATATCAAGCCAAATCAGACCTGACTGAGTGCAAAATACTATCCCGAATATAAAACACATTACACAAAAAAACATAGTCAAATATTTGCGATTAAATTTTGGGAACTCATCGTTAAATGCTGTTATCGCTCCTTCAACGAGCGAGAATAGCGAATCAATACCGAGCGTCAAAAGCGTCATAAAAAATATAATACCAAACAGTCCTTGGACAAAATAACCGCCCGGCAGAGTAGCAATTGCTGAAGGATATGTTATAAATGCCAGTCCAGGTCCGCTAATTGCCAAATCATTAATTGCTACATTTTTTTGGACTGCCAAAAAACCAAGCGTGCTAAATACAACAAACCCGGCAAAAAAAGAAATAAGAACATCTACTAATGAAGTCAAGAATGCATTATTTACAATATCGCTATTACGCGGTTTATAAGATGCGTAAGAAATCATTATTCCGCAACCCAATGACAGCGAAAAAAATATTTGACTGTAAGCATCAAGCCAAACCTGCGGATTAGATAATTTCGACCAATCGGGAGTCAAATAATATGTAATACCTTGCACTGCGCCGTCTAATGTAAATGCTCGTATAAAAAGTATAATCAATAAAATTACAGGTAGCGGCACAGTCAGCATAACTACTTTTCCCACGCGATGTACGCCTTTGTATATGATAAAATAAACTGATAGCCAAGTAATCGCCAATCCGATTAAAATTTTAAAATTTATTGCGCCTAATAAAAACGGCTTGTCATTAGTAGGCACTATCAAATTTAAAATATTTTTAAAAAAGAAATCTTTTTCAATACCAGCCCACGCCATTGAAAAAGAATAATATGTATAGACCCAGCACCATGCCATCACAACAGCATAATAGATTGAAATCACAAGCGCAATGAATATCGCCCACCAGCCGACAAACTTAAATTTTTTGTTTACTTGCTCTACTGCTTGCGGCGCGCCTTTTTGATATAATTGCCCGAGCGCATATTCCAAAATCATTAATGGTATGCCGGCAGTAAAAAGCGCAATGAAAAACGGCACTAAAAATGCTCCGCCGCCGTTTTTATAAGCAATATACGGAAACCGCCAGACATTGCCTAATCCTACGGCAGAACCTATTGCGGCAATAACAAATGCCGCTCTACCGTTCCATCGTTCGCGACTATTATTTATTTTCCATATTTTAATTACTCCTATAAAAATAATTAAAATTTTAATAGTAAAAAATAATTGTCATCTTCGTTGTAAAGATCTTATAAAATCATTTATCGGCAGAAATATAGACATTGCAATTAAACAAACTATCAAACCTAAAATTACTAAAATCAATGGCTCGATAATAGCTAAGGTTTCTGATACTGTGAATTCTACTTCGCGCGAATAAAATGTATTGACTTTTTTTAGCATTTCAGAAAGCGTACCCGACCGTTCGCCGACATAAATCAAATGCAGCGCTAAATCAGAAAATTGCCCGCTTTTTTCTAATGCTTTATTCAGTGGCTCGCCGTTTTCAATAAAAGGTATGACAACTAAAATTTTTTGCGAGATATAGCGGTTCGGCACAGCGTTTGCCGCAATTTTAACAGAATCAACAACGGCATTACCACTGTCTAATAGTATTTGCAGAGTATTCGCAAAAATAGAAATATTTACTTTTGTTATAAGCGCGCCTATAAACGGAATTTTAATTTTTAGATAATCAAAATATTCAGGTTTGTTAATTGTTTTAAAAATTATATAAGTTGCAAAAACCGCTATGAAGAAAATTGCCAAAATCGGTAGCGCGAAATTTTGTAAAATATTAGTAAAAAACACTAAAATATTTACAGTTGCAGAAGTCACGCCGAGCGTCTTGAAGATATTGACAAAACGCGGCAGCACATAAATTAATAAAAAAATTATTCCGAAAATAGCTACAGAAAAAAGGACAATCGGATAAGTAAGTATAGTTTTTAATTTGTTTTTCAATACTTCGCGTCTGTCGATAAATTCCGCTAAACTATTCAAAACTTCCGGTAATTTACCACTTCGTTCGCCAGATTTTATCGCGGCAATATAAGCGCGCGAGAAAATACGCGGATAATTTTCAATTGAATCAGATAATATTTTGCCATTTTCTATATCATTTGCAATATTATGTATTATCTTTTTAAATGTAATGTCTGTCATTTGTTTTGAGATAAGTTTTAACGCGTCAAGTATAATAGCGCCGGACCCGAGCATTATCGCTAATTGCCAAGTAAACAGCATAAGATTTTTTGACGATACTACTAATTCAGCCCCGAACGATTGTGTTTTTTCTTTGCTAATATCTATTACTTTGCTGACATACAAATTATTTGCATTAGCATATTCCGCAATTTTATTTTGATTTTCTACTGTTAATATTTCTTCTATTTTTACGCCGGCATTATTAATGAAAATAACCCTGTATTTTTTCATTTATTCTACACCGTGTAAAACATTCAGCGCTTCGTCTAAACTTGTAATTCCGCGAATAATTTTATCAAACGCATCTTGTTTTAAGGTAAGCATTCCGGCATTAAGCGCAGCTTGTCTAATATTTTCAACTGATGCTTTATTAATGACTAATTTTTTAATTTCATCATTCATCTCTAAAATTTCAAATATTCCTGTTCTTCCTTTGTAGCCGGTATATTTACAGTTTTTGCAGCCGCGACTTGTATAAAAAATTAATTCTTCATTTTTCGCATATTTTTCAAATTCTTTGATAAATTCGCGCGGCGGCACAAATGTCTCGCGGCAGTCATTACACAGCATTCGCACGAGCCGCTGCGCTATGACCGCTTGTAAAGTCGAGGCAATTAAATACGGCTCAATTCCCATATTAATTAAACGTGTTAATGAATCCGGCGCATTATTAGTATGCAAAGTGCTTAATACAAAATGACCGGTTAACGCTGACCGTATCGCTATTTCAGCGGTCTCTATATCGCGTATTTCGCCGACCATCATTATATCTGGATCCTGCCGCAAAATCGAGCGCAAGCCAGTAGCAAAAGTCAAACCGACACGCGGGTTAACTTCAATTTGAGAAATATTATTCAATTGATATTCTACTGGGTCTTCAATTGTAACAATATTTTTTTTAATAGAATCTAATTGCTGTATCGCCGCGTATAATGTCGTTGTTTTGCCGCTGCCAGTAGGTCCTGTAACTAATAAAATACCGGTGTTTTTTTTCAATAACTCTATTACGCGGTTATATGCTTCTTCATTTAATCCTAAATTTTCTAAACTACTGAGCATTTGCGTTTTGTCAAATAAACGCATTACTATCTTTTCGCCAAATATTGTAGGCGAAGTTGACACGCGTATATCAATATCTCTTTCGTTCACCTTTAATTTTATTCGGCCGTCTTGCGGAATGCGTTTTTCAGATATATCAAGCCGCGCTAAAACTTTTATTCTTGAAATTATCGAAGATGTAAATTGCCGCGGCGGCGATTGAATTTCATACAATTGCCCGTCTATTCTGTATCTAATGCGCAATCTATTATGCTGCGGCTCTATATGAATGTCTGATGCGCGGTCAACTATTGCTTGCTCAATAATTAAATTCACAAGTTTTATTATCGGCGCTTCTTCAGCGGTTGTTTGTAAATCAATATATTCTTCTTCTTCAAATTCTGCTGTTATTTCTGATTTCAAAGCATTGACTAATTCAGTCATCGAATCTTCAATGCCGAATAATTGACTTATCACGCCGCGTAATTTCGATTGAGATACCAGCACCGGCGAAATATTGAGTCCTGTAATCTGTTTGAGTTCATCTATCAAATATAAATCAGTTGGATCAACCATTCCGACAGTGAGCATATTCTGAATTTTAAAAATAGGAATTACATTATTAGTTCTAATAATTTCTTCTGGTATCAAATTTACAATATTTCGGTCAATCAGCGATACATTCAAATTTATATAAGGAATATTTATTCTTCGCGAAATTAGTCTGATTAATTCTTCTTCTTTGATTATATTTTCATCTTCTAAAATTTCAAAAATGTATTTCTGGCTACGGTCGTTCAGCGTTTTTAATTCAGAATATTTAGCGTCGTCAATTACATTTTCTTCAAGCAAAATGTCTAATATTGTTAAATCATTCATATTACTGCCATAATTCCTTTATTTCTTTTAATTGTTTTATGTTGTCTGTAACATTCGATACAGTTGATTTTAATTCTGTATTTATTCCAGCAATAATATCGTCTAATGATTCAAAATTAATTTCAAAAATATATGAATTATTATTTTTTGAAAATTTAGAAGTTTTATTTTTTAAAATTTCGATAATTTGATTGTCTAATTTTTCTAATATCTCAGGTTCTTCTATTTCCATTTTCATTATAATTTTAGTTGAAGATTCTGCGAAATACGCGAATTTTAGATAAAATAATTTATCAGGATTAGCGTTTAAAATTAAGTCAGTCAATTCGCTAAATAAATCTTCTATATATTGCAAAGTTTTTTTTGAAAGCGCATACATTTCAGTCAATTCAATAACTATTTCTCTTATTTTAGTTAAGCCGTCAAGATTATTTGGTAATTTAAAGAGCACTGTGTTATTTTGACCGTATCTAATTTTCGGCGCGGGCTTTTCCGCGCGTTCAAGCAGCGCCTTCACGCGATTTATGACATTTGATATGTCGAATGGTTTATAAATATATTCGTCTGCGCCGAGCGTAAAACCGGTTAATTTTGATTTTATCTCGCGTTTTGCTGTCAGCATTAAAACAGGAATTTTTTTTAGTTGCTCGTCTAATTTTATTTCGCGGCATAATTGATAGCCGTTTAATTTTGGCATCATTATATCTGTTATTATTAAATCAGGCTTCGGCTTTGTTGACCGCAAATAATCAAGAGCATTTTCACCGTTTTCACATAATATTGTTTGCATTTTTTCTTTTTTTATACGCATATCCAATAACATTCTAATCGGCTTATCGTCTTCGGCAATCAAAATTAGTTTTTCCATAAAAAAAGCAAAATAATTTTAGAATAAAAATTTTTAAATAATCTCGCGATAAATTTCTTTGCGCGGACCGGGGATAATCACAGCATTTACTAATAATCCCTTCTCTTTTATAAATTCCTGAGCCGCTTCAACCGCCGCTTTGACATCCGCTACTGTCCCGGTCAGCGTGAAAAACGCTTTACCGCCTAATGCCATTGCTAATCGAACTTCAATTAACTGGACTTGTGCGGCTTTTACAGCGGCATCAGCACCTTCAATTAATGCGGCAACTGAAAAACTCTCTACTATTCCGAGCGCATCAGGATTATCGATTACATTCATTCCGCGTATCGCTGGAAATACTGATTCGTGGACATTTGGGATAATCAATGAATCAACAAGCGCAAAATCGGCAAATCTTCTACCAGCTTCAACGCTCGCTTTAACTGCGCCAACTTCGCCGCAAACTAATGTTATATGCTTGCCAGAACATATTGTGCGCGCAATTAATAATTCTACTTCCGCAGCTTTCAGCATTTCATCAGCTACAAGATAACCTTGCGCAATACTTGAAACTTCTATTAATCCAATAGCATTTTGCATATCCATCACTTTCCTTAAAAATTTATTTCTTTATATGAATAAATTTATCAGTAATATTAACTACCTTTCCATTGATGCTTGAATGTATCGCAGCGCCTAATTTGTCATCTGGCGTTTTGCCAATCATCTGCCCTTGTTTTACTGCATCGCCGATTTTTACAAGCGGCTGGCAAGCTGCGCCGATCTGCTGCGCTAATAAAATAAAGATTTCGTTCGGCTGAAATTTTATTTCTTCAAAATGCGCTGATACATCATAATCAGATAATTTCAATCTTTCGATTAATCGTTTTGTCGGCACTTTGCGAAATTCGCGCATCGGATGCGCTTTTAATTCCGCGCCTTCCGGCAATTTATATCTAATTCCTTGTTTTGCTAATTCGCGCTTTGATATGCCGCAAGTTTCGCCGGGATACAATAATTCCGGACATGAAAATAATGTGCATAATTTACATTCAACGCATAATAACGAATATTTAGAATTTACCGTATATTGTCCGCCTGTTAAACCCAATGACCGCATAACAGCGTGCGGTCTGACATCATGCCCTACTAAATAACGCGGACAAAATTCTGTGCAATACGAACACTGGTCGCACGCGCTTTTGCCGATTCTTTGAGTTGACTGCTGCGGCAATGTTTTTCTGATAATCAGCGGATGCTGCTTTGATAAAACTATATAACCGGCAGATGTTTTGCTGACCGGAGTATTTTCGTCAAATACCACGCTGCCCATCATAGGACCGCCGTCAATAAATACCGGATCGCTAACTGTCACGCCGCCGGCGAACGACAGTATATCTTTGATTCTTACACCAACCGGAACTTTTATAGTAATCGGCTTCTTAACTTCGCCGGTAATAGTCAAATATTTATAAATTACAGCTTCATTATTTTTTACAGCGCGATGAATATTTATAAATGTCTCGCTATTTGATACTACGCACCCGACTTGTAATGGTATTCCAGCAGGCGGCACAATACGCTTTGTCACTTCATACACTAACACTACTTCGTCGCCAGACGGATAAACATCAGGTATAATCTCTACGCGGATACCTTTATATTTTTTTGAAATTTCTTGTAATTTCGGTATCGCTTCTTTATTTTTTGCTTTTAATGCTATTATGCCGGTTTTCGCGCCTGTTAATTCCATTGCGATATTTAAACCGCTTACCATTTCTTCCGGATATAAACGCATTACTTCTTTATCTTTATACAATAATGGTTCGCACTCTGCGCCATTAATTATTATTGTGTCAACGTTAGCGTTTAATTTCATATAAGTCGGAAAACCTGCGCCGCCCGCGCCTATTATTCCAGCATTTCTAATGATTTCTATTATTTTTTTCTTATCCATAATAAAAACCTTCTTATATAAAAAATTATTTTTCGTCTTTTGCCAAAGGAGTATTGTCTTTAATTACACTCACAACTGATTTCAACATTTTCAATTTTACATTATTATCTACTTTTACATATACAACATCATTTTCGATTTTGGCAATTTCGCCATAAATACCGCCGGATGTTATAACTTTATCGCCGACTTTTAAATTTTTCAACATTTCTTCGCGTTTTTTACGCTCTTTACGCTGCGGCATAAATACCATTAAATAAAAAACCGCAATAATAATTATAAAAGGGAATAACATTTCAAATACGCTCGGCTGGCGCGCCGCAGCTTGCTGCGCCGGCGCTTGACCAGCGGCATATACCACGCTTGCAAATAAATTCGTCATTTTAAATTATACTCCATAAAATAAATTTTAAAAAATATATTTTATCATAAATTTATAATCTTGTCAATTTATAAAATAAAAATTGACAATTCATTTTTTTGATACTAAAATTCCAAAGAATATGGATACTAAAAATTTAGTCGAACTAATTTTTATAGGACGCGGCGGGCAGGGAATAGTAACAGCCGCGCAATTAGCGGGCGCCGCAGCTTTCAAAACTGGAATAAAAGATGTTAATATCGCTCCTTTTTTCGGAGCTGAACGTCGCGGCGCGCCTGTTGAAGCATATCTGCGGCTCGCAAATCAAAAAATAAATATCTATTCGAATATCGAACAAGCGGATATTTTTATTTTATTTGATGATTCGCTGCTTAATAATATAAGTCAAAGACGAGTAAAGCATAATCAAACAAAATTATTAATTAATTCCGCTGATGCGGAGATATATAAAAAATTGGAATATTATAAAGAATTTTCAGAAATCGCAATTATTAATGCTACAAATATCGCTAAATCTATAAATCTATATGTCGGCGGCGCTTTGATTATAAACACCGCGCTAATTGGCGCATTAGCGAAATTTACTGATTTGTATGATTCATCGGCAATTGAAAAAACTTTTATAGAGACATTCGGTCAAAAAAATTCTCAAAAAAATATTGAAGCTGCGAAAATTTCATTTAACGAACTTAAAATTATAAAAATTACGGAATAATAAAATGAAAAAAGATGTAGATAAAATATTGGCTATTAGCAAACCGTCAATAGGCGAAGCTGGCTTGACCGGCGGCTGGCGTATAGAAAAACCCGAACTCGATAAAACTAAATGTATAGCCGCTGTGAAAAATAAAATCGTATGTCAATTATGCTGGGTATATTGTCCGGAAGCGGCTATAAAACGCGGCGCGCCGCCGGAAATAAATTATGACTATTGCAAGGGCTGCGGCATCTGCGCAGAAGAATGCCCGAATAAAGCAATAAAAATGATAGAATAAATTTTTTTATAGGGGATTACGCGCTATTATGTTTGAAGTAACATCTTCTCCACATATACAAAAACACGAAACAGTAAGATGCGTAATGCGCGATGTTTTGCTCGCATTAATGCCGGCGGCATTTGTCGCTGTATTAGTTTTTGGATTGCGGGCATTATATACAATGCTGCTGACTACCGCGTTTTGCATAATTTTTGAATATATTTTTAATCATTTAATTTTGAAAAAGAAAACTATAAATGATTTATCAGCGGCAGTGACTGGTTTGTTATTAGCAATGAATCTTCCGTCGAATGCGCCGTGGTGGATTATGGCAATTGGCGCATTTGTAGCGATTGTAATTGCGAAAATATCATTTGGCGGATTAGGCAATAATCCTTTTAACCCCGCGTTAGTCGGCAGAGTCGTGTTATTAATATCCTGGCCTTCTATAATGACTACTTGGCAAAAGCCGCAAATAATTTTGTCAATAAAAGAATTATTTTCAAATTTTGATGTTGTTACAGCTGCTACGCCTTTATCTATTTTGCAAGAGCGCGGTGTAACAGAATTAATGAAAACCGACCATTTATATGCAAAATTATTTTTTGGATATTGCGGCGGCAGTTTAGGCGAAATATCGGCATTTGCTTTGATTATCGGCGGAATATATTTATTTATGCGCGGACATATAACTTGGCATATACCATTGACATTTATTGGCTCTGTTTTTTTGATTGGACTAATATTTCATATTTCCGATCCTGCGCGATACGCTGATCCGATTTTTCATATTTTATCTGGCGGCGTGATGCTAGGCGCTATTTTTATGGCTACTGATATGGTCACTAGTCCATTAACGAATAAAGGTATGATAATATTTGGTATCGGCTGCGGAATAATTACAATGATTATCAGATTATTTGGCGCTTATCCAGAAGGCGTGTCTTTTTCTATTTTAATAATGAACGCATTTACTCCGCTGATTGATAAATTAACAGCGCCGCAGCGTTACGGCTTTACCAAAAAAATAGGAGGAAAATAAATGAAATCAATAATCACATTATTATTAATATGCTTAATTTCAGCGATTTCATTAACATATATTAATCAACTTACGGCAAAACAGCGTTCAGAAAATCAAAATAAAAAATTGCAAGAAGCGAAGAAAAATGTGCTGTCAGATGAAATAAAAAATAAAATGGCAAGTATAAGCGAAGCAATTGAAATTGAAAATGTCAAGGTTTATAAAGTATTAGACGCGCAGGGCGGCAAACTTGCAATAATCGCGGAATTTAGCGGACAGGGATTTGCAGGCGATATTAAATTATTAGCTGCTATTGATAATGATTATAAAGTATTAGGACTAAAACCATTATCGCACAGCGAGACGCCCGGGTTAGGCGCAAAAATCGAAGAAGTGAATTCGAGTATCGCTCAAAAAATAAAACAAACTAATAAATTAGTGGACGAAAAAAAACCTTGGTTTTGCGAACAATTTAAAGGATTAGGTATTGAAAAATTAAAATTAAAAAAAGAAGGCGGAGAAATTGACGCTATCACAGCTTCGACTATTACCTCGCGCGCTGTGACTAATGCAGTATCTAAAACAATTGAAGTCATAAAATCAAAAGGACTATAAAAAATGCTGAAGAAATCAGATTACAATGATTTAACAATTTTAAAAAATAAAAATACTGTTTATCCTGCCGCACCAGAAAAAGCGAAATTAGAAAGATTTCAAAATCAAGTAAAAAAAGATTATGTCGTGCGTTTTAATATTCCGGAGTTTACTTCGCTTTGCCCGATAACAGGGCAGCCGGATTTTGGAAATTTAATAATCGACTATATTCCAAATCAATATTGCGTTGAATCAAAATCATTAAAACTATTTATTTTCAGTTTTAGAAATCACGGCGCATTTCACGAAACAGTGGCGAATTATATAATAGATAGAATTTACGATTGCATAAAACCGAAATGGATAAGAATAACAGCGTTATTTTATAGACGCGGCGGCATATCGATTGACATATTTGCAGAACGCGGAAAAATACCGAAAAATGTTAATGTTCCGCCTGCTCCGGCATTATTAGACCGCGGTAGAATATAATTTTTTTATTTATGATTTCAAAAAAAACTATCTTTATATTTTTTGTTTTTTTTATTAGCGCCGCGCCTTTATACGCTTGGGGACCGGCTTCGCATCTGATGTTTGATTCGTATATATTGGCGCATTTATCATTGATTACTCTTATCTCAACAAAAAAACTTTTAAAAAAATACGCTAATGATTTTTTATACGGGTCTATTGCTCCGGATATATTTGTCGGCAAGGGCTCAAAGCCGGATAAACATCACAGTCATAATTGGGATATCGGCTTTGCATTATTTGAAAACGCTAATAATGATAATCAACGGGCATTTGCTTACGGTTATCTTACGCATTTAAGCGCTGATTGTTTAGCTCATAATTTTTTTGTGCCGTTTAATATATTCCGCAAAAAAAATATCGGATTGACTATGACGCATATTTATTGGGAATTGCTTTTTGATTTGAAACTGCCTAAGCAATTCAGCGCATTAGCAGAATATCTTATAAAACACCACAATCGCGAAAATGACGAATATTTGAAAAGCATTATAATTCAAAAAAAATCATTCGATTTAAGAAAATCATTATTCGGTAAAATTGTCAATTTACTGAATTCTAAAATGACTAAACAAATATTGTCAAATCCGAAATCACAACAGGCATTATCTCAAAATTGTTTGGATTTTTTTATAACATCTAATATTGGCATTTGCGCTGATATTATAAATAATTTGTATAAAAGCGAAATAACAGATTTTGACCCTGTCGGCTCTGTGAATCTATTGTCTTCTAAATTTGTAAAAAAAGCGTCTATCGCCAATCCTTTTGCGCTTCCGGAAATTATTCAGTTAAAAAGTTTAAAGAAATATTCGTTCAAATATTTAGACTCTTTTAATTTCAAACCCTAAAAAATTTCAGACAAAAATATCCGATAATTTTCTCGATTTATGCTTGTTTTATTTTTAAATTAAAATATAATATTTGCATTTAAATTTTTTTTTGGAGAAAATAAAAATGTTCTATGTCGAAGGCAATCAAAGCGTATATTTATACCAACAGCATAAAATCAAAGTATTTTTAGAAAATATTCAAAAAAAAGAAGAAGTATTAATCGCTTATCACGGCGCGGCGGCTGGCGAAATTTCAGCGTTATATATGCTGTTGTATCTTAGAAAAGAACGAAAAATTAAAGATATTCATTTATATAATTTTGCAGAATTAAGATTAAAAGAATTTGAAGAATTAAAAAAAATCATAAAAAAGAAAAAGATAGACAAACTAATTATACTTGAAGGATTTAGTTTGCCGGAATATTATGCTGAATTTAATGATTTTGCTATAAATATTGATTCGCATTTTAATGATAAAGAACCGATTGCTACTTTTTTAAATCCGATAAGCGCTAAATTTACGCCAGTGCCTTCTACTTGTTTAGTTGTGTATGATTTATTAAAAGAGTATATTCCTGAAAAATATAAATGGCTGGCTGCTATCGGTTCTATTATGGATTATAATAGCGAAGCAGCAAGCAGAATAATCGAAGATGAAATTGATAAAGTTAAAAAATTACCTGATATTCGCTATACATTTTGGTGTTGTCAATATATTCAAAAATGGGGCGATAAAATTATAGAAAAATTATATGAAAATCCAAGCATTAGTGTATTAGAAAAAGATAAAGAATTAATTAAGCGCCGTGATAAATTTTTGAAAAAAATAAATGAACATATCGAAGAAATAAAAAGTAAGTATAAAAAAGGGCCTATTTATTATGAAGTAATAAGCGATGAATTTAGATTAACAAGTCCGCTTGCTTCATTTTTGCTTGACATTTATCCAGATAAATTAATTTTTGTAGTTGAAAAATTCAAAGATTCCGATATTGTTCGTATTTCAGCGCGCTACAGAAATCCGGAAGTAAATTTAGGAAAAATCAGTCAAAAATTAGCGAAAAATTTTAATGAAACAGATGCTATTGGCTATAAAGAAACTGTGAGTTTTAGAACGCATAAAAAATATGTAAAAAAAATATTTGATACTTTGAGTAAATATTGTTAATTAATATGAAAACGAAAATAAATGCTTCTATTATCGGAGTCAGCGGTTATACAGGTTATGAATTAATAAGGATTTTAACTAATCATCCATTTACTGAAATCAAATATGTGTGCTGGAGTCAAGATAAAACCGAAAAATTAGAAAATATTTTTCGCGGTTCAACAAAAGTAATTGATATAACTTGCGAGAAACCAAATCTTGAAAAAATCGGCAAAGAATCTGATGTGGTATTTTTAGCAGTGCCGCATTTAACGGCAATGGAATATGTTGAAAAACTTTATAAATATAATTGCAAAATAATAGATTTAAGCGCCGATTTCAGAATTACAAATGTTGATGTTTATGAATATTGGTATAAAGAAAAACACAAATGTCCTGAACTACTGACTCACGCAATTTATGGATTGACTGAATTGTATCGCGAGAAAATTAAGACTGCGAAATTAATAGCTAATCCGGGCTGCTATCCTACTTGCTCGATACTTGGTATTGCGCCGTTATTAAAAAATTCATTAGTTGACGGCGATATTATAATAGACGCAAAATCAGGCGTATCAGGCGCAGGCAAAAAATTAACTGAACGAGTGCATTTTTCTGAAACAAACGAAAATTTTTTGGCTTATAGTTTACAACATCGTCATCAGCCGGAGATAGCGCAGGAATTGAACAAATTAAACTATGAGCCTGTAAATCTTACATTCATTCCGCATTTAGTTCCGATGAATCGTGGAATGTTATGTACTATTTATTTAAAGTCGTTAAAAGAAACATCTACAAATGAATTAATCGAATTATACAAAAATTTTTATAAAAATGATTATTTTGTCAGAATTTTACCGAACGGTATATTGCCTGAAACTAAATTTGTCAAATATTCTAATTTTTGCGATATTGGTTTATATTATGATAAACATTCAGAAACGATAATTGTAATAAGTTGTATAGATAATATTTGTAAAGGCGCATCAGGCGAAGCAGTGCAGAATATGAATATAATGTTTAATTTCGCAGAAACCAGCGGCTTGAATTTCAGTGGAATTTATCCGTAAAAAGTAAAAATAAAATTTTAAATTAATATATTTCCGCAATTTTTTATGTATGTTCATTTGCATAATCATTTTTTGATAGATAGTTCTATAAAAATCAAAGACGCGCTTGAAAAAATAAAAAAAGATAATCAGCCGGCAATAGCTATTACTGACCATAATTTAGTATCATTGCATTTTGCTTTTTATTATGAATGCATCAAACAAAATATAAAACCGATATTAGGCTGCGAATGCTATTTCGTAGATGACGCGGAATCAAAAGGCGCGGCAAGCAATAAAGACCATATAATATTGTATGCTAAAAATATAGACGGTTTAGCAAATCTATATAGATTAATAATCGAAAGCCGTTTAAAATATTCAGTAAGCGACAAAGCGTCATTAATAGATTGGCAATTGCTTGAAAAATATCGCGACGGCTTGATTGTCACGAATGCTTGTATTTACGGTGCGCTCGCAAATTCTATAGTTAAAAAAAGCGATAAATATTTATATCGCGCCGATAGATTTGTGAATCTATTTGGCGACGATTTTTTCTTTGAAATCGGCTATCATTATTTTCCTGAACAATTATACGCTAATGAAGCAATCATTAAATTAGCGGAAAAATACGGAAAAACAGCGGTATTAGTGAATGATGCTCATCATCTTAATAAAGAAGATTGGTATATACAAAATATAATATTCAAACGCAGTTTTAATGTCAAAAACGGCGGTAATGCCGAGACGCAAGACAGTTATTTAAAAACAGAGCGCGAAATGCTGGATATGAATTACGATAAAAAACATTTAGAAGAAACAGTCAAATTAGCAGAGCGCATAGAAGAATTTTCTCCTGAACAATTATTTAATGACAAAAATTTTCAGATGCATAATTCAAGCGAAACTTGCGCGCTTTCGGAATTTGTTAAAATAACAGCTAAACAAGCAGTGGAATTATCTGCGGATTATTTTAAATTCGATTATTCAAAATGCGCAGAACTACTCAACAGCATTGACGACAATTATAGTTTAGAACAACAAATATCTGCAAATAGAAAGTTACAAAATTTTTTAGATGATAATCCGTTAATAAAAATCACATCTTTAAAATTAGACGGAATAGTATATGATATAAAACCAGATTACAAACATCTAATAAAAAAAAATAAATTTCTTCCCGTGATACTAATGAATAATCTATTGGAATTATCGCAATTCACAATTGAAACGCTGCCGGACATTTTAAAAGAAAAAATTTTAATTGCGTCAGAAAAGGAAAAAAATAATCTTGCCAAATTCCAAAAATTGAATTATGCTATTAGTTTGTATAATGACGAACAATATGAAATAATAACAAACTCTGATGAATTAAAAAAATTAACTGACGATATTATGATTGGAAATTTGATGTCATATTATATAGCTAATAGTTATTACTTTAAAAATAAATATGCGGAAGCTATAAAATATTATGAACATTTGTATTTTGAAAATTTAGAGATAGATAAAAAATATTTGGCATTATATTTTTATTCTTTAATTCTTCATAAACTCGTCAAAGACAATGTCAAAGCTATAAAAATATTAGAAGAAGCAGTGAAAATAGCGCCTTATAAACCGAATGCTTATTATGCATTCGGTTTTATTTTTTATAATACCGGTGACTATGAAAAATCGCTTGAAAATTTTTTAAAGTTTATCGAATGCGCAAAGAAAAAAGAAAATGCGCAGGTTATGATTGCGAAGAAATATATCCAAAAAATCAACAAAAAATTAAAAAATCAAGAGGGAATGATTTAATTATGAAAATCTTGACAGTTAATAGCGGAAGTTCATCTTTAAAATTTAAAGTGTTTAGTATGTGTACAGATTCGCTGCTTGTCAGCGGTATAGTCGAATGTATCGGGCAGTGCGATATCGGGTCGTTTTTAATATATAAAAATCTTCCAAAAAATCTTTCAAAAAAAGAAACAATAAATGCAACTACTCATTCGCAAGCGCTCGAATATGTATTAAAACTATTTGAAGATCCAGAATACGGCTGTCTTGAACATATAGATGATTTAATAGCAGTAGGTCATCGTGTTGTCCACGGAAAAGATGTGTATAATTCTTCTATTTTAATTACAAAAGAGTCATTGGAAATTTTGAAGTCGTTTATCGAACTTGCGCCCTTGCATCAGCCGGCAAATATTACTGGTATCGAAGCATGTATGAAAATTTTGCCGGATAAACCAATGGTTGCGGTTTTTGATACTGCATTTCATCAAACAATGCCGGCAGAAGCATTTATGTACGGCGTGCCATACGAATATTATACAGATTACGGCATCAGACGTTACGGATTTCACGGCACTTCTCATAAATATGTTGCACAGCGCGCAGCTGAGATATTAAAAAAATCATTTAATGACTTAAATTTAATTACTCTGCATTTAGGGAATGGCGCAAGTATCACGGCAATAAAAAACGGCAAGGTTATAGATACATCTATGGGCTTTACGCCGCTTGAAGGAATAATGATGGGCACGCGTTCAGGCGATTTAGATCCCGCGATTGTGCCGTTTTTAATGCATAAATTAAATTGCGATTGGGAAACAATGGATAAATTATTAAATAAAAAAAGCGGATTGCTCGGATTGTCTGGAATAAGCAATGATATGCGCGATTTAGTAGAAAAAAAAAATGCCGGTAATGACCGCGCAAAAATCGCATATGATGTGTTTATCTATAAAATAGTCAAATATGTTGGCGCTTATTATGCGGCAATTAATGCAAAATTAGACGCTATTATTTTTACAGCTGGCATTGGCGAGAATTCAATAGATGTGCGCCGCGATATATGCAATAGATTAAAATATTTCGGCGTTAAATTAGATAATGAACGAAATAATGTCATTTCTAATACTCCACGCCTTATAACCGCTAATGATTCTTTTATTGATGTTTATGTTATTCCTACTGATGAAGAATTATTAATGGCACGCGATACATTTGAAATTTACAAAAAAATTAACAGTTAAAGTTTCGGCTAACAATTATGGGCGTTAAAAAAATTATCGAATGTCCGAATTGCGGCAATAAATGGGAGGATTGGAAAAATCCAATTCCTACTGTTGACGCGCTGATTGAAGTATATAATCATTCCGGCGAATTTCAAGGCATTGCTCTTATTGAACGAAAAAATTATCCGTTCGGTTGGGCTATTCCCGGCGGTTTTATGGAATACGGCGAGAGCGCGGAAATCACCGCTGTGCGCGAGGCAAAAGAAGAAACTAATCTTGATGTTGAAATTATTAAATTATTCGGTTTTTACAGCGAACCGACGCGCGACCCGCGTCATCATACAGTCACAGCAGTATATTTGTGCAAAGCGATTGGCGAACCGCTCGGCGGCGACGACGCAAAACAAGCAAAAATTTTTAAGTTGCACCAGATTCCGAAAAATCTCGTATTTGACCATAATAAAGTAATTGACGATTATTTAGCATATAAAAAAAAATCCGAAAAAAAAAATAATCGATAAAAATAAATGTCTTTTAAAAGAAAAATTATTCATTTTATTCACGGCTTGTATTACGGCGACGCGCAATATTATTATATTCAAGCGTTAAATAAAATTTTTGAGGAGCTAAATTATTATGCGCAAATATATGCTGAAAATACAAACTTAGAAAATGAACAAATCGTCAAAAAAGAAAATATCAATATCTCGAAAAACGATGTTTTAATTTTGCATTATTCAAATTATTTTCCGATTAATTCAATCGCCGCTGATTATGATTGTCTCAAAATTTTAAATTTTCAAAATGTCACGCCACCGATTTTTTTTAAAGAATATTCGCTTGAATTATTTGAACAAACAAGTAATGCTTATAAAGAATTTCCGCATATTTTTAATAAATTCAACTATATTCTCACGCATAGCGAATTTTCTAAAAATACGATTATTGAACACTGCGGGCAAAAACTTAATCATAAAATTACGATACTTCCGCTATTACTTAATTTTGAGCGTTATAAAAAAATTGATTTTATCGCATATTTAAAAAAAAAATTCAAGCCCTACAAAAAAATATTGTTTATCGGCAGACTGTATCCTAATAAAAGACAGGATTTATTAATTGAAATGATGAATATAATTGTAAATCAAAAAAACAAAAAAAACTATAAACTTTTTTTAATGGGCGCGGCGCTTGAAAATTATTTTATAAAATTGCAAAAAATGATTGATTATTATTCATTAAAAGATAATATTGTAATGATACCTAAAATCGTAAATGAAAATGATATTTATTTTCATTATCAGACGGCGGACATTTTTGCTTGCGCGTCAGAGCACGAAGGATTTTGCGCTCCGTTAGTTGAAGCGGCATATTACAATCTTCCGATTATTACATTTAATCAGGATACGCTCAAAGAAACTTTATGCGGTAAGCATCATTACATTAATGAAAATATTCCGCAAAATTATGCTGATGCAATATTAGAATTTAATAATATATTTTCAAAATCTAAAATCAAAAATGACAATTGCGAAATTTTAAAAATTCATCAAAATTCTAAAAATAAATATTTGGATTTTTTCAAAAAAATTTTAAAATAAAAATTATCTTAATAAAAAAGGAGTAAGATAATGATAAATCATTATGAATATTACAAATATCCGGCAGTGCGCGAACGAATAGCCGAATATTGCGGCGGCACCGCGAATAATCCATCTAATTTTTCATCTGAATATATTGTCGGTTATGGCGAAGAATTATTAAGAAGCCAAAAAAAAGATTTTTTATCAATAGACACAAAGTATTTTCACGATATATTAGATAAAGGTCTTGATATTTTTAGAAGTATTTGGGATAAATGCGGAACCGTATGCGTGCTCGATATAGAGTATTTTAATTTAGACTATGCCGGCGAAGTTTATTATAATCCAGAACGAACATTTAAAAAAATAGAACCATTATACAATCTCATAAAATCTCTTTATCAAAAATACAATATTCCTTATCTGTGCATAATGACTGGACAGGGCTATCATTTTTCATCGTTTGTCAGCACTGACAGCGCCTTATCAAAAAAACTGGAAAATATCGGATATATCGAGGAGACAGTTGCGAAAAAATATCGTGAGATGACAAGACGTAGAAGAAAAGTATCTATCGCTTACGGCAAAATATTTAACGCAATTGGTAGATTAATGGAATTTTTGACGCATCAAATTTTAGCGGAAGGCAATAAAATCAGTCCTGTGCCGATAGTATTTTCTGATATACCTGTTGGCAAACGCGGAGAGATTGGCAGAGAAGCAATTTCAATAGATTTAACTGCATTTGCCGATCCCGTATATATGCGCGATATCCGCTGCCCGTTTTCTACTCATCAGAAACATAGATTACAAAAATATAAAGTCGGCGAGTATATCGCGGAAAAAATACCTATACAAATTGCGCTGCCGCGCGATAATAAAATATCATTAGACGAATTATTATTTGCGCGCAGACATTTTCGCCGTTCTTCTGAAATTGCAGAAAATGCTAATTGTCAGATACCAAAAGCTGAGCAAGGTTTTGAAAATTTATTTAATGATTATCTAAAATCTAAATTATATGAATTTCATAGAAATTTTGACAGCGTTCAACACGATACTCCGGAATTATGGCAATATACATACGATAAGTTAGACGAGTCTAACTTTCCGGAATGTATAAAAAAAATTTTGCATTATCCAAATCCTAATGCTCTAATGCCGGGCAATATCCAAACACTGGTAAGATTTTTATTAAAAAATCATTGGCATCCAAAACATATAGCCGGCTTATTGCGTAGTAAATACGAACGCAGTCATTATTTTTGGGATACTGATTGGAATAAATACGATCCCTCATCGCGCGCAAATTTCTGGTGCAGATGTTTTGCCGGTTTTATTTATTGTAATATAGACGGCGAAATTGATTATAATTGTGTGAGCCATCAAGAAAAAGGATTGTGCCCTAATCTTAAATGCGGGCATTATTTATAATTTTTTAAGGTGAGCATTTTTATGACTGTAATATTAGATAAAAAATTTTCAATAATGACTGGCATGTATTGGAATAGACCAATACTTGAAACTTTTGAAAATTTAATTGCTGCCGGTTTTCGCTCTTTTGAAATTTGGGGACATGCTTCGCATTTTGATTATATGAATAAAACAATAATTGATAGATTATTAAAATTAATGGAAAATCATAATTTATTTTTTTCTGCTTATCATATACCGTCAAAGCAGCCATTTGCTTTTGATACTTTTGATAAATCAGCAAATAATCAAGCTATAGAAAACATCTGTAATTTAACTAATTTATTTAAAATTTTGAAAATAGATATTATTGTTATGCACTGCGGAAATGAATTGACTGATAATTATAAGCAGCAGCGAGAAATTGCGCTTGAAAATCTTAAAATTATAACTGAACATTTTTTAAAAAATAATATTTCTATTGCTTTTGAAAATACGCTCCCGCATCATTTAGGCGGAAAACTTGAAGATTTTAATTTTTTTATAGAAAATTTAAAATATCCGAATGCCGGCTGGTGTATTGATACATCGCATGCATATTTATCCGGCAAATTAGAGTTGTTTTTTTCAAAATTTAAAGACAAAATTATTCATACTCATTTATCTGATAATTTCGGCAAATACGACGATCATTTTATCCCAGAAGAAGCAAACATAAATTTTTCGGAAATATACAATTTTTTGTTATCATCAGAATACAAAGGCGTAATAAATTTTGAAGTACTTAATTCTAAATATACTGCGCAGCAAAACCAAAACGGCAAATTGGAAGAACTATTAAAAAATTATATATTGCAAAGATTTTAATTTTTTTTTTTTACTTTATAATTTAAAATTTAATTTTAAATATAAAAAAGGAGATTCTAAAATGTTTAAAAAATTTTTATTATTGAGTTTAGTTATTTTATTATCATTAACATTTTCTGTTAGCGCGGCAGATAATGATGAGAGTTATTTAGGACCTTATCTTGGTTATCGTGATTTTATGAATAAACGCTATTATAAAGATCGTCCGGAATTCGGTATAAAATTTGAAAACTATTTAAAAAATGAGTGGAACTATGAATTAGGTGCCGGGCTTGTTTTCACTAAAAATATTAATAATGAAAATAAAAAAATATTTATGTATGGATTAAATCTTATATACAATTTTTATAATAATAGTTTCTTAAACAGTGCTGTTATTCCATATATTGGATTCGGTTTGAATGGCTCATATATTCGCAATGATTCCAAAAATGGTCCTGATGTTGCAGTCGGTTTAAAATATAAAATAAACGAAAATTATCTTTTAAAACCAGAAATAAAATATATAAATTATTTCAAACACAGAGATGATTTAGTAATATCTGTCAATTTAAGTTATATATTCAAATCAAGTTCAGCGAAAGTAAATCAAGTTTCAAATCAACCACAGCAGATACAGAAAGCTGACATACAGACATATTATAATAAATACAAACTTCAAAATATTAAAACTGATGACCACGGAAAAATAACTTCCGTTACTTTAAAAATAAATTTTGAAACTGATAAATCGGATATTCAAGAAGAATACTATTCAGAAATCGAAAATTTTGCAAATTATTTAAAAGACAATCCTGAAATAAAAGTAGAAATTCAGGGACATACAGATAATGTTGGGACCGCAGAATATAATCAGAAATTATCAGAATCTCGCGCAGATATGGTAAAAAAAATTCTTATAGATAAATATAATATTTCCGCAGATAGAATTTTTTCCAAAGGTTATGGTCAAGAAAAACCTATTGAATCTAATGACACAGAAGAAGGTAGAAGGGCAAATAGAAGAATCGAAGCAGTAATTCTTAATTAAATAAATATTGAAGAGGGATTCAAATGATTGAACATAAATGGCAATTTGTAAGATTAGGCGGATTTGATCAAGTCAATATTCGAACTGGCAAAGATATAACTTCATTAAAATATTTAGATCAAAAATTATGGGCTGTTTTAAGTTGTCCAGTCAATAATATTGAAATTGACCAAAAAACACTTTTTTTAATTGATACTGATAATGATGGCTATATAAGAATTCCTGAAATTCTGTCTGCTATTGAATGGTGTTGTTCGTTATTAAAAAATCCAGATATATTAATCAATAACAATAAAGTTTTAAAATTGATGGATATAAACACTGACTCCGAAAATGGAAAGCGTGTATTTTTAGCGGCAAAAAAAGTATTAGAAAATACAGGAAAATCAAATGTAGAAGCCATAAGTTTAGACGACATATCAGACACTATTAATATTTTTAAAAACACAAAATTTAATGGCGATGGAATAATAACTGTTCAATCTACTGATAATGAAAATTTAAAAAAAGTAATTGAAGAAATTATTATTTGCGTAGGCAGTGTGGAAGATTTAAGCGGACTGCCCGGCATTTGTTCGGATAAAGTAAATTTATTTTTTAGCGAATGCGATGATTTTAATAATTGGTATAAAGAATATGAAAATAATTCTGAAATATTACTTTTTAAGGAAAATATAGACGATGTATATCAATTGTATAAAAAAATAAAAACTAAAATTGACGATTATTTTACAAGATGCAAATTAAGAAAATATGATGAGAATGCAACAAATTTATTGAATTCTTTTGAAAATATCTATAAACAGATTAGTTTAAAAGATATTGATGCAAATGATGAAAATATAGGAATATTGCCACTATCATTAATTCATAATGAAGAATCTTTAAATCTTAAAGAAAACATCAATCCATTTTGGGCTTCAACGCTTCATACATTTAATAAAAAAATAGTTTTACCGTTATTCGGAGAAAAAGAGAAAATTACTTTCGATGAATGGCAATTTTTAAAAGATAAATTTTCAAATTATGAAAATTGGTTAAATGGAAAAAAAGGAATATTAGTTGAAAAACTTGGAATAAATAGAATTCGCGAAATATTAAGCGGAAATTATAAAAATCTCTTGCTTGATTTAATTGAAAAAGATAAAGAATTAGAACCAGAAACAAAAGCGATTTCTGAATTAGATAAACTCATTAGATATTATTGTTTTTTAAACACATTATTAAATAATTATGTTTCATTTAGCAATTTTTACAATAAAAAACAAAAAGCGATTTTTCAGGTTGGAACTTTATATATTGACAGCCGCGCGTGCGAATTATGTATTAAAGTTGATGATATATCTAAACATTCTCAATTTGCAGCCAGAAGCCATTTATACATAATTTACTGCGAATGCAGTAGAAATAACGGCGCTGAAAAAATTAATATTGCAGCGGCGATAACTGCCGGAGATTCTGATCAATTATTTGTCGGCAGAAATGGAGTTTTTTACGATTGTCAAGGCAGAGATTGGAACGCTACGGTAGTAAAAATAATTGAAACTTCAATTAGTTTAAGACAAGCGTTTTGGGCTCCTTATAAACGGGTAAGCAAAATGATCAGCGAACAAATACAAAAATTTGCCGCAGCGAAAGCAAAACAGCGCGAAGAAGCAATGGCTGCAAAAATTATGGAAACCAAAGATAAAGTCCAAGAAAATGAAACTAATTCAGCGCAAAAAAACCAACCGTTAGATATTGCAAAATTTGCAGGTATATTCGCGGCAATCGGTCTTGCAGTTGGCGCATTAGGAACTGCTATTGTCTCAATTGCCAAAGGATTATTTTCTTTGCAGTGGTGGCAAATTCCGCTTGTCTTAATTGGCGCTATGCTTGCGGTTTCGCTGCCGTCAATGATTTTAACTTGGTTCAAATTAAGAAATAGAAATATTGCGCCGCTTCTTGATGCAAATGGCTGGGCTGTAAATGCCAAACTAAAAATTAATATTTTATTTGGCGCAACATTAACATATTGCGCTAAATTGCCCGCATCAGCAGAACATATTATAATTGATCCTTTCAATTCAAAAAAAAGCAAATGGCGAATATTGGTATATTTGTTTTTTATATTAGCAATTTTATTTTTAATATGGCAATATAATGCCAAAGAAAAATTATTTTTTTTCTCTAAACTAACGAATTATTTGAATAATTGTTTTGCTGTAAAAAAATAAGAAATAATAAAATATGCTGGCGACAAAACATATTGACAACATTCAAAATTTTTTGGATTATTCCGAAGTATAATGTTTATCGTCAGGAATACTCGGGATCTTGACGATTACTGTTATCGAATCGTCTATTGACACATAATCTGCCGCTTCATTTTTTTCAATTAGAATAATGTCGCCTTCGCTGAATTTCTGACCATTAATTAAAATATTGCCTTTAACTACAACTGTAATTTCATCGCAAAATTTATGAAAATGTTTTTTTACTGTATCTCCCGCTTTATCGTATTTGACAGCAATTTCAAAATTTTTATCGCGAACAATTGCATTTTCAAAATCTCCAATAAACCATCCCTTAAATTTATCTTGTAATTTTTGAACTTTCATAATTTAAAATAATTCCTTTGTAATATTTTTTTCTATTTGCCGAATAATAAAAATCTATGTGCGAATGTGCGCACATTCGCACATAGATTTTAAAATTTATCGCTTACTTGATTTCAAAATTTTTTTGAAAAATTGCGCCGCCTCAAAAATGTCTGGCGCCGCTACAATTGCAGAAACTATCGCAATTCCATCTATGTCATATTTCAATAATTGCTCAATATTATTTTTATTTATTCCGCCGATTGCTATTGTCATTTTTTTTTTATAATTTAATATTTCAGATAATTTTTCTAAACCGACCACCGGGTCAGGATTGTCTTTTGTTTTTGTGGCAAATATCGGACCTATTGCCGTATAATCTGCGCAGGTATCTTGACCTGCGCGATATTGTTCTAAATTATGAGTTGATAAACCAATAATTTTTTCCGAGCCTAAAATTTCACGAGCAATGCTGACATCTAAATCATCTTGACCTAAATGCACGCCGTCAGCATCAGATAATTTAGCAATCAAAACATCATCGTTCACAATAAATATTTTATTATGCTTTGCTGTTAATTTTTTTATTTCTTTTGCTAATCTTAATAATTCGCGAGCGCTGCGCTGTTTTTCGCGCAATTGAATTATATCTACTCCAGCAATCAATTGTTTTTCCACTACATCAAGTATATCGCAGTTTTTACAATATTTGT
The DNA here is from genome assembly GCA_029551925.1 of bacterium. Lineage (GTDB taxonomy): Bacteria > JAGOBX01 > JAGOBX01 > JAGOBX01 > JAGOBX01 > JAKPEO01. The sequence goes on from JAKPEO010000089.1 coordinate 33,000, forward strand.
CCGGCGTAAAACCATAAATTATTTTTTTTTCTAATAATTTTAATTTATTCATTTTTTTCTTTGCCGCAAAAATATAAAATTAAATTTTTAAATCATCTTATAAAATGAATTAAAAAATGCAACTTTTTTCATAACCACTATCTCAAAACAAAATATATTATCACTCTGTTTGCTCTGGGTAGATGAAAAAACAAATTTTAATGAAAATTTATTTATTTTGGCCCCAAAGCGAATCATTACCAAATTTATTAAACCACCAATCTTCTATTGAATGATTGTGCGTATCGTTTTTATCGTCAAATGAAAATTTATAATTTTCTATATAATCAAATAATAATTTGGCAGCCGCAACAATTTCAATTGTTTTTTGTTTGCATTCATCTAGATTTTTTTTGCATTTATCCGGATGCCATTTTTTTAATAATTTTTTGTATTGTGTTTTTATTTCAATATAAGAAACAGGAATCTCTAATTCTAAAATTTTCAGTGCTTCTAATAATTGTTGCTTTTTTGTATTATACATTTTTGCACTTCCCTATAAATATCTAATTATATAATTGTATAATTACGTAATGAACAGAATATAATTTAATATTTATTTTTTTGCGCATTTTGCGCAAATACCTTGTTATCAGTTCTTATCTGATTTAATATTTTAAACTTATGTTTTTTTGCTAATTCTTTTTCAATTTTTTTTAGTAATTCTATTTTTTTATCAATAAAATCATTATAATTAATTATTAAGCCGCATTTGAATTAAATGATGATAATTTTGGCTGTTTTTATCAAACGCTGATTCATAACGCGTTTTTCTGTCTCCAATATCAAATTTACTTAATATGCTGTTTTGTACCATAAGTTCAAGCGTGCGGTAAATAGTGGTTAAACCAATAACATTTACATTATTTTTTAAAGCGAAATAAATATCTTCCACAGTTAAAAGATATTTTTGGTTTTTCGATAGATATTCTAAAATTATTTCACGTAGTCTTGTCATTTTACATCCACAATTTTTTAGAAGCTCGCGCCAGCCGAAATGTTTTTTACAAGAATTCTGCATAATTTATAAATTCCTCATAAAACGAAATTGAAGACTATTTTCAATTAGAATATACATTATAATTTTTTATTTATCAAATTTTTTTATATTTTTGTTTAACAGATTTTTAATGCGAATTTTTATATTATTTTTTTATAGTTATTTGACTTTTTTAGGCAATTCTTTTGAAATTTTTGAGAAGAACGCTAATTAAAAAAATTAACCGTGCGGATGAAAATTTTTATGCACCTCCTTAATATAATCAAAATTCAAATGCGTGTATATTTGCGTTGTCGCTACATCAGAATGTCCGAGCATTTCCTGCACAGCTCGCAAGTCTGCGCCAGCATTTATAAGATGCGTGGCAAATGTATGGCGCAGCGTATGAGGACTAATATGACTTGTTATTCCTGCTTTAACAGCATATTCATAAAGCATTTTATTTAATGCCTGCCTAGTAAATTTTTTTCCGTGTTTAGTTATGAATACTTCGTCGCCGGTGTCTGGCTTGCTTAATTTATGGCGTGCTGTTGACAAATATTCGTTTAGCGCCTCTATTGCGTATCTGCCTAATGGTATTATTCGTTCTTTTGAGCCCTTGCCAAAAACTTTTATATATCCCTCTTCTAAATACAAATTTTTTGTTTTTAATTCCACTAATTCAGAAATTCTCAATCCGCAGCCGTATAATACTTCTAATATCGCTTTATCTCTTTTGCCTTGAATAGTATTTGTATCCGGCGCATTTAATAATCTGTCTATTTCTTCATAACTCAAATAATTCGGCAATTTTTTTGACATTTTAGGCATATCAATATTTTCCGTCGGATCTGTTTTGATTGTGTTTTCAATAATTAAAAATTTAAAGAAATTGCGGATAGTCACTAAATGCCTTATAATTGTCCGCTCGTTTTTTGAATTTAAACGCAAATTGTTTAAATATTGAGATATTATTTCGCTGCTTACATTTTCAATATTTAGAATATTTTGCGCTGTAAGAAATTCGAAAAAAGCAATTAAATCAAATTCATAACTTTCAATGGTGTTCTTTGAGGATTTTTTTTCAGCGAATAGGTAATTGAGATAGTTTCTTAAAATTCCTGTAAATGCTTTTATTTTGTCGTATTTTTCAGTCATAAAAAAAGTGCCGCTAACCCGAGGGCAGTGGGTTAGCAGCGTTAGAGGAAGTAAAACGAGTTAGAACTCGATATTACATTCCATAATTATATTTAACTTTTTAATTTTATTCAAGAGTTTTTTTCTTTTTTTATACAACTCTAATATTTTTCAGTTGTTTGCCCCCTGTATTATTATCCCCCTTTTTTATTTTATTTTTTTGTCGCGCCTATTATCGCCTTTTGTATTGCGTCTTCATTTTTTAGCACAGCAGCAGTATCGGTTTTTTGTGCCTTTGATATAGTTTTGTCAGTATTAATATTAGTTTTGTCGCTTTCCTGCTTTGATGCCTTTTTATTTTTTTCTTGATCGATTAGCGCGCTCGATGCTGTATTAGTTTTTTTAATAATATCTTTATCTTTTTCGTCTTTCTTTTTTTCTGCTGTTTTAGTTTTTTCACTGGCGTTCGATTGTTCTTTTTTTTGTACTGCTACTTTTTTTTCATCTTTTTTTTTCGACGAATTTTTTTTTGGTTCTTCTGTTTCGGTTTTGTTAATTTTTTTCAAAACATTTTCTATTTCATCTTGATCTGTTTCTTCTTCTAAACCAATGGATTTATTATTTGTTTCTGATTTCCAATATTCCAATTCCAACCATTCGGGTCTATATTTTCCTATAAAATAACCGCTGAAAAAAAACAAACAAAATAATAAAAGATATATAAAAAATTTTTTCATAAAAAATTATGATTTTTTAATTTTTTTGTTATAGAAAAAAATATCGCATTTGCGGATTTTCTAATCCGCAAATGCGATATTTTGTTAATTAATTATCCTAACATCTGCAATACTATCTGCGGTCTCATATTCGCTTGCGTCAACATCGCTTGACTTGCCTGCATTAAAATCTGTTCTTTAGTATAGTTCACCATTTCTGCTGCAAAATCTACATCGCGGATTCTGCTTTCTGCTGCTTGTTGATTTTCTTTTGATATTCCGATGAAATTATATGTGTGTTCTAATCTGTTTTGTATTGCGCCTAATTCTGCGCGCTGTCTTGAT
>JAKPEO010000110.1 GCA_029551925.1 bacterium
TTATAATTTTTTAATCTCTCAAATATTTTTGTTTCGACTGTTTGATGGGGCGGTTTAGAAATTAAAATCACTACTTCAATATCTGCATCTTCTTCTAATGCATCTAATGCTGTCAGCATACCTAATCCGCCAATTTTTTCAGATAAATCTCTGCCGCCTAAACCAATAGCATGTTTTACGCCATAACCGTTATTCGCTAATATTACTGAGACTTGCTGAATGCCAGTGCCAGACGCGCCGATTATGCCAAATGTACCAATCGGCATAGCATTAGCAAACGCTAAGCCCTTGCCGTTTATTATTGCTGTGCCGCAATCAGGTCCCATTACAATTAAACCCTTAGAATACGCTAATTCTTTTAATTCTTTTTCTTCGTCTATTGTAACATTATCGCTGAATATCATTATATTTTTTCCGGCATTTAACGCAATCTTCGCTTCGCGTTTAACAAATGGACCGGGTATAGAAAACAGCACTAAATTAGCATCGTCATATTCATTCAGCGCATCTGTAATTGACGACAATTCTACTTTTGAATCGCCGCTGTCTTTATTGCTCGATTTTTGATCTAACATTTCATTAAATTTTTTATATATATTCGCTATTAATTCTTCACTTTCAGCAATTACACAAATTATTATATCATTCGGTTCAGCTCTCTCGCCGTCAGTATTTATCATTTTTGTATTGCGCAATACTTCCTTATTATTTTCTGTGCCCATCATTGCCGCAACATTCTGGACTCCGTCAAGTTTAGATAATTGACTCGCTATTGACATCAGCACTACGGAATCAGCGTATCGATTTTTTACTACATAATTTTTTGTTATCACTGTCATTCGCCTCCTATTTTTTTGATAAATTGTATTTTAATTTTATCTAAAAAACAATATTTTTTATTTCATTTTCAAAGGTATTAATATTATCCGATTAAATAAATTTAATATTCCATATCTTTCAAATTTCAATGTATAATATAATTTTTTGTTTTCAAAAAATTTAAAATTATTATTTGATATTATTATTTTCATTGTTCTATTGTTTTCAACGCATATTAATTTGTTACCTACAATTTTTATATCACTTAATACCCCAGAACAAAACACTGGTATTTTATTATTGCAATTATCAAAAGGAAAACAATCAGAGCATATATACGCAATATTTTTTGTTATTTCAGATAAATCAAGATTAATAATATTATTCCAATCAAAATAATCTTCCGCTATTTCAATTTGGTTATTATTAATTTTTAATTCTGTTTTATCTTCAAATAACAACTCGATTTTCTTTCTATCTAAATTTTCAAATAATTTTAATAAAAAATAATATTCATCTGAACTAATAGGAAATTTGATTTGTAATTTTCTTAAAAATTTATTGCGCCGATGTGCCGCCGCTCTCATTATAATTCTAAAATCGTGAGTGATATTATTTTCTAATAGCCCTAATCCTAAAAATAATGAAATATTATCTTTAAAAAAAATAGAGATTTTTACATTTCGCAAAAACACTAATTTTATAAATATCTGCGAGGTCGCTTCTGCATCAGCCAGTGCGCGATGCGCATTCGTAAGATTTACATCAAAATCTAATGATAATGAAGATAAATCAAGACCTGTGCCTGGTTTCACTGATTGAGATAATTGCCGCGTATCATATATTTTCGGACTAAAATTAATATTAAAATATTTTTTCAATCTATAACGAACAGCTGCTATATCAAAACTACCATTATGCACAACAATATATTTTATATCAGCGCCAGCAAAATCAATAAACATTTGCATTGCCTGCTTTATATCAGGCGCGCTGCGCACCATATCATTTGTTATGTTAGTTAATAATTGTATATCGCGTGGGATATTTTTTTTTGGATTTACTAATGTCTGAAATTTTTTTAAAATTACGCCATTTTTAATTTTTACTGCGCCGATTTCAGTTATCTCATCTGCTGGTGTTAAACCAGTTGCTTCTAAATCATAAACAATTAATTCCTTATTGTAGGTTTCGTCAAAACTATATAATAATCCTAATGAAAATTTAAAAATGCTCTCGCACCAAGTATTTTGTTTGATATTCCAATAATAATTTTTATCAGATATCTCTACGACTTTTTTTCGGTTTTTTTCTGAATCTAACAGCGACGGCGAATAAATCTCGAATTTGTAATTGTTAATTTTTAAACTTATAAATTCCGCGGGCGCTGTAATATCAATAATCATAACTTTCATTTTCAGAAATTCAAATAATTTTTTCAAAATCTGCACACAATAAAATAATTTTACATTATTAGTATGCTTTATAATAATCTCATTTGATGACGATAATGTTTCTCTTATAGCTGCTATAAATACATTAAAATCTTCTATAAAAAACGGATTGCTTACATTAGAATAATCAACTGAAAAAAATTCTTTTAAATTTAGACATTCTAGCATCTTTTGGCGTGATTCAAGCAATCTGATTAATTCTTCTATCTGCACTTTATAATTATTATCTTGGTCGTAATAAGTCATTATGTTCTTTTTATTGTTCTAAACTTATACAAAATATTACTCTTATATCTAAAAAAATTCAAGAAAAATCCTTCAAAAAAATTGTAAAAAATCAATAGATGAAAAATAAAATCATTTGCGGTCTTTATAATTTCTGCGGCAAGATTTATTCTCAATAAAATCGCAAAGTGTTTGCTTTTTATAGATATGCTTTTTTATAATTTTCATTTTTTTTTATGTGATAATTGGCTATTTAAAATTTCCAAAATTTTATTTATAACTTCATTAATCGATAGCCCAGTGGTATCTACTACTATCGCATCATCCGCTATTTTTAATGGTCCGACTTCGCGCATTTTATCTTGCCTATCGCGCTCGATTATTTCTTCTTTTAATTTTTCAAAATCAACTTGCTCATTTTTTGCTTCCAATTCTTTAATTCTACGACGCGTGCGCTCTTCTACGGATGCATCTAAATATATTTTCAAATCAGCATTAGGAAACACTACTGTCCCAATATCCCGCCCATCCATTATTACAGAAGATGTTTTCGCAAACTCCTGCTGCTGCGCTACTAATATTTCACGCACTTTCGGTTCGCGCGCTATTTTAAATACATTATTTGTCACTTCGCGTAAACGAATATTTTCTGTAACATTTTCAGAATCAACAAAAACTTCTAATATTCCATTATTTTGCTTTAAATCTATTTTTGTTTTTTTGCAGACATCGATTATTTCTTGAGGATTATCTAAATTTATATCTGATTTCAAACACTTTAATGTCACTGCGCGATACATCGCGCCAGAATCTATATATAATATTCCTAATATATCCGCTATTTTTTTTGCTATTGTGCTTTTACCTGAACCCGCCGGACCATCTATCGCTATTACAATTTTATTTTTCATTACTCGTTTGTATTCTACTACAATTTTCAGTTTTAAATAATTTATACTTATTATACGTTTCATACGAACGATACGAACTACGAACAAACACTCCGCTTTCTACTACGGATATACCTGTATTTTCAGCATATTTTTTTAATTTTTCAAATTCATAAGGCGATAAATATTCCTTTATCGGATAATGTTTTAATGACGGTTGAAGGTACTGACCAATTGTCAAAATATCTATTTTTAGTTCAGCTAATAAATCTATCAATTCATAACGCTCGGCTTCTGTCTCGCCTAATCCTACCATAAAGCCGGTTTTGGTAATTACTTTTTTTTCTTTTAAATATTTCAACAATTCAATTGATGTCTGAAAATTTGACTTGCTCCTAATTTCTGGATATAATCTTTCAACCATTTCAATATTATGATTAATTACTGCGGGCTGGGCGGCAATCAACTTATCAACTAAATATATTTTATTCATTAAATCTGGTATTAATATTTCAGTTAAAATATTAGTTTTTTTTAGATTAATCGCTATTTCGCAAAAAGAATCTATACCATAATCATCTAAATCATCACGAGTAACAGAAGTTATATTCACATACTTGTAATTATAATAATTTGCAAGTTCAATAATTTTATTTATTTCTCTATCAAATTCAAAAAAATCCGGCGTTCCTTTATTAACATTACAAAACAAACAATTACGCGTGCAAATATTCCCTAATATCATAAAAGTTGCTGTCGCTTTATTATAACATTCATTCTTATTAGGACATAATGCCGATTCACAGACTGTATTCAATTTTTCAGAATTCAATTTTTTACGCATTTCTGAATTGCCATTAGAGAATACAATTTCTTTTTTCAGCCAATCAGGTTTGCGAATAAATGTTTTTTCTTGATTATCTTCAATATTTTTTTTCATTTTAATCTTACTTTTTATCATTTTCTATTATTGTTTCTTTATCTACGCCGTAAATATTTCTAACTGGGTCGCCACTATCGCATACTCCTACAATCAAAGATAAAATAATTAATAATAAAATAAAAATAATAACTTTGGTGGCAGACGGTAAAGTCAAATAAAACCAAAATTTTTGGAATTTTTCTGAATAATAGTATTTCGGGAAAAAAACTTTTAAAATTTTTTTTATTATTCTACCAATAAAATCCATTTCTAAAATAAAAAAATATTAAACTGCTAATTTTAAAATCCACATTTTGGCTTCGTCTAATTTCAGTTTTTTAAAAAACCAAATTTTATCTTCGCGTATTACAAAATGTCTTTTGTGTTTTGCCATCTTTGCATTTTGAAAAAAATCTTCGTATTTGCCAATTACCTTCTTCTGCCAATCAGCAAATTCTTGATGTTTGCCGCCGTATTTTTCTACTGACTGCGCGCTTAAATAAATCTTTTCTAAATCCTTATATTTTGCTGTTTTCAAAAAAGTATCTTTATCAAATTTTGTAAATTCCAAAACTAAATCAGGATAATCTTCGCGCAAATCTGTCTGTCTATATAAATATCCGTCTTTTATCAAGCAATAATCCGGATATACTGCGCGATATTTTTTCGCTAATGTAATATCATCGCTTTCGCTGTAAATTTTGCCGCGTCGCTCAAATAGTTCTTCTAACATATTATGCGGACAAAATGCGCCATTAGGAAACGGCGGTTTCGCAGTAAATACAAATTTAAAAAATTCGTCTTCGCTTAATTCTATTTTTTTATTTTCTGCTTTCGATATATCTTCTATTGGCAGCTCGTCTTCTTTAAATATTTCAATATATTTCTTATCTATTTTTTCAAGTTTCAGAATATCGCTTTTCGCTTTATAAAAATAAAAACAATATAATTTTGTATCTACCTTTAATTCAAAAATATTAATGCCGTCTATTTCTCCTAAAAAATACGCTAATTTATTATCAAACATATATGCTTGATTTTTTTCAAATTTTATTTTTTGTTCAGTCATTTGTTTTGCTCCTTTTTTAAATTAATTTTTAATAAATTTTTCGTTAAAATTTATTAAAAATTATTCATCTTCACCTTCGTCATCGCCGCCTTTTTTTGCCGCTTTTCTATTACCACGTAATCGTTTTGCCTCGCCTTCAACAGTTTTTCTATATTCTTTATATTCTTCTTTTGCAGTTTTATTGCGATTCTTATAAACAGCGCTGTCTCTAAACGGTTTATTCCCTTTTTCGTATTCAGAACCCTTTCCTAATACGCTTACATACATTAAATTTGTATAACTCGTAGCTTTAGGCCAATATAATGGCGCTAATCTCGTATAATCTTCAATATCATCCGGATATTCAAATGGCACATTTTTCTTTATATCTTCAAAACTATCAAGTAAAATTTTAAATAAATCTTTTAATGTCTGATCGCCGCGCTCGATATTATCCTCTGTTATATCAATCGCTTTATCTACGCCGTTAATTTTAAAAATTTCATAATCATTGCCTTTTTCGAATTTTTTGTAAATTTCTAAATCGCCAAACAGCGGTTGACCATCTATCATTGTAAGCATAACATCTTCTGCTTCATTCAATAGCACTGATTTATACGGGTCATCACTGCGTTTCTTCAATACTGTAATATCTGCGCGTTTACCTTCTGTTATCGTTCCTATAAATTCATCATATCCTGAAATAATTGCAGGATTTTCTGTCATCATCAAAACAATTTGTTTAGGCGATAATAATCCTTTTAATTTTTTATGATTATATTCTGCTACAACCTTTGCTTCAAATAACATACTCGGCGAACCGCTCGGCGCCCAATCTGGCGCAAATGAAATATGCTGGAACGGCACACCGCGATCTAATGCCCCTTTTATATCTGTTGTTTTATTATAAAGCATCAAATTAGATAATGGCGACCATACTACTTTCATACCGGCTTTCGCTATATCATTCCAATCATCACCGCGCACGCCAGTAGAATGTATACCGACAAATTCTTCTCTAAGTAAATTAAATTCCTTCATTTTTAAATATTCTTCGCGAATATCATCGTCTATGCCTTCGCAAAAATGTATTATATAGCGTTTGACATTTTTATCAAAACCAGAAATAACTTTATCACGCTTATCTTCTGCGCTGCTACCAACCCACCACATACTTACTGGCATTACTGTTTGTCTAATTGTATTCACGCCCAATAAATTTCCACCGTTTTCTACATTTCTGCATAAACCGTATGACCCCTGAAAATCGCCCATAAACCCTTGCATTGTAGTGCCGCCACCAATTAAATTGCGAATTTCACCGTATTTCGTAACTTCTATTAATAAATCCTTTTGCTTTCTACTGAAATAATTATTTATTTTTTTCCAATCAGCATAACGCGGATCGCGCGGCCAAACATTTCTGTTGGGATATATGTCATAAGTCGGTTTCCATAGATCAAATGCGTTATAATGAACATGATTGTGCATATCTATAAAACCTGGATATATGTAATTTCCGCTTAAATCAATTAACGGCACTTTCGCTGGCACTAAATTTTTTGAATAGTTCGCTACGCGCTTTATCTCGCCAATTAATCGCGTGCCTAATTTGCCCTTCATCTTTTGAGTGCGGTATTCTATTATTATTACGCCGTCTTCTATTACTTTCTGCGGAGTAACTATCGTCCCCCTCAATGCTATTGGCTTAGTGAGCTTTTTTTCAACGCGTGGTTTATTATCCGCCGGCTTGATTGTCTTTACTAATTCAGCAGTCACAGAATTTTTTAATTTCAAAAAGGTCGGACCATCTACATAATTTCCAGTAAAATCGCTTTCTTTATCGCCGGGATTATCTGGCAATTCCTTATATTCTACGTTCGTCTTTGGTATATCTACCTTTTCAGTGACAATTTCTTCTCCTTCTTCATTGTCGCCGGCATCTCCTTGTTTCACTTCCGATTTACTGCTCTTGGACTTTAACGATTTTAATGATTCATCTACTTGCTTGCTTTCTTCTTTTTTAGAACAAGAAAATACAAACAATAATATTAACAGCGCAATTAATATTTTTTTGACTGTATAAATTTTGTTCATTTTTTAGTCTCCTTAATTAGTTAGTTTTTTAATCAAATGCTGAATCATACAAATCTTTAAATTTTAAAAAATCCGGCTCAAATATTTTAGACGAAATTTTATCGTTTATTCGAAACACCTTAAAATTTATATTAAATTCCTGCTTTTGATTCTTTTCGGTTATCACGCTTTTTATCGTCTTTAAATCATAATTATTTGCAAATACTATCTCTATATTTTCTCGTTTATTTTTAGATTCTAAATTTATTATATAATCATTATTTTTTTTGACAATATTTTTTATATCGTAATCTTTTAGTAATTCGCTTAATTTATAATATTCTAAAATTTGATTTTGCATTTTAAAATTCTTTAATTCATTTGATGAAAGTTGTTTTACATTATTCACAATCAGCATATTTGAAGAATGATAATGCACATAAAAAGTATCGCCTAAAATCAAAGTGGTCATTGTATCGCTACCGTCTTCCACTATTTTTTTGATTTTTTCTCTGTCTTTCCAATAAAACACTTTTAGATTTACAGAACGATTATCCTGATCATATCCGTTTGTATCTATATCTGTATATAATGTTTTTATACTTTTTAATTTTTGTTCTACTGATTTTATAAATTGATCAACTTTTATTTTTTCTTCGGCATATAGACAATCAAAACTTAAAAAAAAAATAATGAAGAATATTAATACTAAATATTTTACTTGCATTATAACTTTTTTTATACGCTGTGTAAAAAAATCAATGACGCTGTGTAATCTTTTTCTAAAAAATTAAATTTTATCGATACTTGATGAAGTTTAATTTTATCGTTCGTTTCAATATATTTATCGTGCAGCACTACCGGCGATTTAATATCGCATTTTACGCCCATATTATTTGACAAAATTGTGGTTGTATTGCCTAATACTATATTCGCAAATTCTTTTAAAGCTTCTACCACGCTTTCTTCGTCAATTACTTCAATTTCAGCAAATGACCACATTTGCGCCGCTACTAATTTCCGCAAATTTTCATCAAAACTCAAAATAGCAGAACCGGATATTTCGCCTATTACACTTACTACTATCGAATTATAAAAATGATATTTATCTATATCGTGTATTTCATAATTTATATTAGTTAATTCCGCTTTTAATGTTGACTGCAATACTCTACTCACTGCGCGCGCTACTGCAAGTTCAAATTTCTTCATTATTTGCATTTGCACTGCTGCATCTATTTTCTTTTTAACATTCGGCTTTAAATCTAAAAAATACATCTTTAATTGATATGTCCGCAGTTTTATCTGCACGCATTCTTTTACTTCTGCTTTGAGTATCTCTTCGCCGGTAATTTCAGGGATTTTAATATCATAGAAAAAATTTTCTATAAAATTTCTATCGCTGATAACTTCAATATAATCGCGATGCATTGCTGTTATTTCAGCGTCAACAAATTCTGATTTCTGACGAATTTGAATTTTTATGCCCATAATGCTAAAAAAATTACCTCAAAATTTAATTAACTCTTATATTCGATTTTTGCATTTTGTTTGTGTTTGTCTAATAAATACATCAACTTCAATCTGTCTTTTACTTTATCAAAAGCATCTGTGTATGACGGTTTGATTTCCGAAACCTTTAAGATATGATAACCGCGCTCTGATTTCACTATTTCGCTTAATTCATTTTCTTTTAATTTTACTATCGTTTTAGTAATAGTGTCATTTTCATTGCCCTTTACTTCTAAATATCCGATAAAACCGCCGTTCGTTTTACTTTCACATTCTGAATATTCTTTGGCAATCTTTTCAAAATTCGCGCCGGCTTTTAATTTTTTTTCCGCAGCCTTAATCTTTGCTAATTTTTTGTTTACTTCTTCTGGTTTTGAATCATTACCTACCGCTACTAATATATGCTGAACTTTGCGACGCTCCGGATGTGTAAATATCGCTTTCTGCTTTTCATAATACGCTATTAAATATGTATCTGAATATTCTGGATTTTTTTCAAGTGTCCATTGAGTATATTTTATAACCATTAATTTATCCTTTACTTTTTCAGATAATTGCTTCTCGTCTTTTAGTCCTATTTTTTTCAAAAAATCATTGAAATTATTCGCGCTTGTATCTGCTAATTGCACTTGATTCTTTAACATCTGTATCTCGCTTTTGATATCCGCTTCTGAAACTTCAATATTATTCTTTTTCGCTGACTGTAATAATAACTTATCTATCACTGCCTGCTCTATTATATGCGCTTGTATTGATTGTTTTATCTCGTTTTTTACATCATCTGTCGGCATACTATTATAAACCATCTGCCAACGCATATATTCTTGTTCTAATATCGCATTTATAAACGGTTCTATGTCTCTATACAATATATCTTCTCCATTAACTTTTACTACTACTGAATCAGATGAATAGTTTACGCTGCCAATATTATTTGCTTCTGTATTTTGCTGAGTTTCTTTTATCTGCTCGTTTTTTTTAGAGCAGCCAACTATTATAATAAATCCCAAACACGCTATTAAAATTAATAATTTTTTCTTCATTATTCTCACTTCACAAAAAAATATTTAAAAATTTATTTTATTTTAATTCGCCAAAAAAAACAAGACATTTTTAATATTTTTTAATTTGCAAAAAATGTAGTTATATACTTATTTCCACAACTTTCATCTAAATGAATATAATATGTGCCCCAATCGCGCATTCTGTGTAAAACTATTACTTTTAACTTTTTATCTAAAAAAACTTCGCGCAAATTATGATTATGCCCGCAAATCACAATATCACATTTTAACTGCTCGCACCTTCTTTTTATCTCCGACAATACTATCGACATATTCAAAATATTCTTACGCATATTTTTTAATGTGCTCAATTCTCGCAATTTTAGTATCAACCACAATACAATTTTTTGGGGAATAATATTAGATAATACTTTTACTAATATCCCGCGACTGAATAACCTCCATATTTTATAACTTATATCTTTAACGCAAAATATATCGCCGTGAGTAATAAAATATTTTTTATTTGCTATCTCTAAAATTATTTCATCGCCTAATATTTTTATTCCGCTGTTTTTTTCAAATCTTTTATCAGCCAAAAAATCGCGATTTCCTTTAATTAAATAAATATCAATTCTTTCCGTATATTTTTTTAAATTTTCCAGCATCGGATATTCTGCCGCTAAATCATATTTTTTGTTTTCAAACCAGAAATCTACAAAATCTCCTGCAATTATCAAACAAGAATTTTCATAATTTGCCAATTTCTCTAATAAACTTTCAAAGTTTTTAGTTATAATTTCGTTATTTTTATTAAGATGAACATCAGCAATTATAAAATAATTTTTATATTTTTTTTCCATTTTATTTTTAATATCTAAAAAATTTATACAATTTTTCAAAATCAACAGGCACCTGTAATTTTACTTTTAATTCTTTGCCGTCTGTTAACATTTCTATTGTCCCTTGCTGGTCTGTCCTAAATAATTTCATATCGCTAAATTCTTTATATCTATTCAACACTGTTTGTGAAGGATGATTATATCTATTATTCTGTCCGACTGATATCACAGTAAATTGCGGGGCAACCGCTTTCAAAAAATCAATACTGTTTGAAGTAGACGAACCGTGATGCGGCGCTTTTAATACTACTGCCTTCAAACTTACGCTGTCGCTGTCAACCAAATTTTTTTCTATCGGCGCTTCAATATCGCCAGTAAACAAAGTTGAAAAATTATTATATTCTAATTTCAAAACAATAGAGGTATTATTAGTATTCAAATATTTGACCGACGTAGTTTTCAAACAATGCAAGACTCTAATATTAACTGCCGTATCTACCGCAATTTTATCATTTACATTTGGAATTATATATTTTATTTTTTTTTCCTTTATCAAATTCAATATCTTCAAATACAAAGCAGAAGTTGATTTATGTCCAGTATCCCACACCTCGCCAACTTCAAAATTTTTCAGCAAATTATACGCGCCGCCAATATGGTCTGAATGAGAATGAGTTAATACCATACAATCAATTTTTTTTATATCATACATCTTCAAAAAATTGCTTATAATATCAGAACTTTTCTTTTTTGAACGGCCATCATATTCACCTGTATCTATTACTATCACTTTTTTTGAAGGAGTAATAATAACAATTGCATCGCCCTGTCCTACATCTAAAAAAGCAACAAGTAATAAACCCGGCGCCCATTCTTCACGCAGTATAGATGAAATTTTCGGCTGTATATCATCAGCAGAAACGCTCTTTTCATTTTTTTTACCTAATGCTGATAAATTATTCGCTTGTAAATTTATCAGAAAAAATATCAGTAATAATATTACTTTAATTTTTTTCATTTTTATTTTTTTCAGGACTTTTTAAATAATTTTGAGAAAATTCCGCTTTTTTTTGCGTTTTTCAGCAGAGTGATTCTTTCTTTATTTGCTTCAAAACAAGTTTTACAATAATGCTTGTCATCATATTCTATTAAACATTCAGAACAATAATCATTTTGACATAATGGGCAAATTAAGTATGACTCTACATTAGGATGATTTTTGCATGGAAATTCGAGTTTTTTCGGCTGCTCGGATTTTTCTTGATGCTGAACGCTATCCTGAACGCCATCTAAATTTTGCCGCGTTTCTAAATTTTGTAATTTCGCTAATAATTCGCTGCCGCTAAATACCAACCAATTATTTATTTTTGGATCATAATAATAATCCTGAATAGTTATTTGATTATTATCAAACATATTTTTTAAATGCTGCAAATCAAAAGGTCCTAATTGTTCGTCATTTTTATATATATAATAAGTTGCAGGAAGAATATCTGAAAATTCAGATACTGCGCTAATTAATAACCAATCGCTGTAAGCGCCGCCATAAATATAGTCGTTTGCTGTAAGTTCCGTTTTTTCTATCATCTTTTTTATTTCTTCAGTAGAATATGGCCCGGCTTGCTGCTCGTTTTTATAAATATACCAATCCGTCATTTATTCATTCCTTAACTAAATTTCCAAATTTGCAAGTTTGTCTAATTCTTCCGCTGTTAATAAAGCATCAATAACTTCATCTAATTCGCCGTTTAATATTGTTTCTAATTTATATAATGTTAAATTAATTCTATGGTCTGTCAATCGATTTTGTGGAAAATTATATGTGCGAATGCGTTCAGACCTGTCGCCTGTGCCGACCATTTTTTTGCGCTTCATAGAAATTTCTTGATTTTGTTTTTGGATTTCTAAATCTAATAGTCTTGATTTTAAAACTTTCAATGCTTTTGCGCGATTCTTTAATTGAGATTTTTCATCTTGACAACTTACAACTAATCCGGTAGGAATATGAGTTACTCTCACTGCTGAATCTGTTGTGTTTACTGATTGACCGCCGCAGCCCTGCGAACGAAAAACATCTATTCTCAAATCTTCTTGTTTTATTTCAATTTCAATATCGTCCGCTTCAGGTAAAACTGCAACTGTTATCGCAGATGTATGAACTCTACCGCTCGCTTCTGTTATTGGCACACGCTGAACACGATGAACGCCACTCTCAAATTTTAATTTGCTGTAAACCATCTTGCCAGAAATCATAAATATTATTTCTTTATAGCCGCCGACGCCTGTCGGACTTGTTGATAATAATTCTAATTTCCAATTATTCATTTCAGCATAGCGGCTATACATACGATACAAATCAGCAACAAATAATGTCGCTTCATCGCCGCCTGTACCGGCGCGTATTTCCATTATTATATTTTTCTCATCTAACGGATCTCGCGGTATTAATAATTTTTTTATCTCTAATTCTATCTTTTCTTTTTCTTCTTTCAAAATTTCTAAATCGGCAATCGCTAAATCGACTAATTCCTTATCCGTGCCTTCATCGATTATTTCTTTTGCTTCGCTCAAATTTTGCAAAACTTTTTTATATTGTTTGGCTTTTTCTAATACTGGTTCAATCTCTGATAATTCTTTATTATATTCTTTATAAATTTTCGGATTATTGAATACTTCCGGCTGCGCTATTTTTTCAGTCAGCATTTCACATTTTTTTTCGAGTTCTAATAATTTTTCTAACATAATTTCCAATCCTTATTTATTTTCAATTAACATTAATACTCGATTTAACGAATGAAGCGCAACTTCTATTTGCATTTCATCCGGCTGTTTAGTAGTAATATATTGCAGAAGCAATCCAGGCGACACTAAAATTTTCAAAAATATATTATTTGGAAATTTATTAAATAATCTGATTATTTCAAATGATGCACTCGCTATTAGAGGTATTAATATTATTCTCAAAATTATTTTGGTAATTGTCGGCAGAGACGAAGGTATCATCATAAAAAATATTATTGACACTGCCATTACTAAAAACAAAAAATTCGTGCCGCAACGTAAATGTAGCGTTGACGACGATTTAATATTATCCAGGTCTAATTTCCTTTCGCGCTCGTAAGTATTTACTACTTTATGTTCTGCGCCGTGATATTCAAAAACTCTGCGCACATCTTTAAACAGCGAAATAGCAAAAATATATAAAGTTAAAAAAACTATTTTTATTATTCCGTCAACTAAATTAAAAACAAACGAACTTCGCAATTTTAATAAATCAGTTAGATAATATGGAAGTATTACAAATATTCCAATTGCCAAAATAAAAGCAATAGAAAACGAAATTATCATTTCTTTTTTTGTAATTTTTTCGTTTTCTTGAGATGACGCTTCAGCGGAATAATTTAATGTCTCTATTCCTATCTTAAATGTTTCGTATAAAAAATATATTCCTCCAATAAATAAAATTTTCTTTATTTTTTTTATAAATTCGCTGTTTTCAATTTTTTTTTCTAAATATGTTATTGTTCCGTCCGGCTTACGCACTGATGTTATATAGTAATCGCCGCTGCGTATCATCACGCCTTCAATAACCGCTTGTCCGCCTATAACAGGTTTCATAATAATTTTTACCTTTGCTTTTTCTCCTGAAAAAAATAGAAAAAGCCCTTGTTTTAAAAAATTAACTAAAACACAAGGGCTTTTAATAATTTGAAAATTGATGCTAACTTGCTATTTTGTTTTTGTGGTTTTTTCGTACTTTTTGCGGAATTTTTCTATTCTGCCTGCTGCATCTAAAATCTTTTCTTTTCCTGTAAAAAACGGATGACACGCTGAACATATCGCAATATTAGGATTTTTTGTAGTTGACCGCGTTTTAATAACATTTCCGCACGAACATTTAAATTCAATTTCTTTGTATTCTGGATGTATCTTATCCTTCATCTTAACAATCTCTCCTCTTTATAATTTTTATAAAGTGTTATAAAATATTTGTTTTTTAAAAAAAATCAACTAAATTTATTTAAAAATTTTATTATGTTATTTTCATCTGTCATTCCAGCGGTAGCGCCGCGCTGCAAACAATTAAGCGTGCCTGCCGCTGTTGCAAATTTCAGCCAATAGCACAACTGCGTCTCGTCAATTTCATCAAAATCGTGAATATTATAAATTTTATTTTTATACAGTATCGACAAAAACGCCGCGACAAACGCATCGCCTGCGCCGGTAGTATCTACTATATTCTCGACTTGCGGAGCAGGTATATGTATCTTCTGTCCCTTAAATATCGTATATGCTCCGGCTGCGCCGCCTGTTACTATCGCTATTTTATTTTTTAATAATTTATGCTCTAATGCTTCAAAAATATCGTTTTCTCCTGTTACAAAATAAATTTCTTTTTCGGAAAATTTCACGACATCTGATAATTTTATAAATTGAATAACTAAATTCCTTAATTCGTTTTGATTGCTCCATAAACCGAAACGAATATTAGTATCAAAATGTATTAGCCCTTGATTTTTAAATTTTATAGTATCTATCAATTTAGTCAACTGCAATCTAAAATTAACCTGTTTTAATATTACAGAACTAAAATGCAAGATTTTAACTTCATTTACTAATTTCAAATCCTTACGATTTATTTTGTATTCATTGCCTAATTTAAAATCGCGGTAAAAGAAAAAATGATTGTTGCCGCATTCGTCTAATGATACAAATACTATCGGAGTATTGTATTTTTCTGTTTTCTTCAAAAGCGAACAGTCAATATTATTATCCTTTAAATGTTTTTCTAAAAATCTGCCGAAATAATCATCGCCGATGATACCAGTAAATGATACTGGCGTATTTAATCTCGATAATCCGATAGAAACATTAGCGCTTGAGCCGCCCGGCTGCCTTGTATAAGCGCTGACATCTTCTAATCTTTTACCGTTTTCTAATGATATAAAATCTATTATACTCTCGCCTACGCATAATATATGGTTCATTACTTCTTCTGCTTTTCTATAGATTTCATAAACTGCTTGTCTTTCAACATTTCATCAACTTCTTTTGTCTTTAAATAATCAATTTTTCCATCTTCTTCTTTATCTTTTTTTTCTTGCTCTTTTAATCGTTCGTCAGTAATTTTATTAAACTCTTCGCGCGCTTTTTTTCTAATTGTTTCTGTATCTATAACATTAGCTGTATCAGCAATATTTTCAAGCACTGTCGCATTGTTTGATTGAGCATTATTATTTTCAGATAATCTGTCTTCAATCGCACTATCAGGTTTTGACACGCAAGAAAAAATAAAAAAAATTAATATTGTCAATAAAAATTTTTTTTTCATTTTTACCCCGCTATAATAAATTTCTTGCAATTAATTCTTCTGCAATCTGAACAGCGTTTGACGCAGCGCCTTTTAATAAATTATCTGACACTATCCACATTGACAACCCATTTTCAAATCCGACATCTTCGCGAATGCGTCCGACAAATGTATCGTATTTTCCAGCGCAATGTATAGGCAGCGGATATACTGATTTGAATGGATCGTCTTGAACAATCACGCCAGGCGCTTTTGATAGAGCCGCAAACGCTTCTGAATATGTTATCTTTCGCTCTGTTATTACTAATACTGATTCGCTGTGTCCGCGATATACAGGCACGCGAACAGTTGTAGGCGAAACATTTATCGAATAATCCCCCATAATTTTACGCGTTTCATTTACCATCTTCATTTCTTCTTTTGTATAGCGATTATCTATAAAACTATCTATTTGCGGAATGCAATTAAACGCTATCTGATGAGCGAATTTCGACGGCTTTGGGATATCAGTATTATTAATTATCGCGGCTGTCTGTTTTTCTAATTCATCCATCGCTTTCAAACCTGCGCCTGAAACCGCTTGATATGTTGATACTACAACATTTTTGATTTTTGAAATATTGTGCAGCGGCTTTAATACAACTACCATTTGTATAGTCGAACAATTTGGGTTCGCTATTATATATTTGTGTTTTTTTAAATCATCTGCATTAACTTCCGGCACAACTAACGGCACATCATCTTTCATTCTAAAAGCGCTGCTGTTATCTATTACTACGCATTTTGATTTAGCAGCTGATGGCGCAAATTCCAAACTTCTATCGCCGCCTGCTGAAAATAACGCTATGTCCACGCCTTCAAACGAATTATGTTTTAATTCTTCAACTGGTATATCTTCTCCTTTAAATTTTATTTTCTTGCCTACAGACCTTGCTGATGCAAGTAATTTTATTTTACCGATTGGAAATTTTCGGTCTTCCAAACATTTTATCATTTCAGTGCCGACAGCGCCAGTTGCCCCAGCGACCGCAACAGTATACAATTTAGACATAACCTTTACTCCTTAAAAAAATAATAATTTTTTTAAAAAATATATTATACTTGATAATTCCTAAAAAAACAATAAATTTTTCGCATTTTTTTAATTGTTTTTTTATCTCTTTTAATTAAACTCATAAAAAATATGTATGGTAACAATTATAAAAATTTAAAAAAACAACTTGATGATTTATATCGCAATTTTTCAGTATCTAATAAAAAACAAAATGATCCAGTGCAATTCATATATAATTATAAAAAAAAAGACGACCAAGAAATCATTGCATTTTTATGTTCAACATTAGCATTAGGAAGAGTAGAACAAATTATCAAAACCTGTAAAATATTAATATCAAAATTAGGCGATAGCCCGCAAAAAAAAATTTTAGATGATTCTTTTATTTTTTTATTTTCTGATTTCAAACATCGATTTTTTGACGGCGCTGATATTACAACATTATTAACAACTTTACGCCTGATACTGTTAGAATACGGAACTCTCGAAAATCTATTCATTTCAGAATTAAAAAACAATAAACAAAATTATATAAATGCACTAAATGCCTTTGCTTTAAAAATAAAAACAAAATTATTGCGGCAAAATAATTCAATAAAAAAAAATCTTATAGCAATTCCACAAGACCTAAGCGCCTGCAAACGCCTGTGTCTTTTTATGAAATGGATGATACGCAAAGATTCTATTGACCCCGGCGTGTGGAATAATAAACTTGCTCATCTAAAAAAAGAACTCATCATACCATTAGACGCGCATATTGCTAAATTTGCAAGAAAAGCAAATATCACGAATAGAAAAAATAACAATTGGACTACGGCTGTTGAAATAACGAAATTTTTAAAAAAACTCAATCCTGATGATCCGCTGAAATACGATTTTGCTATTTGCCATTTGGGCATCAGTCAACTACGCAAATTGAGAAATCAATAATTATAAAGCAGATTATACATCACTATATTGACAAACATCTTCATTGCCGCATCGCGTAAATTGTGCGGTAAATTATGCACCCATTCGTCCTCTACACCGTCACCTATATCTGATTGGTAGGTATAAAAAACTACTAAACGATTATTATAATGCATTCCTAATCCCTGTGCTGGCAAATTATCGTGCTCATGTATTTTCGGCGTACTATTTAATTTATAATATGAACTATATATTTTATGTGTCTGCGGCAATTCTACTAATTCTGATTCAGGCAGAATTTTTTTTAATAATTCGCGAACAGATTTATCCAAACCATAACAATCGTCAATATACAAAAATCCGCCGGATTTAAGATAATCGCGAATATCTCTAATTTCCTTTTCTGATAATTTTATATTTCCGTGGCCTGTTATAAAAATCAGCGGCGCTTTGAATAGGTCTTTCTTTGTCGGTTCTATTATCTGCGGTTCCTCTGTCAAAAATTTGAATTTATTATTGAGATATTTGTGGACATTAGGCAAACTCGTAGGGTCGGCATACCAATCGCCGCCGCCAGAATATTTCAATCTTCCAATAGAATAAATATTAACTCCAAAAATGTTTTGATTAAATCCTACTAATAAAAAAAAGCAAAAAAACAAAAATTTTATTTTTTTCATATATAATTATTCTTGAATTGCAAATAATTTGCGTCCCTTTGGATCAGTTAAGTCTTGCATCTCAATATTATAAATATGCGCTTTGATTTTTAATAGTTCGTTTTCAATTATTATCTGCTCGCTGTGTTTCAAAGGATAAGATAATATTTGTCTATAACAATCTATCGCTTTTTTGTAATTTGACTGCTCTAAATATTTTTTAGCGCGAGCTTTTAAATCATTTATTTTTTCGTTAATATCTAATAAATGCTGCTTCGCTATTTCTAATTGCTCGCGCACGCGCTTTTCGTATTTCGTGCCGGCAGTAATTTCTAATGCGCGCTGCAATATTTCATATACTCCGCGATAATCTTTTTTTTGCTAATATTTTTTGACAATTAATATTATTTCCTTTAATACTGCGCGCTTTAAAAAATAATGACAACTCGGACAAACATTATTAAAAATATTTATTTTGTTTTTACATTTTGGACACTGCATATTTTTTAAATTGCTTCTTTCATTAAAATTTTTTCTAATATTCTCGAGCTCTGTTTTACAAAATAATTCGATTTGTTGTATTTTTCGACATTTTTCAAATAATATATCGCGCGATTATTATTGCCTAATTTATAATACAAATAACCTAAATGATAATTTGTTTCTGCAAAACTTAATTTTGAAAATGTCTGTTGCTCCTGATATGATTCAAGCATCAATTTTTCGCCTAATTTCAATTCTCCGCTTTTGACATATAACCAGCCAATAGTTTCTTTTATATCAGCGCTCGGATTATCTATATTTTTCAAATATCTCTTTAATTCATCAAAATATTCAGTAAAATCTAATTCCAATTCCGCTAATGATAGCGCCATACTGTTTATTGTTTCTATGTATTTTTTATTTGATAGATTTTTATCTGATGCAGTCATTGCATCTAAAATTCTTTTACCGGTTTCCACAGATTTTTTATGTTCGCCGTCATAATAATAAATCATCTGTAAAATGCCCAATAATTCCGCATCTTCTTTTTTTTGTAAATCTATTGCTTTATTTATTAAACTTTCAGCATCGGAAAATCTCGACTGATTAATTAACAACAATGTTTTTAAAGACAGCAAATAATTATTTTTCAATAATTGTTCTGAATTTATCAGCGAATAAAAACTAAATGAAAATAAAATAATAAAAATCATTAAAATATTAAATGCGCTCGATAATATCAAAAATATTCGCTTTGGCGCTAAAAATAATTTTATATTATTCAATAAAAATATCGCTGTTGAAATGATTATAGTGCCTAAAATTATAATGCTCCATGAAATATCGCCGATAAAATACCCGTCGTTAAAAACAAAAAATATAAAACTAATGTTTATCAAACTATGCATAAAAAACGATGGAAATATATTTTCATATTTCTCAAAAAGCAGGCAAAACAAAAAACTCGAAGCAATACTTATAGGTATCATATTCGGTTCGATATGCAAAACTCCGAATATCAAGGAAGTAAGCACCGCCGCCTGTAAAAAATTAAATTTCACACGAAACGCTTTAAACATAAAGCCGCGAAAAAATATTTCTTCGATAAATGGTATGATAACGCCAAATATTATCAATGTGAAAATTAAATTGCCCAGTGTCTTTTCATTCATCAGCAGTGAAAATATTGTTTGATTAGCGGAAAATACAACACCGGTATCCAATATATATTTTATTGAAATCAAATTGAACAAAACAAAAATAAAAGAATACTTTAAAGCTTCAAAAATTGAATTGCCTATATTTTTTTTTGAATATTTCAAACCGAGTATTGAAAAATTTTGTTTGTATTTTTTTTTTACAATAAAATATGACCCAAATAATAAAATCAAACTATTCAAAAATGTAAAAATCACTGTATAAAACAAATATTTTTCATTTGCTATCGGCTGCAATTTCATTTGAAAAAAATTAGTTAATAAATTGGCAACCAAATATATTATCAATATCAATAAAGTTTCGTATATATGCCATAATACTATTGGAAACGGCAAATTCTGTATAAAAGACGAAAATTTTTTTTCTGTTTCAGATATGACAAAAGAAGCGAAATCAAGACCGCAATTATTACATTTTTCATCTATAACAGATAAATCCGCGGAACAGCGCGGACATTTATAATTCCAACTTTCTATTACTAATTTAAATTTCATTTTCTTACAAGTTTTGCATCTGTCTGAATAAATCATTTTTGGATTTATTCAGACAGATACTTGATTATTAATCTTTTATTTGTTTAGGTTTTCTTTGCCAAAAGAATATGGAAGAAGTTCAGCCAATGTCATTTTATAAATTTCTTTTACTTTATTTTTTTCGTCTAAATTAACGCTTAATACAACAGCATCAGGCGTAGAAAATTCGCGTAATTTTTGTCTGCATAATCCGCACGGAGTAGGATAGCCCTGGTCGCATTTCAATACTACGGCAATAGCAACAAGCGGCGCTTCGCCAGCATATACCATACAATTCACAGCTTGCATTTCCGCATGAGTAGTTAAAGTATAATCAGCGCTTTCAATATTACAACCTTGAAAAATTTTGCCTTTTTTAGACAGCGCCGCAGCGCCTACTTTAAAATTTGAATAAGGCGCGCAAGCGTGCTCCCGCGCTTCAATCGCCAGATTAATTAATTTTTTTTCCTTTGCTGAACACTGACTTAATTTTAAAACCTTCATATTTTCACCATTCCTGTTCAAAATTTAAAAAGAAAATATATTATTATATTTTATTTTATCGCAAAATTCAATATTTTTTTTACGCATCATTTTTTTTATTTAAAACTGAATGCCCCGGTCCTTTGCCTATTTTACGACCCAATCGCGTAATACGATAAATCACGCAACGACTACAGTCATCTGCGCCTTCATCAACGCATGGTTTATCCGGATACAAAAGATAAAATTTTCGATACTTTTGCGGAGTAGCATTCGGCATAAATATATTAGCGCCGCGCTGTAATAATAAATCTCTACCGTTTTTTTGAAGAGCGTCAAAAGCAGTCGTGGCTGGAATATGCGAATATGGATTAACCAATCGCAAAATCGCTATAATCCCCGAATAAAAATCAAAATCATATTTAAGAATATTTACACCGAGCGGCGTATCAGGATGCGGTATAAAAGGTCCTACGCCAATCATATCAAGCGCTAATTCTCTACACAATAAAATATCATCAGCAATATCTTCAAAACTTGCTTCTGGCAAACCAATCATAAAACCAGAACCTGTTTGCACGCCAATGCTTTTCAAATTTTTTATACATTGTATTCTAAAATCAAAATCATCATCGGGATGAATCTTTTGAAATATTTTTTTATTAGAAGTCTCAAAACGCAATAAATATCTATCCATACCGCAGTCATACCAAAATTTATAGGTTTCAATATCTCGTTCGCCAGCTGATACAGTAATAGCCAATTTTGTTTTTGCTTTTATCTCGCTAATTATATAGCCCATTTTTTCTTTATTAAAATACATATCCTCGCCTGATTGTAAAACAACAGTCGTAAACCCATTTTTTTCGACTTTTAAACAGTTATCAATTATTTCTTCTTCTGTCATTCTATAGCGTTTGACATTTTTATTTTTGCCGCGAATACCGCAATAATCGCAATTTTTGCGGCAGAAATTAGAAAACTCTATAATTGCGCGAATAAACACTTCATCGCCCATAATTTTAGCGCGCAGATTATCGGCAAGATTATAAATTTCCTGCTTTTTTTCTGTTGTCAAAAGCGCTATTAACTTCAAAATATCCTTTTTATCTAATGGCGCGTTATTATTGATTTTTTCTTTTATTTTGTCCAACATTAATTTTTTAAAATCCCAACTGATTTTTTAAATGAACAATATATTCTTTTTTGCCTTTTACTATTAAGTCAATTTTATCATCTATATATTCGAGTTTGTCAATTTGCAATTTCCCTATAAAATTTGTAATAATCTTATATTTTTCAATTGGAACAACTACTTCAAATATTTCAGTATTAACATTTAAAATTTCAATGATTTTATTAATTAATAATTCTATATTTGCTCCGGTTTTTGCCGAGCCCTCAATTACATTCGGATAAATATTGCGATTTTTATGTATTTTCAAAACATTGATTTTTTCAATTTTGTCTATTTTATTAAAAAATGTTATTATCGGAATATTTCTAATTTTTAATTCATTAAAAGTTTGATATACTGCTTTAATATTATCTTCAAAAAAATCATCTGAAACATCTACAATATGCAGTAAAATATCAGCGTAACGCACAACATCGAGCGTAGTTTTAAATGCTTCAACTAACTGATGAGGTAATTTTTTTATAAAGCCGACAGTATCGATAAATATCACCTTTTGATTATTTGGCAAAATATATTTTCGAGCAAGTGGATCAAGCGTGGCAAATAATTGGTCTGCGACATAAGTTTCAGCATTAGTCAATCTATTAAGCAGCGAACTTTTTCCGGCATTGGTATAACCTACTAATACTATATTCGGCGCTTCCATTCTCTCTTTACGCTGCACAAATCTCTGTTGTTCAACATATTTTAATTTGTCTTTTAATACGGATATTCGGTCTCGTATTTTTCGTTTATCTAATTCCAATTGTTTTTCACCTGGACCGCGCGTGCCTATCATTCCCACTTGTTGAGAAAACATAGTATATTTAGAACGCAGGCGCGGAAGGTCATACATATATTTAGCCAATTCTATTTGCAGTTTGGCTTCATTAGTAGCGGCATGCATTGCAAAAATATCAATAATTAACGCTGTTCGATCTATAACTCGCACTTTTAAATATTCTTCTAAATTACGCTGCTGCGACGGCGAAAGTTCTTCATCAAAGATTACTAATGAAATATTATGCTTTTGACATTCAAATTTTATTTGTTCTAATTTACCTTTGCCTATATAATATTTAGCATCTATTTTATCGCGGAATTGATGAAGTTTGGCTTTGACAATACCGCCGGCAGTTTTAGTTAAATCTTCTAATTCGTCTAATGAATGAAATATTTTTTCTTTTTCTAAATCTATATTTAGCGCTACGCCGACTAACAATACATTTTCAACATATTCATTATTTTTTATCATATAATTTTTTTAAGATGCAGTGAAACGCGATTTTGCGCGGCGCATATCTTTTTGAATCAAATCATTATAAATTGACCCGTAGCCCTTTAAAGTTTCCTTCACATTATCAGGAAAAGGTATAGTAAACCAAAAGATCTCGCGCACTTCCTTTTTCAATTTTAATTGCCCTTTTGATTCATATTTTATCCATTTGCAATAATCGTCAACAAAACTTTCTTCTAAATTTGTCTTTGAAGCAACATACGGCTCTTTGGTTTCTGGGTCAATTTTATTTTTATACTCGTCCCAATATTTATAATATTGTCCGCTCAAGCCCTCTTCCATCCAATAAACATCAGCATTTTCTTTTGCTGTGCGCCAGCGCAAACTGCCGAGCGCATTTAATACAATATCAAAAACTGCTCCTTCTGCTAATATCGGAATTGCCACTCTTCCCGGACTTGTGCGTTTATTGCTATTATGCCATGGATCCCAACATATACCATTAGTTGCAGAACACGGCACTAATATAAAATATGGCATTATTCTATATTCAGTAAATTTTTTTTCTTCGTTTAAGCGCACTCTGACAAATAATTTTGAATCGATTTTTTCTATATCGCTAATAATTTTCAAAACTTCGCTTTTGTTCACTATTCGACTTGCTAAATTTTCGCCTGTCTTTGCTATTAATAAAGGCATTTTACTGCCTAATGGTCCTACGCATGTGTTAGTCAATGATTTAAACATCTCCATTATTTCATTTTCAAATAATAACTCTTTACCTTTTTCAAATATTTCATGTTCATCAGAAGCAATATTAGCGACAATTTCATTATTTTTTTTCGATTGCTTTTTCAAGTTTTCAAAATATGTGATTCCTAAAAACAATGCAAGCGCTTCATAATAATTTTCCTCGCTATTAGTTGTAATATTTTTTAAACGATTATAAAAGCCCTTAACTCTGCGAAATTCTTCAACCAATATATCATTATATGTAGGAGCAATTTTACCATCGTATATTGCTTTAAGCCATTCATCCGCATAATAAATATTTTCTAATTTTTCAAATAATTTAGTTTTTTTAAGGTTTTCTACTATTGTATCAATATTTGAAACAGACAATAAATTATCAGATAATATTGCGCGAAATCTCAAAAATGCTTGATAGATAATTTCTGTTTTCTCGCCGCGCGCATATTTTTTTGCTACATCATTATAGCACTTCCAAAAATTGCTGATTATTTTTGACGAATATTCGCGCCTTTTTTCTTTTATATCGTCTGATTCCTTTGTCTTGTCAATTTTCAATAAATCCGCATATTCTTTTACTGCATTAAAAAAAACTGCAGCACCATCGCAATCAATATTTCTTATTAATTCATTTAACGGATCGCTGCCGAGTTCATCCGCAAATTTAGAAGTTTCGACAACTAAAATCTCTTCTAAATTTTCGCCTTGTTTTTCTAATAATGATTTTATTACATTTTCTAATTGGTCAATATTTTTTTCAGACAAATAGCAATCGCAACTATCTTTCAAAATTTTTTCAATAGTAGGATTTAATAATTGACATATACCTATAAATTTTACCGGCTTGTCTAACATCGCATTATTTTTTTTTAATTGCGCTAATACATCAATCCCTTGTAAATTTTCTTCTGAAAAAAACGGATTGATTATAATAATATCTGGCAATTGATGCATATACGAATACAATGCGTGTTTAAGATTATCAGCAATTGAAACTTTAAAATTAAATTTTTTTAAAGTATCAGAAATTTTTGGTTTTATTTTGTCATTATTAAAATAAGCAACTAATATTTTTTGTTGTTTCATTTTTATTTCCTTTTACATTTATTTTTTTGTAAAATACAATAATATACTTTCTGCAAATTCAGAAATTTTACATTTATCTTTTCGCGCTGCTTTAAATCATCTAAAAATCTGTATAATAATGTGTCCTTATATCGCTCAATTCAGGTCTGTATAAAAATAATATTTCTTCTGGGCGCTCGTTTATATACATATCTAAATATCTTTTTTCTTTTTCGCGATTTATAAAGGCAACATCTTTTCGATATTCAATTTTATTTACTGTTTCACTCATACTTATTTTCCGTTCTATACAATTAAATGCTTTATATGACAGTTTCTATATATTATTTTAAAACTTTAACATAATAAAATCAAGCATTTTTCCAAAATTTGTTCTTCGATTTTTAAATTAAAGATGAAATTTTGAATAACAAAATGATTAAATATATTTTTTCAAGTATTTTGCTGTATATGATTTTTCATTAAGTATTAATTCTTCTGGTGCGCCTTCAGCGATAACAAAGCCGCCGTTATCTCCTCCTTCAGGTCCTAAATCTATTATATAATCTGTTGATTTGATTACATCTAAATTATGTTCTATTACTACTACTGTATTTCCAGCATCTACAAGACGCTGCAAAACATTCAATAATTTATTAACATCATCAAAATGCAGCCCAGTCGTTGGTTCGTCTAAAATATACAAAGTTTTACCTGTTGATTTTTTTAAAAGTTCAGCTGCCAATTTTATACGCTGCGCTTCGCCGCCAGATAGCGTAGTAGCAGACTGACCTAATTTTATATAGCCCAACCCCACATCTTGAATAACCTTTAATTTATGATAAATCGCAGGAATTTTTTCAAAAAATTCAACTGCTTGATTTACTGTCATATTCAAAACATCGTAAATATTTTTATCTTTGTAAGTTACTTCCAATGTTTCAGAATTATAGCGTTTTCCGCCGCAGACCTCGCATTGAATATACACATCGCTTAAAAAATGCATTTCTATTTTTATTACTCCGTCACCTTCGCACGCTTCGCATCTACCGCCTTTAACATTAAATGAAAATCTGCCAATGTCATATCCGCGAATCTTTGCTTCTGTCGTTTGAGCAAATAATTTTCTAATATCATTAAATACTCCGGTATATGTGGCTGGATTAGAACGCGGAGTCCTGCCAATCGGTTCTTGTGTAATATTAATAATCTTATCTATTTTTTCAATATTTTTTATTGCTTTATGATTGCCCGGTTTAATTTTACTTTTATAAAAATATTGATATAACGCATTGCATAAAATATCATTTATCAATGTTGATTTTCCTGAACCAGATACTCCTGTAATACAAACAAATACATTCAATGGTATTTTAACATCTATATTTTTTAAATTATTTTCACAAGCGCCGATGATTTCTATATATTCATTTTCATTAATTTTTCTACGATTTTTCGGAACAGCAATAACTTTTGTTTTATTCAAATATTGAGCAGTCAAAGACTTTTGAGATTTCAATATATCATCTATTTTCCCGCACGCCACAATCTCTCCGCCATTTCTACCAGCGCCCGGTCCTAAATCTATAATATAATCAGCATTGCGAATAGTATCTTCATCGTGCTCTACTACTAACACTGTATTTCCTAAATCGCGTAATTTGAATAATGTATTTAATAATCGCTCATTATCGCGCTGATGCAAACCAATACTTGGTTCGTCTAAAACATATAAAACTCCTACTAATCCCGAACCTATTTGCGTAGCGAGCCGTATTCTCTGACTCTCGCCGCCTGATAAACTCATCGCGTTTCTACTTAATGTCAAATAGCCAAGCCCGACATCAATCAAAAATTTCAGGCGCGCGCTGATTTCTTTTATTAATTGCTCCGCTATTTTTTTGCGTTCGCCGCTAAATTTCAATTTTTTAAAATATTCAAATGCTTTAATAATAGACATATCTAAAATTTCACTGATATTATTACCTTTTGCATTTTTATTATTTGCAGTATCATCATCTAATGTAATAGCAAGACTTTCTTTGCGCAAGCGCGCGCCGCCGCAACTTTCGCATTTATGTTCGCTCATAAATTGTTTGTAAAACTCGCGCGCCGCCTCTGAATCAGTTGTCTTATAGCGCCGCTCTAACATCGGAATAACGCCTTCCCATTTGCCAGAAAATTTAAAATCCATTCGTTCGCTTTTATATTCTTTTATTATTTTTTCGCCTTCTGAACCATACAAAATAATTTTTTTGATGTTTTCAGGCAGCTGCTCAAACGGCGTAGTTAAATCAAAATTATAATGTTTAGCCAAACTGCGCAATTCTTGTCTAAACATACTATTAGCCGAATTGTGAATTAATATCGCGCCGTCTTCGATACTTTTGCTTTTATCAGGAATTATTAAATCAACATCAAATAAATAACGCGTGCCTAATCCATGACAATCCGGACAAGCGCCGTAAGGATTATTAAAAGAAAAATTACGCGGCGCAAGCGGCTTATAACTTACTCCGCATTTAATACAATTCAATTTTTCTGAATACAAAATTTTTTCTTTATCCACAACCGCTATTTCTACTAAACCATTAGTTAATTTCAACGCGGTTTCTATTGATTCTGCCAATCGCGATTTTATCGTCTGCTTCATTATCAATCTATCAACTATAACTGAAATTCTATGTTTAACATTCTTTTTTAATTTTATCTCTTCTTCTAATAAATATTCTTTTTCATCTACCAATACTCTGACAAATCCTTTTTTTTGTAAATCTTCAAATAACTGCTGGTATTCGCCCTTTCTATCTAATACCATTGGCGCTAAAATTGAAAATTTTTCATTTTCCCGCACGCGCGAAAATATATCATTTAATATTTGGTCAATAGAAGCGGTTTGTATCTTCTCGCCGCATTTATAACATCTGATTGTCCCTAATCGAGCAAATAACACTCTTAAATAATCATTTATTTCTGTGATTGTGCCAACAGTAGAACGCGGATTTTTACTGATACCTTTTTGTTCAATTGAAATTGCCGGAGATAAGCCGGTAATTGATTCTACCGCTGGTTTAGTCATCTGCCCTAAAAACTGCCGAGCGTATGCAGACAGCGATTCTATATATCTTCGCTGCCCTTCGGCATAAATTGTATCAAACGCCAGCGTCGATTTGCCGGACCCGCTTAATCCAGTAATTACCACCAATTTATTTCGCGGTATCTTAACATCTATATTTTTTAAATTATGCTCGCGCGCTCCTTTGATTTCTATATATTCCATAAAATTAACTCAACTCCGCTAAATTAAATTTTCATCTCGGGAAATTATATAGACATGGTATTCCCCTTTTTTCAGAAATATATTATAAAATAAAAAATCTAAGTCAAGAGAGAAAAAGTGTAAAAGCTGAGTTTGCACGTTCATAGTATTTTTTTTAAAAAAAATATAGTAGAGCAAATTTATCTTTCAAGATACACTCGCCCTACTTATATCAACTCTGCAATGAATAATAAAAAACTGCAAAGACGCAAATGCCCGCAAAGTTTTAATTAAAAAATTTGATAACCCTGGTCAAATTGAATGTCCTTGAAACATTTGCTAAATTAAAAAAACTTACTTACGCCGCTGCGGGCAGAAAAATTATTCCACTATTTTGAATTTTCACGCGGCGTTGAAACAAGTCTTGATAATATCCAAGTGTTATCTTGAATATTTCAAAATAGCGTATCAGGCATTCCTGCTTCAGCCGTATCATACAAATATTTAGAAGTTCAGTTATTAAAACGCCAAAGATTTATATGCTTGGTATCGGGCTAATGCGAAATATATAAGCGGTCAGTCAAGATTTGAAATTGACGCGATAGCGGTATCTGAAAACGGCATTATTAGTTTTGAAATAAAATTGCGAGACACGGTAATTAAATCAGACGGCACAAAACTGATTGAATTTGCAAAGGCATTGAAATCAAAAAAATGACGCAGCGGAATTATTATATATTCAGATAATCTCATTAAAAAAATCGCAGAACCGGATATTATGGGCAGCTCCTACAAAAAATTATTCAGTTAAATGTAGATTAAAGTATTACAACTGACAAAATATTTTTAAGCTGGTTATACTTTATGATAACAAGACAATCGGCGATATGAGATAATCATTTATGCGAAAATATCGGCTTTTTTTTAAAAGAGCATATTACTAAAAATCTAAATTATCTCTTTTATCAACATATTTCACGATTTTTGCGTATAATCATTAAAAGCGCAACTTGATAAAATAGAAAATCTTGATTTTTGTTAGACAAGTCGGCATTCACGAAAACATTTACCTCTACGAAAACGCAACAGTGTAATTATCAAATCGAAGACGATAAACTTATTATTCGGACGATCATCAGGTCAAAAAAAAACGATATTAAACATCTCAAAAAAATTGACAAATTATGATAAATATTGTATAAATATTTCAATAAAAATTTCATCATTATTTATATCAAATGAAATGATCGAAACTGAAACACTATTAAAAAAAGCGTGGGAAGCGCGAGAATACGCTGCGCCGTCAGGTGAAATAAAAGTCGGCTGCGCATTAGCAACTGAATCTAACGAAATTATACTCGGCTGGAATGTCGGCGGACCGTGGAGTATGGGCATACACGCCGAGGTCTGTGCAATTGTGCAATTAGTAAAAACCAAAAGCAAAGCTGTAAAAATCGCAATTGTTGCAAATGCAAATTTTTTCACACCTTGCGGCAGTTGTCGTGACTGGCTATTGAAATTCTGCGACGTTTCAAGTCCGGTAATAATTCAAAATCATCGCGGCGAAACTTATAATTTTATATTAAAAGATTTATGTCCAAATTATCCTAAAATTTAATTTTTTAAAAAAACTGTTGTTTTAAAACCTAAGTCGGACTCTTAAATTTGAATAAAATTCAAAAAAAATCTCAAAATATCGGTAAAATACTATATTCTGACAATTTAATATTTTTTTTATTTTTGTGCTATATTGTTAGGTAAGTATATTTATCGAGATTTTATAATGTATTGTAAAATTATTCTTAAAAAAATATGCCAATAACAAAATTACTTATTTCGCTGCGCTTGTAGAATCCGTTTGAGTTCCTAAAAAAAATATGCAGCACAGTGAATTATTAAAAAAATTGGAATGATTACCAAAAAAGAACAAGGCGAACTTTTAAAAATTGTTTTTAAAAATAATGCTAATCATTCCGAATTATTAAATTTTATGTATTTTATGAGGTTGCATATATTTTTTCCGTAATTTTATTTAAGCGCACAACTTAAGTTACAGATTTAATACAGCGCAAAATTGATCTAATATCGCACAACCAACTATTATCACAAACGCCGTCAAATAAAAAAAACATACAAAAAAATGATACTTTGAATTTTTTATGTTCCTAATAATGAAAATAATTTTTTTAACAAATTGACAAACGCAAAAAAATAAAATAAAATAAATTAAATTAAATAAAAAAATGAAAATAATAAGACGGTTTCAATTTTTGCTAATTTTTCTAATATTTTCAATAAATCTAAATGCTTCTGATTCTGATTCTGATACGCTAAATTTTTTTGAATTAATAATTCATCAAAAATCAAAAGACAATATTAATAAAATAATTTCAAATAATCAGACATCAGAAAATACATTTTTTTATGATTTGAATAAACTTCCGAATTTTAATATTTTAAATGAAACTATTTTCGGTATTAATAGCATCGGTCAAGATAAAATAAAATACCGCGGAAAAACCGTAAAATTATTAGTTAATAATATGCCGTCAATAGAATCAATGCAAGTATTCAATTGTCAAATTATCAATTCTATAAATCATTACAATAATAGTGATTTAGAATTAGTAAATTCTGCGTTAGGCGTAATCTATGGCGCTAATGCATTAAGCGCTATCATAAACATAAAAAATACCGCACCGTCAAATAAAAATTACAGTGTAAATTATAGTTATGGTTCATTTAATTCTAATTCATTAAATTTATCATTAGCCGCGCCTATAAAAAATATTTATTATTTAACAACTGATATTTCAGGTCTACAAACTGACGGATATAATGACTTTTCAAAAATGCAAAATTTAAATACTCAAATCAAATTTGGTTATCATAATAATAAAACTTTAATAGAATTATCAAATTTATATTCAAAAGAACAAACAGAAGATTTAATTGAAATTGTAGAATGGCAACGCGACAGACAAAATACAAATTTGCGAATATATAATAAAATCGACAATTTGTTTTTTTCGTTCGGTTTATCTTATACTTCCGGCATACATAAAAGTTTTGAAATTTTAAATAATTACAATCAGAAATTTCAATCTTATGATTTTGAAAAATCGACAAGATTAGATTTTTATTATAATTGTAGCGCAAATTTAAAAATGCAAGCAGGCGCCGAATTTACTAAATACGGCGGTGAAATACCAAATCAGCCGTTTGCTAAACGCGGCGAATTTTACTCAAAAGATAATGCTGTGTTCTATTTATTTAATTTCCATTTTATTGAGCGTTTGGAATTACAAACAGGCGGTAGATATAATGACAATTCCAAATACGGCGAATTATTTATCGACAGTCATAAATTAATTTTCAAGCCAAATCAAAATAATATATTTTATTTTTTAACAGAGAAAAATTTCAAAAATCCATCTGTCTTTCAGACACAAATAAATAATTTTAAAAGCAATTCGGCATTATTACCTGAAACTTTAAGGATATACGAATTAAATTACAAAAAGATATTTTCCAAAACTTTTAATCTAATAAGTTCAATATTCAAAAACATCGGTAAAAATCATATTGATATTACTACTATTCCGTTTACAAATTCAGATAAAAAATACATTCATTACGGCGCAGATTTTTTTATTGATTATAATTATAAAAAATTTGAAAATATATTCGGCTATCAATATCTATATTCCGCATGGGATACGCGATTATTAAATAAACACAAATTTTTTTTTGCATGCGCTTATAATCATCAAAAAAATCTGAAATTTTCCATTGATGCCCAATATGTAAATAAATATTATGGTTCAGCATACAAACAAAATCGAATGCCTGATTTCTTATTATTAAATTCAGCAATTACTTATAAAATTAAAGAACCACTAATTTTAAAAATTTCAGTAAATAATATTTTAGATAAAAATTATGCACTGATGTATGACGAACAATATGGTAAAGCGGCAATATCAATGCCCGGCATAAATATTTTTGCTTCATTAACTGCAGCTAATTTTTAATTTAGGTCTTATTTTTTTACGATTTGATTTTAAAATTAAAAAAAAAGTGGATAGTTAATAATTTTTAAAAATTATTAACTATCCACTTCCTTTTATTTATTATTTTATATAAAATTACTATAAACTTATTTTTCTTGATTTTTGTAATTAGTCACTGTTGAAAGCCGGACTAACGCGCGCTGCAACGCCGCTTCTGCACGAATAATATCTATACTTTCGTCTCTACTGCGCAATCTGTCTTCTGCTCGTTTTTTCGCTGATTCTGCGCGTCCTACATCTATTTTATCTGCTGGTTCTGCCGCGTGAGTAATAACATTTATCGCGTCAGGCATGACTTCGCAAAATCCACCTAACACTGTAAAAAATATATATTTTTCATCTTTTTCTTCTTTTTTAATTTTTAGTTCGCCAAGTTTTAAACTACTCAAAAACGGAGTATGTCCGGGCAAAACAGTAAACATCCCAGCTTCGCCCGGAAAATTAGCAGCAGATATATTATCTGAAAAAACGATATTTCCGTCTTTCGTAACTATCTCTAATTTTATATAATCATATATCGTTTTTTGTTTGGTTTCTGTCATTATTATACTACTCCCATTTTTTCAAGTTTTTCTGCTTTTTCAATCACATCTTCGATGCCGCCTACCATATAAAACGCTTGTTCAGGCAGCGTATCATGTTTGCCTTCTACTATTTCTTTAAACCCGCGAATTGTTTGAACTAATGACACATATTTACCCGGCGTGCCTGTAAATTCCTGCGCTACAAAAAATGGCTGACTTAAAAATCTTTGAATCTTACGAGCGCGCGAAACTACTAATTTATCTTCGTCTGATAATTCTTCCATACCTAAAATTGCAATAATATCTTGCAATTCTTTATAGCGCTGCAAAATATTTTGCACTGCGCGCGCAACTTTATAATGCTCTTCACCTACTACACGCGGGTCAAGCATTCTCGAAGTTGAATCTAATGGATCAACTGCTGGATATATGCCTAATTCCGCTATTTGTCTTGATAATACTGTCGTAGCATCTAAATGCGCAAATGTCGTTGCAGGCGCGGGGTCAGTCAAGTCATCAGCAGGCACATAAATCGCTTGAACTGATGTAATCGACCCCACTTGCGTTGATGTAATGCGCTCTTGTAATTCGCCAACATCAGTTCCTAATGTCGGTTGATAACCCACGGCTGACGGCATACGCCCTAAAAGCGCTGACACTTCTGACCCAGCTTGCACAAATCTAAATATATTATCAATAAACAAAAGCACATCTTGATGTTCTTTATCGCGAAAATATTCAGCAATAGTCAAACCTGTTAACCCTACGCGAAATCTTGATCCAGGCGGTTCGTTCATCTGACCAAATACTAATGCTGTTTTATCCAAAACACCTGATTGTTTCATTTCCAACCATAAGTCATTACCTTCGCGCGTGCGTTCGCCAACACCAGTAAATACTGAATAGCCGCCGTGCTCTGTTGCAATATTGCGTATTAATTCCATAATCAAAACTGTCTTGCCTACGCCGGCGCCGCCAAATAATCCGACTTTTCCGCCTTTCGGATACGGCGCTAACAAATCTATAACTTTCAAACCAGTTTCTAATATTTTTGCTTCGCCTGATTGTTCTTTAAATGTTGGCGGTTCTCTATGTATTGACCATCTTTCGGTCGTTTCTACTTTGCCAAGATTATCTATACCTTCGCCTAACACATTCAATAATCTGCCGAGCGAACCTTTGCCAACAGGTACAGATATTGGCGCGCCTGTATCTATCGCATCCATATCGCGCTTTAATCCGTCTGACGAGCCTAATGCTATACAGCGGACTATATTATTTCCTAAATGCTGCTGCACTTCAAGAACTAACTTTTCTTTACGCGCTTCATTATAAATCTCTACAGCATGATAGATATTAGGTAAATTTCCATCGGCAAATTCAATATCTATAACTGCTCCAATTATCTGTTTTACTTTTCCTTTATTCATATTTACCTCCAAATAAATTTATACGCAATATATTAAAGATTCAATTACTAAATTTGATTTTTTTATTAAATACCTTTTAAAGATTCCTTCATCATATTTATAGTCGCATTTATTAATTCCATAAGACCATTATCATATTTTTCCAAATCAACACTGCCTTTTTCTTCGCCGCTTATATCAATTCTATTTTCCATAGATTTTTTTAATTTAAAAATATTTTGGTTCTGTTTATAAAAACCATACGATATTTTTTTATTGCCTTTAAAACCAACTTCATCCCCGCGTAAATCTCCATTTAAAATAATATCAAATGATTTTAATACAGGCGCGCCTTTTTTACCTTTATCAATGTAAAACGAAACTTTTATTGCTCCATTTGCTTGTGCTGCGTTTGTAAGTTCCGCTAAATTACTTATAAGTTTTATAGCTTTTAAAGGATTAGTGGGAAATAAGCCAAGCCCTTCAGCTGACATTTTTATTCCTTTAGTAGTGACTCCATCGCTAAAAACACTACCTTTATAACCTTTTGTTGTTTTTTCAAAATCAAGGTCTAAAGATTTATAATATTCAAGTTCAGTCAAATTTTCTTTTGGAACCACTTCAAAACCAGCATCTTCGAATGCTTTTTCAACTAACTCATATACTCTATTTATTACAGAATTATAATAATCATTTCCGAGATATATGGTTGAAGTTTTTGTTGTAAGCGTATTGGTCGCTCTCTGTGCAAATACACTGCTTGACACTTCTTTGCTTTGCATAAATTCACCAGCAAATTCTACAATTAACAACTTACTGACATTCCATTTTTTCAATTTTTCAAAATTATTGTCTGTTAATTTTTTTGTCATTTTAGATATATCATCAAAATCAGCAGCATTATACTCGTAATCAGCGGCAAAAACATTCAAAGAAATAAAAAAAACTAACAAAAATAATACTATTTTCTTTTTCATTTTATATTTTTACACACTCCTATAAAAAAATTTAAAACTTTTTTCACTTTATTTTTTTCTTATTGCTCTAACGCATTTGCGCCGCCGACAATTTCAGATATTTCTTTTGTAATCGCTGCTTGACGCATTCTGTTATATTGTATTGTCAAAATTCTCAAACGCTCAACGCAATTGTTAGTGGCATTATCCATTGCTGTCATTCTTGACGCTAATTCGCCGACATACGATTCTAATAACGCCGAATAAATTTCAGATGAAATATACATTGGCAATAATTGTTCTAAAATAGCTACTTCTGACGGCTCGTATAAATAATCTATTATTTCGCCTTCCATTTTATTTTTAAATTCAGCATCTTGCTGAATTTTTTCATCGATATTATCAACAACAGGCGCTAATTTTTTAAAAGTAATATTCTGTTTTAATATTGATTTATAATGATTATACAATACAAGTATACTACCTACATTTCCTTGCTTATAATCATCTATTAATTCATTTGCAATCTTATCTGCTACTTTAATATCAAATGTTCGATAGACGCCGACAAATGATTTTTCTACTTGATAATTCCGTTTGGTAAGATATGTCGCACCTTTTCTACCAATCACCCAAAGTTTATAATTCTTATCTTGCTGCTTTAATTCGTTAATATATCTAACGAGTTCTTTTAAAAGTAAAGAATTAAAAGCACCGCACAATCCTCTATCAGATGTCACAACAACTATCCCAATAGTATTAGATGAATTTTTATCCAATAAAAAATGCTCTTTAATATCACAACGCAGAGCTAATGATAAAGTAATATCTTCAATCTTTTTCTTAAAATTTCGATATTTTAAGGTCTGCTGCTCAGCTCTTTTAAACTTCGCAGAAGCAACCATTTTCATAGCACGCGTAATCTGCTGGGTATTTTTTATTGCCTTTATGCGAACCCTCAAATCTTTTAAACCGGGCATAGTTTTTCCACCTTATTTTTTATAAATTTCCTATTCTCTGCGTCTTTTTAAATTCTGTAATTACATCATTCATTTTCTTCATTAAAGCATCAGATAATTCTTTTTTCTCTTTTATTTCATTTACAATAACGGAATATTTATCTTTGAAGTATGAAAGTAAATGGTCAATAAATTTTTGTATTTCTCGCACTTCTATATCATCTAAAAATCCATTAATTGCTGTATAAATAGTAATAACTTCTATTTCCATAGGCAGCGGATTAAATTGCCCTTGTTTCAATACTTCTGTCAATCGCTCGCCGCGGTGTAGCTGCGCTTGCGTTGCTTTATCCAAATCTGCACCGAATTTTGCGAACGCCGCTAATTCGCGATACTGCGCTAAACTTAATTTTAATTTACCAGCAACTTGTTTCATTGCTTTTACTTGCGCATTACCGCCAACTCGCGAAACTGACAAACCTACATTTATAGCTGGTCTTTGCCCTGAATAAAACAAACTGCTTTCCAAAAATATCTGTCCGTCTGTTATAGAAATAACATTTGTCGGTATATATGCAGACACATCACCTGCTTGCGTTTCTATTACTGGCAACGCTGTTAATGACCCGCCGCCTTTTTCATTGCTGTATTTGCACGCTCTTTCTAATAATCTTGAATGCAAATAAAATACATCGCCAGGATACGCTTCGCGGCCCGGTGGTCTTCTTAATAATAATGACATCTGTCTATATGCCGCAGCATGCTTTGATAAATCATCGTATATTATCAACACATGCTGTCCGCGTTCAGCAAAATATTCGCCTATCGCACATCCAGCATACGGCGCTATATATTGTAAAGGCGCTGGCTCTGATGCAGTAGAACATACTACTATCGAATAAGCCATCGCTCCATATTCTTCTAAAATGTTGACAACATTAGCGACAGTAGATTTTTTCTGCCCTATCGCAACATAAATACAAATAACATCCTGTCCTTTTTGATTTATTATTGTATCTATTGCTATTGCTGTTTTACCTGTTTGTCTGTCGCCGATAATTAATTCACGCTGTCCGCGACCAATTGGTATCATACCATCAATCGCTTTAATACCTGTGTATAACGGTTCTTTAACCGGTTGACGCTCAATTACACCTGGCGCTATTTTTTCTATATATGAATATGCTTCAGCTTTTATCTCGCCTTTACCGTCTATCGGCTGACCGAGCGCATCTACTACTCTACCAATCATAGCTTTGCCAGTTGGCACTTCCGCAATTTTACCAGTTAAGCGCACTCTATCACCTTCGCGGATTTGCTTAAAATCGCCTAATATCGCGACGCCTATATTTCCTTCTTCCAAATTCAATACTATGCCTTTTATATTATTAGGAAATTCTAATAATTCACCAGACATAGCATTTGATAAGCCGCTCACGCGCGCTATCCCGTCATTTATTTGCAGGACAATACCTTCTTCCGCTGCGTCAACGCTCGTCCGATAATTTTTTAATTTACTTTCAATTATTGAACTTATTTCTTCCGGCTTTATCTGCATATTCGAGCCTCCAAACTCTATTAAAAATTAATTTAACAAAAATTGTTTTTCTAAAATCTCAAATTCGCGCGCAACCGCGCAATTTATTGTATTATCGCCGTATTTAATTATAAATCCAGCGACAATTTCAGGATTCAATTCCTGTTTCAATAATATCTTCTTCCCCGTTTTTTTAGTTAGTATTTCTACTATTTTATTAACTTCTGCTTCTGTTAATTTCACAACACTTTGAACTGTGGCTGTCCGAACATTTTTTATGCGATTGTATCGATAATAAAACGATTTAAATATATAGCGAATAATGTTTCCGCGGCGATTATCAAAAAAAATCATAAAAAAATCTGTTATTAACGGCATTACTCCTAATCTTTTAAAAATTTCAGAAATCGTTTCCTTCTTGATTTTTTTAGATAATGTCATATCAGAAACAAAATTCAATAAACGATTATTATCAGCGCGAAATATCTTTTTCAATTCGCGGATTTGCGCTTCCACTTCGTCTAATTTGTTCTGTTTTTGCGCTATATCTATTAGCGCATCTGTATATCGCGTGGCAATTTTATAATTGAGAATATTATTTTCCAATTATTTGCCCCCTATATTTATTAAATATTCTTTAACTAATTCTCTATGACGCGCTTCGTCTATTTCTTTACGAACAATCTTTTCTGCTAATACAATAGCGTATTTCAAAATTTCTTTTTCTAAATTTTTCTTAGCGTTTTCGTATTCGTATTGTATCATCTTTTCAGCTTTTAACTGCATATATTCTGCATTCTTCTTTGCTTCTTCTATTATCTTGCGTTTTTCTTCTTCTGCAAGCTGACGTGCTTCGTTGCGTATCTGTATCGCAGCATTCAATTCTTTTTGAATACGCTCTGTATATTCTTCTTTCATTTCTTTTAAACGCTGTTCTTCTTCTTTCGCACGAGTATAAGACTCTTTTATTTTTTCAGCACGTTCATCAAGTATTTTAGTTATTGGTTTAACTAATAACTTTGAAAAAAAATATAACAACACCAAAAAACTAATAGTATTAGCCAATATGGTAAAATTAATGGTTACCATAAATATTCCTCAAATTTTTTAAATTTAAAATATGCTTTGTCAAAAAAATATTAAACAACAAATATTAATAACAATGCAATAACCAACGAATAAATCCCTGTCGATTCAGATACAGCTTGACCTACAAGCATTGTTCTTGTAAGCAACCCTGCTTCTTTTGGCGTGCGCGCAATACCTTCGCACGCTTTACCAGCAGCATACCCTTCGCCAACACCTGGTCCAATTGCTCCAAATCCCATACAGATACCAGCGCCTAAATACGCCGCAGCTTTCATTATTGTCTTTGAAAGAGACACATCGCCAAATAAATGTTT
Source organism: bacterium (assembly GCA_029551925.1). GTDB lineage: Bacteria > JAGOBX01 > JAGOBX01 > JAGOBX01 > JAGOBX01 > JAKPEO01. Next base: position 39,771 of record JAKPEO010000110.1, read on the forward strand.
AACTAATTCTTCCATTTATAAACCCTCCTAAAAAATTTATTTTGTCATATAAATTAAACACAAACTTACTACAAAAGCATACACACTTGTTGATTGCGCTGTCGCTTGACCAATTAACATTGTTTTCATTATACTACCGCTCTCATCTGGCGTACGCGCTACTGCTTTACATGCTTCTTTCGAAACATAGCCGTCACCCAATCCCGGACCAAATGCGCCAAATCCCATACATATCCCAGCAGAAATAATAGCAATCATATGCGGAAACATTGAAATCATATTCATTCCTGTTACTGTTTGATCTAAAAAAATCAATAGTATCGCAGTTACAAGCGCAAATATAGCTGGTGATTCTGTCACCGACTGACCTATCAACATTGTTTTTAATAAATCATTTGCGACCTTCGGCTGACGAGCCATACCTTCTAATGCGCCGCCAGCAGTTAATCCGATGCCTGTGCCTGCACCTATCGCGCCAAATCCCATACATAAGCCAGAAGCAAAGGCTCCGCTTATTTGTATCATATATTCTAACACTTCTGGATCTTTTAAAAATTCAAGCATTAGCAATTCTCCTTATTATTTTATTTCTCCATTCTAAGTTTTATGCCTTGTGCTCTGTATGTTCTTCTTCGTCGCCCGCAATCCAAACAGCTATATATACCAATGCAAGCATTGAAAAAACAAACGCTTGTATTGTTCCGACAAATATTCCGAAAAATCCGAATAAACCAATAGGTAAAAATACATTCGATATTAAATACGAAATAACTATCATTATAATAGCGCCACCTTTTATATTGCCAAATAAACGAAAAGAATGAGATATTACTTTTCCAATTTCACCAATAATATTCAGCGGCAACATCACAATAAAAGGATTACTTAATTCTTTAAAAACACCGATTATTTTATGTTTTTTAATAGCCGAAAACATCACTATTACAAATACCATCAAGCCCAGCCCCAATGTCGTATTCAAATCCTGCGTTGGTTCTTCTAATGTCATCCATTCCGGTAAAAATGTATGGTATTCTACTGCATAATTTTTGTTATTTCTTTTATTATATACATCAGTTATATATTTTGCAAATATCAATTTTTTATTTTTTTGATTATATTCTTGCCATTCCTTTTTTAATTCTTTATGAGCATTTATATCTAAATGCTCACCGCTTTTTATATCTATTATTACTTCTTTATCTACTATATGCCAGATAGAAGGTATTATCCCTATCCAGTTTGACAGACAAATAAAAACAAATAATGAAAAAATTAACGCTAAATATTTTCTACTTTGCTTTTTGCCTAATGTTGCGCGCGTTAATTCATCAAACATTTCTACTATTATTTCAGCAAATGCTTGCAATCTACCGGGTATTGCTTGCAGATTTTTTGAAACTTTATAAGCAAAAAAAATCAATAGCAATATAATTACCCAACTAATAACAAATGATACTTGATTTAATTCAAAAAATTCAAATGGCACTTCGTGTTCAGGCATTGTTGCATAATGCGATAAATCCGCTCCTAAAAATACCTCACGCAAATTCCATCTTGATACTTCGCCAATCTTCATCATCGGTCGCGCGTCTTTTGAGGAAATATGCGCTATTATCAAATGAATAATTAAAACTGCAACTAAAATTCCTATTATTTTACTTTTAGTCACTTTTCTTCTCCGTTTTTTTATAAAATGATTCTATAAAGTATAAAATATATATTGTAATCTGGACTGCAAACAGCCCTGCTATCGCCGCAAATATATTTATCGTTTTTTTGTTCATCGCGGCTATTGATAAAATTATCAATATCAAAATATATCTAACAAAAAAATTTTTTACTAATAACCCGCCGCTCACGGCATTTGTAGAATTTGAATCTTTCGTTATTTCTCCAAATTTCTCTATTTTATTCGATAATATCCGAAAATTCAGCAACGAAGCAACAGCGCCTATTAAAAATCCTTTTAAAATTTGTTTAAGGAACTGCAGATTATTATAAAAAATTATTATTAATATCACTGACACTGCAATAATAAAAATTATCGCTGAAAAAAAAATAACATCTCTAAACTGTTTATACGATAAATCCGTTAGATTTAACATTAAATCTTTTTTATATACGCATTTATTTCTTTTGAAATATCAATTATTCCTTCCATTGGCACAGATTCTTCTATCAACATAATTGGTATATCTTCGCGTATCGGATACATAAATTTCTTATCTGCGCGCAGCAATCCGCCATCTATTTTTTCAGTTATTTTATCGCCGTTTCTATTTTTTAATTTTTGCGTCTCTATTAGTTGATTTACTTTTGATATTAATTCGTCATTGGCGAGATATACATCTTCTTTTGTTTCAGGGCAGGCTAATATATCTAACAATTCTTTGTCTATCATATTTATCCTCGTTCAAAAATAAATATTGAAGTTAAAATTTTATTTTTATTCAGAAAAAATGTCAATATATTTTTTTATTTTTTTATTTTTTTTATATTTTTCTTTTCTTTATGCAATTTCCAGCCGCGACTCAAATATACTTTATTTATGTATTTCATTAATTCATTTTTATGCATCTCCATCTGCGGCTGCTCAATATTTTCTATCTGTTCAACATCATAAACATCATAAAAATATTTATCTGGCTCAACATAAATATTTATCAGTCCGGTTTTAGTAATATCCATACTAATAATTTTTTCATTTTCAATTGTCGCGCCAATTGGCGGAACAAAATCAAAATTATATTTCCGATAAATTATTATGTCTTCCGATTGCAATATCTTACTGCGAACATATATTTTTTTAAATACTGTTATTTTCATTTTTTATTTCACCGTAGTTTTTTTCAAAAAATCAAATAAAAATAATTTTAATAAAAAAAATAAAAAATAGCAACTGATATTTTTAAATTGAATTTTATAAGTTAAAAATTATAATAAACAATATTATGTTATTTGACGACGAACTTGAAAAACTAAAAAAATCTGGACTTTATCGAACATTAAAAAATATCAAACGCATCGCAAACTCAAAAATTATAATAAACAATCGAGAATTAATTGACTTTTCATCTAATGATTATTTAGGATTCAGTGCGCACCCGCAAGTTATTGAAAATTGTATAAAGTGTATTAATACTTATGGAATAGGCGCTGGCGCTGCGCGCCTGATGTCTGGAAACAACGAAATTTATTGTATTTTAGAAAATTTATTAAAAAATTTATTTGGAAAAGAACGTGCGCTAATTTTCGGCAGCGGATTTTTGACTAACTCTACGGTCATTCCAGCAATTACTAATAAAAACGATTTGATTATATCTGATAAATTAGCGCATTCAAGTATTATCCACGGAATAAAATCATCAGATGCACAGCATCATCGCTTTAAACATAATGATATGAATTCTCTTGAAAGCATCTTAAAAAAATACAGACAAAATTTCAAAAACTGCTGGATCATTACAGAATCTATTTTTAGTATGGACGGCGATATTTGTCCGTTAAATGATTTGATTTATTTAAAAGAAAAATATAATTGCTTTTTATATTTAGACGAATCACATTCTTTTGGTTTATTTGCAGACAATGGCGCAGGTTTGGCAAAACAATTAAATTGCGCAGATAAAATAGAAATCATTATGGCTACATTCAGTAAAGCAGTCGGTTCTTACGGCGGATTTATAGTGAGTTCACATTCTATATGCGAATATTTAATCAACAAAGCGCGCGGTTTTATTTTTTCTACCGCGCTGCCGCCAGTAACGCTGATAGCGACTATTACAAGCATAAAACTTTTCAGCGAAGAACGCGAAAGAATAATTAATTTTAATAAATTGGTTCAATATACTCACGCGTTATTAAAATCTAAAATTATCAATACACCGAGCGCATCGCAAATTATTCCAATAATTATTGGAGATGCTCAAAAAACTATACAAATAGCTGAAAGTTTAATATCTAATGGATTTTATGTTTTGGCTATTAGACCGCCGACAGTTCCGCAAAATACAGCAAGAATCAGAATATCCATAAATTATCATCATTCCAAGTCTGCTATTGAAAATTTAATTGAAAAGATGATAGAATTATTGTATTGATATAATGGCTTAAAAAGAAAAATAGGCAAAAAAAAATACTATCTCTTTAATTTTTTATGGCTGCGATCTCTTATGCACGACTTATGAACTTATGAACAAAAGCAAATTTTATAATTGACAAAAACAATTATTTTCGTATAATTCACTCATTATATTTTTTTACGCTCGCATAGCTCAGCCGGTAGAGCACCACCATGGTAAGGTGGGGGTCGCCAGTTCAACTCTGGCTGCGAGCTCCAAAAACTAAAAAAGAAAGACAGATTAAAATGCTTCGCTGGAAAGATGACAATCACGCATTTATTGAAAAAACAGGGGCTATACTTGTCAGTCCTGAAATATTTATTAATAAAAAATTGAAAATTGACGACGATGCAATTAGGCAACTAATAAATGTGTCATCAATTTCAGCGCAAGATAAAATAATAGCCACGCCTGATATACATACTGGTTTTGGCGTCCCTATCGGCTGCGTCTGGGCGAGCTGCGAATATATCTCGCCTTGCGCAGTCGGCTATGACATTAATTGCGGGATGCGTTTAATAACTACGCCATTATCAATAAACGAAATCAACATCAAACAATTAGCAGACTCAATAAAACAAGATATTCCATTAGGCGAAGGCAAACAAAATATAAGATTAGAAGCAAGTATATTTATAAAAATTTTAGAGAAAGGAGTTAAAGGTTTACCTGAAATTATAAATACAAACGAACAACTTATAAAAATATACAATGAATCTGATTTTATCGAAGACATCCAATCAATCGAAGAAAATGGCAGTATGCAATGTTCAGCAAAATATGTATCAGATACCGCAAAAAAACGCGGACAACATCAATTAGGAACATTGGGCGGCGGCAATCATTTTATTGAGATTCAGAAAATCGAAAAAATATTTGATGAAGATTTAGCGCAACGCTTTGGATTATTTAAAAATCAATGCGTGATAATGCTGCATTCCGGCTCACGCGGATTAGGCGCCGAAATCGGCGATAATTATATGAAATTATCATTATCAGAAATGCAAAAAAAAAATATTACAATATTAGACAAACAACTTACATATTTTAAATTTGATTCTGACAACGGCAAAAAATATTTTGAAAGTATGAAAGCCGCTTCAAATTTTGCATTTGCTAACAGACAAATAATGACAATGTTCATCAGAAAAAATTTTAGACATTATTACGGTAGAGATTTAAAATTAAACACGCTTTACGATGTTTCGCATAATATAGCCAAACTCGAAAATTATTATAACCGCGAATATATAATACACCGCAAAGGCGCAACACGCGCATTTCCAAAAAAATTAATGTTTAACACTAAATTTGCCAATACAGGTCAACCTGTATTAATTCCCGGTTCGATGGGCTCGGCAAGTTATATTTTAGTGGGAATCGACGAAGGAATAAAATCAATGTATTCAATAAATCACGGCGCAGGCAGAGTAATGAGCAGACGGCAAGCATTGGGCAAAATCAAACACAATGGCAAAATAATTTCAGAAGGTCTAATTTCTGATGACGCCTTCAAAAAATCAATGGACGGCATATATTTAATTTGTGAAAATAAAAAAACAATCAAGGAAGAAGCGCCAGCTGCTTATAAAAATATTGACGCTGTTATTGAGGTCGTAGTAAATGCCAAACTTGCAAAATTAGCGGCACAAACTAAACCGGTAGCAGTATTAAAAGGTTAATCTATGAAACAAAAATCAAATTCAATATCCACGCTAATTTTAGGCGCAGGCAAATCAGAGCGAATGAACGGCTATCCCAAACCATTAATAAAATACAAAAATAAATTTTTCGCTGAAATAATATATGAAAATCTTATAAAATTGCAAATTAAAAAAATTGTGTTTGTCGCCGGCTATAAATACGAATTGCTCAAAAAATATCTTGATAATCTCGCAAACTTGAAAATTATAGAAAATCCGAATTTTGAAAATGGTCAATTAAGTTCTTTAAAATGCGGATTAAAATATATTATTGAAAATTTTGATACGCAATATATAATGATTATACTTTGCGATACGCCATTTATAAAATTAAAAACTTATAGAAAATTAATTAATGAAATTGAAAAAGATAAAATCATTATTCCGTCGTTAAATAGAAAAGCTGGTCATCCTGTAATAATCAATAATTATATTGCTGAACAAATAATAAATGCCGCACCGCAATTTCGCACAGCAAAAGAAATTTTAAATACTTATAAAGAAAAAATAAAATATGTTGATGTTAACGATGAATTTATTTTAAAAGATTTCGATTATCCAAATGATTTAAATTTAACTACTGATTTTAGTTTTATATAAAAAATCATCTCAATATCAATACAGAATCTCTTGACAATATCTCTGCGCTAAATTAAATTTTTGTCTAATTGAATTAAAATTAAATCTCTATTTTTTTGGCATACTCTTGCGCTGCTGCCAAATCCGCAATATAATTAATATTCATATAATACCCATTCAAATCAAAGCCGCCTATAATAGCGCCTGATTGAATATATAACATTATCGAATCAGCAAGCTCGCATTTTCCTGTTCTTTTTGACACTGGACAATTTTTCAAAAACTCAAAAAAATCTTTTTTAAAAATATAAGTGCCACAACCTAAAAAATTATTTTCTATTATTTCCGGCTTTTCTATTAATTCTATTATCTGACTTTTATCATTAAATTTCAATGAATAATTTTTTTTTATTGCATCTTTATCGTCTATAATTTTATAACCTATCAGCCCATCAAAATTAGAATTTTTATAGTATTCGAGCATCTCTTTATGTTTACTATTGTAATATATTTCATCGCCGAGCATCACTAAAAAATTATTGTCAATATATTGTTCAGCAAGCGCTACAGCAGTAGCAAGCCCGCTTTTTGATTTTTCATTAATATACGGATTTTCTAAAAATTTCAAGTTAATATTATTTAATTTTAACGCTGTTTTATTTTCAGTTATATAATTTATTAATAAATCTTTTTTATAACCGACAACTATTATTAATTCGGAAATTTCTAAATCAACTATTATTTTCAAAATATTATTTATTATCGGCTGATTATTTATCCGCATTAATGTTTTCGGCAATAAATTATCATCATAATTATTCATTCTAATACCGCGCCCGCCCGCTAATACCACTGCTTTATTTACACAGTTTATCATTTTTCACCTTAACCAATATATTTTCTAATTTTTTTACAATATCTTTTTTATCAAAATTTTCTTTCATAAATTTATGGAAATTTTCCGCTGCTATTTTAATATTATTTTCATTTTCAAATATTTCAATTATTTTATTAGCCCAACTTTCAGGATTTGAATAATCATCTACAAGATAGCCGTTAATATTATCTTTTATAAATTCAGATATACCGCCGATATTCGAGGCAATTACCGTTCTTGAATGCGATGCAGCTTCAAATAACACTATAGGCGACATATTATGCCACTGTTCTGGAATTGCAATAATATCGCAATCATCATAAATTTCATCTATTTCGCCGCGGGTTAATACGCCGTCGCGAATTATAATATTTTCTTTTATTTCTAATATTTTTTCTAATATTATATTTTCATCTATTTTGCCGTTAGCTACTATTTCTAAAAAAATTTTTTTTATTTTTCTATTTAAAATTATCTCTTTTAATCCTTCTAATAATATCGGCAATCCTTTGTGATAATTTAACCAGCCAATAAATAAAATCTTTCGAGTGTTTTTTATTTTTTTAGGAATATAGCTAAAATCAGCCGGCACCGATAATACAAAAATTTTTTCTTCGGATAATTCCTTTGCTTTTAAAATATTTGCTGAATTATTTGATAATGTGATAAAATAATCTATTTTCAATAACTGATTATTTTTAAATTTTACAATCGTTTTTTGAAAAAACTTTAAAATTATCGATTTTATAGTATTGTCAAATTGCATGCAATCTAAACAATATTTCTCATTTAAAAATATCTTTCGACAATTTTGTTTTTTATTAAATAAAAATGTACGCTGGCCGCAAAAATACGCATAATCAACAATTTCAGCAATTATTGGAATATTATATTTTTTTGCCGCTAATACTATTGAATATGTTAGTTGCACAATATTAAAAATATAAATTACATCTGGTTTATGTTTTTTTATATATTTGACGAATTGATAATATACAACAATATCAAAACCAAAAAATTCATTTATAAAAACCAAAAACTTATAAAAAATATTAGAAAATTTTTTTATAATTAATGGCAGAGTCTCTAATCCTAAATAATCTATATGCTTTTTTTCAGATGATAGGCAAACAAATTGCAAATTGATTTTATCTGAATATTCCTGCAAATATCTAAATTTTGTCGCGGCTAATACTTCTGCGCCGCCAAAAAAATTATGTAATTCAGGATGAGTGTCCGATACTATAAAAACATTAATTTTATTCATAATTTACTTTTTCTATATAAAGATAATAATTGCATTACTGAATTATCAGTTTTATAAAATTCGGCGCGCTGCAAGCCTAACTTTATATAATTATTTCTGATATTTTCATTTTCATACATTAAATCGATTTTTGTTTTTATATCGTCTAAATCTTCTGGATTAACTAATAACGCTGCATTATCAGTAATTTCTTTGATTACTTCAATATCAGAAGTTATCACAGGACAGCCGCAGCCGAACGCTTCAATTACAGGCAAACCAAAGCCTTCATACAAGCTAATATAAATAAAAAATAACGCGGAATTATAAAGTTTTATAAGTTCTTCTCTTTCTATATAGCCTGTAAAAATAATCAATGACTTATCATATTCGCTGAGCGCGCTAAATATCTCATCGCAGCACCAGCCGTATTTACCTGTTATAATCAACTGCGTTTTGTTTTGATATGCTTTTGTGGTTTTATACGCTTCTATCATTTTGACTATATTTTTACGCGGTTCAATTGTGCCATTATATAAAATAAATGGTCTGCGAATATTATATTTTTTCAATAAAGCATTCAATTCAGTTTCTTGATAATTATTAATTTTTACATCTGCATTTAATACAGGATATATAACATTTATCCGTTTTTCTAAAATTTGTAGTTTTTCTATTAACTGCCTTTTAGTAAAATTAGAAATTGTGATTATTTCGCTTGCGCTGTCATTGATAATTTTTTTTAATGCCATTATATGTTTTTTACGCACCTTCGCTAAATGAAATATTTCATTTTCTAAAAATGAAATATCATAAATTGTATATATCTTTCTATTTTTAATTACAGGAAATTTTAATGATGTATAATGAATAATATCTGGATTATCCAAAATTTTTGAAATATCATAAAATTTGCTGATGAATTCTATATATCGTTCAGGAAATCTTTTTTCTACTATTAAATTTCCGAATTTCTTTTTTAATTCTATTGCTCTATTTTGATAATTTTTCCAATAAAAAGTATAAATCAATAATTTTTCATCATCTGCTAATTTATCTACTAATCGCTCTAAAATGCCAGACCAATAATACCCCACACCTGTTAACGGTTTTAATAATACAGCTCCGTCAATTGCTATTTTCAACATATTATTTTTTTTAATATATATTTTTTTATTTTTTTTAGCATATTAAATGAAACTTCGGGTCTCATATCTTCTGTGATTTCATAAATTTTTTTTTGCAATTCTTTCGAATATGCATCTGATAATGGTTCAGCGTCACAGCCGTAAAAAATTTTGTCATATAATTCTTTTTCACTATTAAACGGCACATAATAACTAAAATGCGCTGAAATCCCAAATTTTTTAGACCATTCAAGCGCAGCTAAATCTTTTTCAAATGTCGAGCCGGGCAATCCGATTATAAAAAAACAATGAACATTATTAAAATATTTTTTCGCTATTTTTACTGCATTTTCGATTTGCTCTAATGTCTCGCCTTTTTTGATCTGTTTTAATATTTCATCGTCTATTGTTTCTACGCCAAATCCTAAATGCTCGCAACCTGCCTCTGCAAGCGCAATTGCTACATTTTCATTAAATCTATCTGCCCGCAAGCCATTAGCGCACGACCATTTCAACCCTAATTTTTTAATTGCTTCGCAAAATTGTAAAACTCGTTTCTCGTCAAAATTAAAACAATCGTCAAGTATCAAAAATTTTTTGATGTTCCATTTTTTCTTGGCGTTTTCTAATTCACTATAACAGTTTTCTATTGTTCGCATAAGTGGTTTTCTATTGCGGCTATTACAATAAATACAACTATACGGACAACCTAAACTCGTCATTAGCGGATATGACCAACTGCCGCGCTGCCAATTTTTCAAATATATATCAAATGTATCAAAATTTTCATATGCTGGAAATGGATAATTATCCGAAAATTTCTCAGAATATTCGATTTTATCTGCAAAATCTACAAATTCATAACAACATTGTATATCTAAAAAACCGTTTATTGATTTTATTAAGACATCAGAATATTTCTTTTGATAAAGCACGGCTATTTGCCGCGCCGATGTATATGCTCGCGATTGAATTGAAAACGCTAATATTTCTGTTTTATAATTTAATATTCTTTTTAAATTTCTCGGATTTGTATTAAAATCTATCACTCGCGCAGAATAAACCGCGGCGGCATAACCAGCTGCTAAATTCGGAATATCACGATTTGCTCGACAATCTGGCGCTATTATTAACATTTTAGAATTTTCATATTTCTGATGATACGCCATATTTTTTTTCTCGGTCTAATGTATTAAACGCTCGACAGCCCTGACACAATATCGGCACTTGTCCGCTCGGATTACTGATAAGCGCGCGAAATTTTTTGTATCTTTCAGAATACCAAATTTTTTCAAATGATTGCTCGAATATATTGCCTAAACTATATTTTCTCAAAAAATCGCGTTTATTCGACATTAATACAGCGCAGCACGGCATTACATAACCACCCATCATTATATACGGCTCGCTCCACGCTGAACATAAATGCATCGCTGGCAATTTACTGCTGTGTTCAGGATGCGAAAAATCTACATGCATACCATATTTTCTTGCTGTCGCTAATGTCTCAAATACTATATCTTTTGGAATTTCAGATAAATATAAATGCTCGACTTCTGGAAAATATAATAGTCCGGCAAATTCTATTTTGCTGCCTTCGCCCAAATCATAATCATCTCGTAATTTTGCAATAAATTCAACAAATTTCGATAATCCATCTAAATTCAATTTGGTAATAATATATCTAAAACATAGTTCTGGTATTGGACTTTTATATTTTTTTTTTAATTGCAGCAATGTCTTTATGTTTTTTATTATTTTATCAAAATCACAACCTATTTTTATTTTTTCATATATTTCTTTATTTGCGCTGTCCATTGAAATCCAGATGCCGTCAACTCCTAATTGAATTAATTTTGCGCTTTTACTTTCATCTATCAAATCAAAACTATCTACTAAATACACGCAGATATTTTTTGATTTTAAATATTCTATCATTTTTAAATAATCTTTATTTAAAAACGCATCGCCTTCACCTGTAAGATTTACCCATTTTAATTTAGGAAAACAATTTATAATTTTCAAAAATTCGTCAAATGTTAAATCTCTATTAGGTTCATTCCAATATGTATGCTCGCAAATTAAACATTTTTTATTGCATTTATTGGTTATCTCTATTTCAATAGTATAAGGATATGAAGTAATATAGGGCTTTAATTTTGGAAAATGTTTCAATATCGGCAATATATATTTTCCGATACGATTATCTGCGCCTTCGCCGCCGGCACGGACAAATGATTTTATATAAAGAAAATTATATACAGCGCGCCATCCGAATTTTTTTAATAAATATCTTATTGTTTTTTTATATTGCCATAGCATAAAATAAATTTCCTATTTTTTAAAATTAATTTTTCATAAATAATACTGCGTTATTAAATGATGTCAATAAATTTTTATTTACATTAGGTATAATTATATTTGATATAATTCTTGATATATTTTAATAATCTCCCTTATATCGAATTTTTGACATACTGAGTTTTGAGCGTTTGATTTTAGAAAATTTAATAATTCGCCGTCAGTCAAAATTTTTAATATTGCATTTGCTAATGCATCAGAATTTTGCGGCTCTACTAATATTCCATTAACATTATTTTCCACTATTTCAGGTATTCCTCCGGTGTTTGTCGCTATTACTGGCACGCCCGCTGCTAATGCCTCTATTATCGCTATTCCCAAGCCTTCTGATATTGACGGCATTATAAATAAATCTGCTATTTGCAAAATTTCATTTACATTTTGTTTAGCGCCTGTAAACAATACTTTATTTGTGAGTTTCAAAATTTCTACCTGCTTTGTTAAATTTTTATATTCTTTACCAGCGCCAACTATTAACAATTTAATATTAATTTTTCGGAGTTTTTCCACTGCTTCAATTAAATAATTTAATCCTTTACGCTTTTCCAATCGCGCTATCGTTAATAAAACAATTTCATTTTTTATATTTAGTTCTTCCTTGATTTTTTGTTTTTTATCCTCACCTATTTTTTGAGAATATTTTTTAATATCAATACCATTATATATTTTCAAAATTTTATTTTGTTGAATATTATTCTGTTTTAAAATTTCTGCTACGCTATTTGATATTGCAATTATTTTATCTGTCAAATAATATACTGTAAAATAATTTAATTTTCGTAATAATATATTTCGTTGCGTCCAATCTATTAAATTATGCTCAGTGCTAAATATTTTTTTTATTCCGCAAAAAAAACCGAAAATTCTACCTGTTAAATGCGCATAAAAAAAATGAGTATGTAAAATATCTATTTTATATTTTATAAAAATAAAAGGTATAAGTATAATTCTGTAAATTTTAAAAATATTGTTAATCTCTAAATTTATCACCTTTATATTTTTTTTGTTAAATTTTTCTAAAACTTCACTTGTCACATTAATTGTTAATACGAAAGTTTCAAATAAACTTTTGTCTAAAAAATTTACAATATTAAGAACTTGTAATTCCGCGCCGCCTAAATTATTTAGTTTGAAAATATAATGGATAACTTTTATCTTATTTTTTTCTGCCATAAAAATATACACCATAAGCTGCAAAAAAAGAAAACGCTCGTTTTTCAAAAATACAATCTAAATATTTCAACGGCATAAATAACCAGCCAGAAATAAATCTGATTATTTTACGCAATAAAATATTTTGAAAAAATGCCACAAAAAATTCTCTCATAAATTCTGCTAATGCAGAGCCGGGACCGCCAATTACGCCGCTTTCTATTTTTTCAAATTTTTGAAATAATAATTCTAATCCCGGTAATGTGTATCTATAATAATCTGTTGGGTTGGGATGATACGGCTCAATAAAGGGAACTGCTGTAATTATTTCTGAATTTTGTTTTAATACCCTATGCGCTTCATCTACACATTTCTGCGGATTTTTGATATGATGAATAACATATTTTAAAATTACAGCACTAAATACATTATCTTTAAACGGTAAATGCTCACAATCACAAAACACATTAATATTATTTTTTAAAACTATATCAATATTAATAAGATTTCTTTGTTTTTTATCATTACCAGCACCTATATTTAATACCAAATTATTATTTTTTGTTTTTTCTAATATTTTTTCAAATTTAATATTTTTTCTGCCACTCGCCGCTTGATATTTTTTTAAAAATTTAATCAGACAATTATTTTCTATTTTTAATTTATTTTTTTTATATTCGATTTCTTTGCTCAACATTTTTATTAATTATCCTTATCATTTTAATTGGTTAGTTATAATTTCTAATATTTTCTTTGCTGGATTATTTTTTGTTTTATATTCTTCAAATAATCGCTCTGAAATTTTACGCTGCTGATTGTATAACTCTTTATCTTCATATAACCGTTCCATTGCTTCCGCAATTGCATTTTCGTTATGGTGATTAACAAATAAAACACCATTATTTGTTATTTCACGAAAAACTTCAATATCAGAACATATTATAGGACAGCCAAATTGCATCGCTTCTATTATTGGAATACCATATCCTTCAACTAATGAAACATTAATATAGCAAAAACAATTTTTATAAAATTTATATAATTCTTCGTCACTAACATAATTAGCTAAAACTATAAACTTCTCCAGTCCATACTCTCCTATAAAATCTATTATTGAATTTGTAGATTTACTATATTTGCCAATTATTACTAATTTAAAATCATTCGACATTTTTTTTTTTTCTAAAAAAATTTTGTATGCTTTTATCAAAATTAAATAATTTTTTCTATAAAAATGCGTGCCTATTGCTAAAAAATATTTATTTTTTAATAATCCTGTCGGACATTCATTTTTTTGAATATTTATATTTTCAAAATTAGTTATATACGAACCAACATTATCAATTTTATTTCTTAATTTAGGATATTGATTTATGATAGTATTCTTTACACTTTCTGATGGCGTAATTATGAAATCACTAAAATATAAATTTAATCTAAACCATAATTCCTGTAACAACCAAGTTATTATTGAAAAATCACGAACAATATAACGCCAGCATAAATCATGAATGGTAGTTATTTTCTTGCATTTAGCAATAAAAGGATATGCCATTATGGTAGAAAAAAATACATCTATCCCTTCTTCTTTTATTTTTTGGCGGAACTTTAATTGTGTTTTTATTGATAACATTTTACTATATTCAAATCTTAAAATTTTATATTTTCCAGAAAAACAAAAATTAGTTGGTAAAATATCAGATTTATTCAAAAAAAATACATATTCATTTTTTTTATCTATCTTACCTAAATTTTCTAATAATTCCCAAAAGTTTTTTTCTACGCCCGTTCGTATATCAAATAATTTTCTTATATCTATACCTATTTTCATAAACATCAATCATATTATTTTTTTTAATTTTCGCAAATATAAAAGTATTTTATCATTTTTTTTCAATTCTTGATAAAAATCTGTTAGTTTTAATCTAAATAACAAGTTATTATCATTTCTGTATATAGGTGTGCGGACAATATAATTTGGATTTTGATTATAATATTTATAATTATTTAAGGGACTAATAAAAATTTTTTTATATCCAAGTTCTAATATGAGTTGTTCAATTTGATGATTTATACAATTATATGGCGGACAAAAATAATCAATGTTTTGAGTCAATAAGTCTTCAAGTTTTTTCTTTGAATTATATAATTCCTCATACATTTCTTTTTTATTTTCTATTTCAGTTAATCTTTTATGCGTTAAACTATGTGAACCTATTATTACTCCGTTATTGCTTAATTCCTTTATCTGATTGATATTTAAGATTTTTTTGCCTTCAAAAAAATTTCCTATTAAATTCGGACAAATAAATATTATCGGACTAATATTATATTTTTTTAAAAGTTTAAAACCATTGATATAAAAATCTTCAAAACCATCGTCAAAGGTAATGACAAAACTTTTTTTTTTTATCTTTTCTATATTTTGTATATCAATAATTTCAAACTGTTTTTTTATTAAAAAAATTATATGTTTTTCCAATCTTTTTGGAGAAATAGTTAATAAATCATTATATTCATTAGAAATTGAATGATATGCTAATACAGTTAATTTTTTACTCATAGTATCTTATTATATATTTTTATAATATTTTGTAAATTTTTTTCTGAGGTAGTGTAAAAAATTTTGTGTAAATTTTTAAAATAAGATATAATAAAAATTTTATTTATTAAGGAATATCTACTATTTACACAATGGATATATTAAAAAAGCAGTATTAGAAAAATTAAGCGAGGATTTAAAAAGTTGCACAAACATAAAATTCTTAATTGGTGCTGATGGGATATTAAAAAGATTTTTTGGCAAGTTAATTCAAAAAATGTTGGAATCTGAAATGGATAATCATCTTGGTTATGAAAAATATGAGCGTCCAAAAAAACAAAAAAACAGCTGAAAATTGATATAGTGAAAAATTTAAAAAGAAGTTTGATAGGAATAGATATGATATAAAAATTTGGTGAGGCAGGAATTCAGAGTTTGAACCGCAAAAAATGGCCACCAAAAAAAGGGGCAGACATCTCTAAATTCTCTTTTTTTATTATTTTTTTCAATACAGATAACAGGATTTGGTTTTAATATTTTATGATAAATTTATTATGAATCTTATAAAAAAAACATTTGTGCATTTGTGCAAGTATGACACTTATAAAGTGCCGAAGGTCGGACTCGAACCGACATGGAGTTGCCCCCGCTGGATTTTGAGTCCAGTGCGTCTACCAGTTTCACCACTTCGGCATTAAAAAATTAAGAAAAAAATAATATGCGTAATTATAATTCTGAAAAATTATTTGTCAAGTTTTTTTTATTTTTATCAATTTTTTTCTAAAAATAAATTTATAATTTTTTATTTTTAATTTTTTTTTTATTTTTCTGTTATTTGAATAATAATTTCGCGAGTACGCGGGCGATTATCGCATTCAACAAATACTATCTGCTGCCAAGTCCCGAGTATCATAGTTTTATTATAAAACGGAATAGTCAAACTCGCTTTAAATAATGCAGACAATAAATGCGAATGACCATTACCGTCGTTCCATCTGCGATTATGAAAATAATCAAAATCAGCTGGCGCCAATTTTTTCATTAAATCTTTTAAATCTCGGATTAATCCGTCTTCATATTCAATTGTCGTAAGCGCTGTTGTCGCGCCCGGCGCAAAAATTAAAATATTCCCTTCGTTAAATTCTGTATTTGCAAGTTTTTCTGCAACTATATTTGTAATATCAACAATATCTCCACAGCCCTTTGTTTTAATCGCAGTCTTTAATGTTTTTATATCCATCTTGAAAAATTATTAATTTACCAATGATACCAAACTAAACATCGGCATAAATAAAGCCATAACAATAATTCCAACAGCGCCGCCCATAAAAACAAGCATAATCGGTTCAATCATAGAAGACAGAGCCGCAACTGTTTCATCTACTATAACATCATATTGATTAGCTATTTTGATAAGCATTGTATCAACTGCGCCGGTTTCTTCGCCGACTGCAATCATATGCGTGACCATCGGCGGCACTACATGGGCTTCGTGCAGCGGCTTTGACATTGATTCGCCTTCTTTTATTGCTACTACGACTTTATCAAATGCGCGAGCAATATGTTCATTTCCTACTGTCTCGCGCACTATTGACAATGCCTGAATAATAGGCACGCCTGATTGTATCAATGTGCCTAATGTTCGCGTAAATCTTGCGACTGCGCTATTCAACATCAATTTTCCAAACACCGGAAATTTTAATTTTATTTGGTCTGTTTTATACAAGCCCTCCGGAGTTTTTCTGTATTGTTTTATTCCAAAACCAGCGCCAAAGATTCCCATCAGCACTAAATACCAAAAATTTTTCAAAATATCACTGGTCGCTATTACTATTTTTGTAGGCAGCGGCAACTCAACTTTCATCGATATAAACATTTCAACAAAAGTAGGTAAAACTCCAACTAATAAAAATGTAACAACACTAATTGCAACTAATGCCATAATAGCAGGATAAGTCAAAGCGCCCTTTATTTTCATTTTCAATTCCAGATCCTTTTCTTTAAACAGCGCTAATCTATCCATAACAGTTTCAAGCACCCCGCCTACTTCGCCTGCTTTTATCATATTTATATATAATTTATCAAATAATTTCGGATGCGCCGCTAATGCTTCTGAAAAAGATTTTCCTGATGTAATATCAGCGCCTATTTGCGTTAATACTTTTTTAAATGCAAGATTTTCGTTTTGTTCAGCAAGTAAATTAATTCCGCGCAGCAGCGGCATACCTGAATCCAAGAGAGTTGCCATCTGTCTGGTAAATGTCGCTATTTCCTGCTCTTTTATTTTTGACCCGCCAAATAATCCACCTGCTCCGCTTTTTTCTTTTGTCAATTTTATATCTACTGGCCGCAAGCCCATTTCTCTAAGTTTTCGAGATGCCGCTTGTTCGTTCGCCGCTTCAATTTGATTTTTGATTTCTTTGTTTGTCTTATCAAAAGCGGTATATGCGTATAATGGCATAAATTATTCTCCTAAATTTTTCTACATATTTTTCTTCATTTCTTCTAAATCTTGCGCAAAACTCAATGCTAATTCTCCGCTAATAATTCTGCGCTGATACAAATATAATAAATGCTGGTCCATAGTTTGCATTCCCAACTGCTGTCCTGTTTGAATAGCTGATAGAATATTATAAGTTTTTTTATCTCTAATAAGATTTGCAATACCGGGCGTATTAATCATAATTTCAAAAGCCGCTATTCTACCGCCGCGCAGTTTTGGCAATAAACATTGCGAAATAACCGCAACAAGCGAAGACGCTAATTGCGTCCGTATCTGCTCTTGCGCATTTGTTGGAAACGCATCAATTATACGGTCAACAGTTTTTGGGGCGCTATTTGTATGCAATGTCCCAAAAACTAAATGCCCGGTTTCCGCCGCTGTAATAGCAGTAGAGATAGTCTCTAAATCGCGCATTTCACCAACTAAAATTACATCTGGGTCTTGTCTTAATGCGCCGCGTATCGCATCTGCAAATGAAACAACATCTACTCCTACTTCGCGCTGATTGATAATTGAATTTATATGCGGAAAATAATATTCTATTGGATCTTCGATAGTTATTATATGAGCGCTTCTTTCGCGATTTATATAATCTATCATTGCAGCAAGCGTCGTGGTTTTACCGCTGCCTGTCGGACCTGTAACCAAAATTATACCGCGCGGTCTATGTAATAATTCTTTAAATTTATTAGGCAGTCCCAATTCTTCAAATGTAAAAATTCGCGACGGTATTCTTCTTAACACCATTGCATATTTCCCTTTTGTGCGCAATACACTCACGCGAAAACGACAAATATCTTTAAAAGCATAACCAAAATCTGTGCCGCCGCGTTCTTCTACTATCGGCAAATGCGAATCAGGCATTATACTTTTTACTAATATTTCCGTGTCATCGCCAGTCAAAACATCTGCGCCTTCAACATCGCGCACCTCGCCATCTATTCTAAAAATAGGCGGTCTGCCCGGCGTGATATGTATATCTGATACTCCCATTTCATTTGCTAAATACATCAAATCGTGCATATACATAGATTTCAGTCCTCCAAAAAATAAAAGCGAAATTTAATGTTTTTTTATTCTTTTTCCGCAGCAGTATTACGCGCAACTTCAATTGGAGTAGTTACTCCCGCTTTAACTTTTTCAAAACCGTCTTGACGTAAACTGCGCATTCCGGCTTTAAGCGCCGCTTTTCTTAATACCATTGCCGGCACATTTTCTAACACTAAATCTTTTAATTCTTGATTAAGCACCATTAATTCAAATACGCCGGTTCTGCCGCGATATCCTGTAAAATTACAATGTTCGCAGCCCTCGCCTTTATAAAATGTAGTAGTCTCTATATCTTTTTCTGGAAATTGTATTTCTTTTAAAAGTTGTCTCGGCACTTTATCATCTACAACTTTACATTTTGGACAAATTGTGCGGACTAATCTTTGCGCCATTATCGCCTGTATAGACGAAGAAACTAAATACGGATTTATGCCCATATCAATCAAACGAGTAATAGAACTCGGTGCGTCATTAGTATGCAAAGTGCTGAACACCAAATGTCCGGTAAGCGCTGCGCGTATAGCTATTTCAGCGGTCTCGAAATCGCGTATCTCACCGACCATTATAACATCAGGCGATTGACGAAGCATTGCTCTTAATCCTGCGGCAAAATCAAAACCTATTTCGTGCATAACTTGCACTTGATTTATGCCTTCTAACATATATTCAACTGGGTTCTCTATTGTCATTAATTTTCTGTCCGGCTTATTTATATCATTTAACGCAGAATATAATGTGGTGGTTTTGCCGCTGCCTGTCGGACCTGTAACTAATAAAATACCGTTCGGTTTGCGAATAATTTCATCAAATTGTTTTTTATTATCGCCAATAAATCCGACTTGCTCGAGACCAAGCATAACCGATGATTTATCTAATAAACGCAAAACAATACTTTCTCCGTGTATGCAAGGCAATGAATTAACGCGAAAATCTATTTGTTTGCCCGCTATAGTCAATTGTATTCTTCCATCCTGCGGAATTCTGCGTTCGGCAATATTCATACCAGACATAATTTTCAATCTTGAAATTATCGCGCCTTGCAATTTCTTTGGCGGGCTCGGCTCTTGCCTACATTCGCCATCTATTCTATATCTTACTCTAAATTCTTTTTCAAATGGCTCAAAATGTATATCGCTCGCTCTATCTTTTAACGCTTTTTGAAGAACGCTATTAACATATTTTATTATTGGCGCGTCCATCGCGTCTTTTTCTGCTTTTGTCGGGTCTAACTCTTCTTCTTTTACAACTTCTAATTCTTCTACATCTGCGAACATTTCTTCAAGAGTTTCTTCGCTTGCGCCATAAAATTGATTGATTAAATTACGTAGTTCGTCTTCATCAGCAAGCAGCGCTTCGACCGGCATACCGATAATAGCTGTAATATCATCAAGCGCTTTGAGATTCGTCGGGTCAATCATCGCTATTTTTAAGATGCCTGATTCTTCGCTAATCGGAAAAATTTCATACTGCTGCGCAGTAACAGAGTCAACTTTTTTCAATAAATTGCTATCCGACTCAAACCCTTCGAGTTTGATAAATTCAAAGCCAAGATATTCAGCGATAGACATATTTATATCGTCAGAAGTCAATCGCCCGCTGTCTAAAATAATCTCTAATAAACTCTTGTTCTTCATCTGGCGATCGATGGTAAATTTTTGAATCTCGTCTTCTGTCAATCTACCGGTAGCTATCAATACATCGCTTAAATCTTTATCTTCTTTTATTAACATAGTTTTTTTATTTTAAAATTATAAAATTAATTTTATATATTTTCTACTAATAAAGAAACGCCTGCTTCTATCGGCGCTACTCGCACAACCTCTTCAAGCGTGGTCTTGCCTTCTAATGCTTTTAACCAACCGTCTTCACGCATAGGTATCATTCCTAATTCCAATGCCTTTGCGTGTAGAATATTTGCCGGCGCTTTTTTTACTATTAGTTCCATCAAAGCTTCGCGCATTTCAAACACTTCAAATATCCCTGTGCGGCCATAATAGCCGGTGCGCGTACAGTGCTCGCAGCCCTCGCCTTTATAAAATTTTTGATTTGCATATTCTTCTGGACGCTTACCTAATTTTAAAAATAATTCAGGCGCCGGCTTATATTCTGTTTTACAATTAGAACAAATTGTCCGCACTAATCGCTGCCCGATTATTGTTTGAATAGTCGAAGTAATCAAAAACGGTTCGCAGCCCATATCTATCAAACGAGTGATTGTGCCTGCCGCTTCGTTTGTATGCGTTGTGCTTAATACTAAATGTCCTGTAAGCGCAGCTTCAATAGCAATACCGGCAGTTTCAGGATCGCGCATTTCGCCAATTAATATTATATCCGGGTCTTGACGCAATATCGCGCGCAGCGCATTGGCAAAAGTCATTCCGATTTTTTCATTTACTTGACACTGCATCATTCCATAAATTTCATATTCTACTGGATCTTCAACTGTTATAACTTTACTTTGCAAATCGTTTATTTCAAGCATACCGGCATACAAAGTTGTAGTCTTACCGCAACCAGTAGGACCTGTAACCATTATTATACCATTAGGTTGATTTAACGCTTTGCGATATTCTTTTTCAATATGCGGCGATAACCCTAAATCATTCATACTCAATAAAACCGCTGATTTATCCAATACGCGCAGCACTACCGCTTCGCCATTAACAGTCGGCAAACACGCTACGCGCAAGTCAATACTCTTATTTCCAATTTTTTTTAATCTTATACTGCCGTCTTGCGGCAAGCGGTTGTCGGCTATATTCAGTTCCGCCATTACCTTTATGCGCGAAACTATACCGTCTTTTAAATTTCTCGGAGGTGGTGGAACATTAATCAAAACGCCGTCTATACGCTCGCGCACTCTAAAACTTCGTTCAAATGGCTCTAAATGGATATCGCTTGCTCTGTCTTGAAGCGCTTTTCTTATTAATGCGCTCACCCATTTTATCGCGGGCGCATCGCTAATTCCGTCTTGCGCAGAAGCATCTTGCGAACTCAATCCGCCTTCCACTACTGATACATCATCATCTGTTAAATCAGCTAATGCATCGCTGAAATCATCAGTTGCGGTTGCGGCATAATAAGTATCTAAATTAGCAAGTATTTCATTTTTTGGAGCAATTACTGCTTCTACATAAAAGCCAAGCATCAAACTAATATCATCAAGCGCCGCTAAATTATTTGGGTCTGCTATTGCTATCACCATCTTTTCTTCGTCTTGCTGTATTGCAATTAAATTATGACGTCGCGCTAATTTTTCAGGAATCTTTTTTACTACTTCTTCGTTTAATTCGTAATCTTCAAGTTTGACATAGGGAATGCCGAAAATTTGAGAATACGCGGCGGCAATATGCTCCCAAGTTATATAATTTAGATTTATCAGAGTTTCTTCTAATGTTAACTCTTCTTTTTTTTCGTCGTTCGCAGAGGATTTTTGATATTCAATATGCTTTTGCGCTTCAGTAATATGTTCTTCTGTTATTATTTGATATTCTAATAAAATATTTATAATCTCGCTGTATTGATTATTCATAACTTATATAAATTATTTATTTTTATTTTCAAGATTATGGATAAATACCGAATATTTCATATCTACTTTTCCTATGTGACTAATCAACCAATCCTTTAAAAATGTCAAAACTCCGACGCTTAAAGACGATGAGCCAGACTGAAAATCTTCTTTTATCTTAACAACTTTAGCAACTAAATTCTTGTGGATTTCTTTGTGCTGCGCTATTTCCGGATAGTTATATCGTTCTAACATTTTTATTTCGTCGTCAAAATGAAATTTTGTATAATTAATAAGTTCTTCCAATATGCCCGACAGCACTGCATCGCCTTTTCCTTCTATCATCGCCTTATAAAGTTTATTTATTAAATTCACTAATTGCAAATGCTGACTATCTATCTTTTCAATATGCACCATATATTTTTCGCTCCATCTGAACAGCACATCTTTTTCGATTTTTTTGATTTCTTTGTTAATAGTAAATTCGCTTAATAACTGATTTAATTCATCTGCTATTGATACTAATCCGACAATAGAAGCTGCTAATTGCTCTGTTCTCTTAGCATTTGTCTGCGAAGAATGATTGATATTCTCCATCGCATGTTCTATTTGACTTACTCCGATTTTCTGTTCTTCCATTGATTTTTGAATTTCTATTGTTATTGCTTTTATTCCGTTCATTGATTCTGCTATTTCATTCAAGCCCTCTGTTTGTTCGCTTATCACTTCTGTTAATTCTCTAACAAAATTTTGGAGTTTTTCAACTTGCTGAACTATCAATTTTCCGCCTTCATTAGATTCGTTCATTGCGCCTGTTATCTGCGATATAAAATGATTCATTTCATTCACTTTGTTTATTATATTGGTCAGTGACGCGCCTGTTTCATTCACTACTTTTTTACCTTCATCTGACAATTTCAAACTACTTTTAGTATCGTCAATCGCGGCATTAGTTTTTTGACGAACTACATTAATTATTCCAGCTATTTCTTTGGTAGATTGTGATGAACGCTCAGCTAATTTTCGCACTTCATCCGCTACAACGGCAAAACCCTTACCAGCTTCGCCGGCGCGAGCCGCTTCTATCGCTGCATTCAATGCTAATAAATTGGTCTGTTCTGATATTTCATCAATAACTTCCAATATCTTAACAATATCTTCCGCGCTTTTTCCTAATTCGTCCATTACACGAACTAATTTTTCCAAACTCATATAAATATTATTCATACTTTTTTCAACATTTTGAATACTGCTTTTTCCTGACGCTGCGGCTTTACCGCTTTCTTCCGCTACTTTATTAAGAGTATTAACATTATCTGTTATTGTCGCAATATTAGTTATCATTTCTTCAATTGCTGCTGATGTCTGATTTATAGATTCATTTACATTTTTAATATCGGAATTAATAGTATTTATCGCTCTTGACATCTTTAAGGACGCTTCCGCTGTTTTTTCTACCGCTTTTGATTGACGCTCAATATTGTCTGATATTGATTTTATAGTAGAACCGAATTCTACTACCGCTGATGTAGTGACATTCACGCTTTTAGCATTACCTTTTGAAGCATCTGCTATTTCTTGGACGCCATTACTAAATTCCATTGTGTTTTCTTTTATGAAATTAGCATCGCCTCTAAATACTGATACCATATCTTCTAATTTGTTTATAAATTTATTATAATATACGCCGAACTCATCAATTTCATCTTTATCTTTTTCATTTTTTATTTCGTATCTTAATCTTAAATCGCCTTCTGCGCCTTTGCTAAACAAATTTAAAAAACTCTCTAAATTTCTAAAAATTAATTTGTTGTTTAATGTTAGAACTATTACTAAAAATACGACAAATACAATTAATAATACTAATAAATATGTAATAATAATATTTCTTTGTTCTTTTAAATTTGATATAAAATTTTCTATTTTTTCGCCTACAACAAATATTCCTACTTCCTGATTTGACGCTCCGTTTATAATAGGCATTGCAAAAAATAGATATTTATCATCTAATATATAATTTTGTAATGCTTCATTTAAATTATATTCGCTTTTTGTGATATGGTCCAAAAATTCTTGGTCAATATCGCTTTGACTTAATGTATAATTTCCTAATTTCGGCTGACCTTTTAATGATTCACCGCTTATCGACAAATATTCGTCTTTTATAAAATATAGAAAATCAAATTTTTGATTTTTTAATAATAATTTTATTGAATTTAATCCGCCTTCAAAATTAATTATTCCAATAAATTCTTGGTTTTCATCGATTATCGGAAATAATCCTTTTAATCGCAAGCCCTTTTCTGACGGTTCTAATACGCATATAGATTTCTTTGTATCTCTTGCCATTTTTGCCGCCGCAGAATAATCATTAGATTCACCAAATTTATCCGTAGCCCATGATTTATAAAATGTTTTTAAATCTTTATCTATAATCTGAATTTGAACATTTTTAAAATTCGTGTTGTTTTTAAATAAATCTCCGTATTTAGTTATTACTTTATGTAAATCTTCACGGTTTTGCTCTTTTATACTCTTTATTATTAATTGTTCATTTGCTAATAATAACGCGTTTGTTATCCACACTTCTTTTTTGCTTTCTATTGCTGCTTCTAAATCTTGCTTTAATTGCGTTATTTCAACCTCAATAGATTGTGTTTTTAAAAGCCGATATTTTACTACACTGTATAGCAAAAATCCGATAATTGAAATAATAAAAATAATACTTAATGACCCAAATAATTTTGTCTTTATTTTCATAAAATCACCTTTTGGATTTTTTTATTAAAATTAAATTTTAAGATATAATATTTTATAAGAAAAGTCAATTATTTTTTTGAGGAAGCGGAATTTTATAAATATTATTTGTTATCTAAATTAAGACACGGTAAATTTCCTTAAAAAATTATTTTTATATTGCCATCATTCAAAACTTTCAAAATTTCAGGGCTTAAATATTTGGCAATTTTAATAACTTCATCATAACCATAACCAGTAGTATTATTACAAAGCAAAGCGCAATAAGCATATTTGTCTTTTAAAGAACTTAATTGTTCATTTTTCAAAAATAAATCATATTCAAAAAAACCATTATCATAAAAATATAAATTGTTTATATTTTTATTTTTGCGTAATTCTTCTTCTACTATTTTCTGACCAATAATATCAATTTGTATTTTTTCATTATATTTTTTCAATGCTGCAATAAAAATATCTATTTGCCACATTCTGCTGCTGCGCATTATCAAAATCTTTTCAATTTGCAGTTTTAATGCTTGCAGTGATTTTAAGTATTTATCTATTAAATTAGCGCTTCGATATTTTATCAAGCCATTATCATATTTTTTCAATATTAAATTAAATGCTTGTTTTACTTCTTCTGCGCTGTAATCAGGTCTATTAACAACAACATTATTACCGCCGTCATAATCGACAAAATTTTCAGAAACTAAATAACCATTTTTTTTAGCCCAATAATAAAATGGCGTGCCCGGTTGCGGAGTATTTATTGAAAATTGCGCGTCGGTAATTAATCCGCGCTCCGTAAAATTTTCAACTAATTCTGCGGTCTTCATATCTTCTTCAAATGTTGAACCTAATGCACCTATTGTGAATGTCCCATAAATTTTCATACCTATTTTTTTAGCTGTTTCTAATACCATCTCCAATTTTTTTAAATCAAACTTTTTAAGCATACCTATTCCATCTGCTGTTTTTTCGCTCGCTGTTTCTATGCCTATTCGCAATTTATAATAACCCGCTTGCTGCATTTTACGCATTAATTCTTCGTCTAAATTATAATAGCAGCACATAGCATTATATTTCAAAGTATGAAGATTATTTTTTATTAGCGCCTCGCATAATTCCATTATAAATTTTTTGCTGCCATTATGAATTTCTTCATCAAAAAAAATACCTTCCATCTTCGGATATTTATTTTTTAAATATTTTATTTCTTCGATTATTGAGTTTATCTCACGCGGCCGCCAATTTTGTTTTTTATAATAAAGATTACCGCATACGCAAAAACTGCATTTCAACGGGCAGCCACGGCTCGCATACGCTTGAATTTCTATATATTCACAATTCGGTTCGCCAGGTATCGCATAATCAAATCTACTAACATCTTCATCTTCTGGAAACGGCAATGAATTCACATCAAGCAAATCGCGAAAACTATTAGGATATACGCCATTAATATTTTCTTTGCCTTTTATAATATCAAGCACTGAATATTCGTATTCGCCGATACACACAAAATCAGCCCACTTCATTACATCAGTAGGAAAAGCAGTTGCAATCGGCCCGCAAACAATTAATCTTGTATTAAATTTTTCTTTGACTTTTAACATTAATTCTTTATCTGTTTCAATTGTGCGGGCAGAGGGTTCCATTACTAAATAATCCGGCTGAAATTCAGATAATACATCAAAATATTGAGAAATATTATATTTTTTCAAACAGCCGTCAAAAAATTTTATTTTTTCAGTTGTTTCGCGTTTTAATAATGCGCTGCAATACGCCAATTCCCACGGATAATAAGTAAACGCATTCTTATTATTCTTCTGTCCCCACGACCATCTACTCGGCGAA
Organism: bacterium; assembly: GCA_029551925.1. GTDB lineage: Bacteria > JAGOBX01 > JAGOBX01 > JAGOBX01 > JAGOBX01 > JAKPEO01. Next base: position 67,139 of record JAKPEO010000110.1, read on the forward strand.
TGAATTATATAATAACCGTTTTTGTCAATACCAACAGAATTACAAATTGCTATCTTCATTTTAATTTACCATTATTCCCTAATTTGATATTTGTATAAATAGAACAAACTAATGCAATTACTAATGACGCGCAAGTTATAATATCAATTATTTTTTCATTCCAACTAATACCAGTCAATCTGTCTGCTAAATATTTAATATATGATTTAGGCAAATTTTGATAGCCTAATTTTTCTAAAACTTTAAAATGCCAATCAGTCAATGGACAATAACCTAAACCATACCAAAATCCTAAAATTATCCAAGAGCCCAAAGTAAGTAAAATACAAATCAAATTATATTTTCTTAATCTTTTAAAAATCCAACCAAATAAATTAAAAAATATCAAACTAATATGCAGCGCAGTAAAACCATAATCCAATAAATATAAATAAGCATTTAACATTATTTTTGTAAATAATATATAAAAAAATTTAAAACTATAATTCAAATATATCTTTGTTTTTATATTTTATCCAGCCACTCTTAAATCCTTTTTGCGCGTGTTTGTTAAATATCATCAAATAGCCCTTTTCTAATTTTTCACGCTCTAAATAATCATATAATTGTTCAAGCCCTTGTTGATGATATTTCGCCTCGATATAATTTATATTCTCTGTTCATATCTGAAATTGTTAATTTTCTCTCTTGTTTTATTGGCAAAATCTCTTCGTCCATTATCTTACAAACCGCGCTCACTAAATAAGGATACCCTCAGGTTAAATAAAATATTCGCTCAGATATCTCATCTGCATTTAAACTTATTTTGCGCTCGTTTTTATATTCTTCAAGCATATCCTTTATGCCGGCTGGCTCTAATTCCATTTTAACTTTAAATTCTGCCGCTATATTCCACGGACTATTATATTTTGCGCTATCGCTTTCGTCTCGCATTTTTAATTTCAGATTCTTTACATCGTGCACACCTGCTAATATCACACTTTGAAATCTCTTATCTTTACTTATACGCGCTAATAAATATTTCTCGCGCAACATGCCCAAAAATTTTATGAATAAATCATTATTTGACGCGCTGTCGATCTCATCAATTAATAACACTATTCTCTTTTCGGATGTTTTCACTAAATCGCTTATAAACATTGACAATTCTAATAAATTTTTGATATTTCTTCTCTCGCTAATATAATTAAATAAATCTTTTTCATCTAAATATTCCAATGTATTTCTCATTTTTATTAAAAATGATTGAACAAATACATTTTCATCTTTAAAACTTACCTCACCTAATCCTTCAAAACTCATTGAAATACATAAATAATCATTTGATTGATTTATAAAACGCTCTAATAAATGTAAGACTGGTGTCTTGCCGTATTGTCGCGGTTTGTTTATGACAAAATATTGTCCGCGCAGCGCCAGCTCAAATATCTGCAATATCTTATCATCTATTCTAACATAAAAATGCTCTTCGGGTATTATCAAGCCCTTTGTATTAAAATAGCGTTCCATTTTTTTCATAACTATTATTTATTTTTTACATTATAAAATATTAAGAATAATGTCAGCAAGATAAAAATAATTTATTATGAATAATGTTTTTATTAAGACAATTATATTTTTGTTTTATTTGCTGATTTGATAATAAATTGTTCGCCTGCTATATTCAAAGCAAATTTATTTGCTGATATACACTGCGCCGCAAAAGTATTTAATTTATCATAACCAGTGCCGGCAAAATCACTATACAAAACAATAACCGCATCATAACGCTCTGTTTCAATATTTTCAATAATTTCTTTTGATACATTAAATAAATTAAAATAATCAGTTTCATAATATAATGTCTTGTTAAGCCTCTTATCATTTTTTAATTGCTCTTCAAATTTTTGAGCGCTGATAACTGTAATATTTATTTCATTATATTTCGAACTTAAAAAATTTATAACTTTATCAAAATGCCACTGTCTGCTCGTGCGAAAAATCAAAATATTCTTTAAATTCGTAAATTTAAAAAAACATTTTTCTAAATTAGCAGTTAATTCTTGCGACCAATATTCTTGCATACCTCTATCATATACACAAAATGAATTTTGATAATTTTTCATAATTTGTTCTCGCAAATAATATGGATATTCTATTACTACACTATTGCCTCCGTCATAATCATCCCAATTTTTTGAAATAATAAAACCGCTTTTATCAGCCCATTCATAAAATGGCGTGCCGGGCTGAGGAGTATTAATTGACATTTGTATAAACCCTCGCTCATTAAACGATATATCAAATCAAGCGTTTTTTTATCTTCTTCATCGTTTGAATCTGGGCCGCCAAATGTAAATGTGCCATACATATCAATGCCAATTTTTTTTGCTGATTTCAATACACTAAATAGTTTTTCTAAATTAAATTTATTTCTTAAATTCATTGCCTTAGCAATTTTTTCACTTCCGGTCTCTATGCCTATTCTTAATAAATAATATCCTGCTTCTTTATAAGCGACAAGCATTTCTTCATCCATTGACCAGTATCCGCACATAGCATTATAATGTAAATTATTTAATTTATTTTTAATTAATGCAGAAGTTAATTCTAACACATATTTTTTGCCGGCATTATGCACTTCTTCATCAAAAAAAATACCTTCCATTTGCGGATATTTATTTTTTAAATATTTTATTTCAGCAATAACATTTTCTACTTTACGAACGCGCCAATTTGGTTTTAAATAATACAAATTTCCGCAAACGCAAAATGAGCATTGCACAGGGCATCCGCGCGTAGCATATGCTTGTATTTCTATATATTCGCAAGATGGTTCAGCAGGAAATGCATATTCTATACGCTGCACATCTTCGTCTTCTGGGAACGGCAATTCATCTAAATTTATTAAAGGTCTGCGCGAATTTGGATATACGCCCAATATATTAGATTTATCTTTTTTTTTAATTATATCTAACACAGTAAACTCGTATTCGCCAAGACACACAAAATCAACAGAATCAGCATAAATAGAAATATCTTCATTAATACGCGGCTGAATTTTTGCTTTTAATACTTCATTCGGAAAAACTGTCGGATGCTGTCCGCAAAAAATCAATTTTGTGCCGAGTGTTTTTTTTATGCGCAACGCTAATCGCAAATCTTCGTTTATAGTTCGCGTAGAACTTTCCATTATCAAATAATCCGGCTTTTCTACAATAAGTTTTTCAAAATATTTCTGATGGTCTAATTTTTCAAGACAACCGTCAATAAATTTTATTTCTTCAGCAGTTTCACGCTTCAATAAAGCGGAAGTATAAGCAAGTTCCCAAGGATAATATGTAAAAAAATTTCTATCTCGCGTGCTATTTGTCCACCTACTCGGCGAATGTATAATCTTATATCCGCGATAATCAACACCGACAGAATTAGCAACTACTATTTTCATAAATATAATTCCTTAAAAATTTATTTTTTTATATTTTTATGGAAAATCTGATTAAAAAATTAAGAATGTTCGAATGTGCGCACATTCGAACATTCGCGCATTTATTTATATTGTCCGCCTATTTGCTCATATAAATTTTATTTTTTTCTAATTCATTTGGATATTGAATTAACATCGCGCGATATTCTCCATATAATACAAATATTGTGCCGCCAGCAACTGCCGCAGCGCCTGATCTTATCCCTAATATAAAATCTTCATATGTTCCTGCGCCGCCGCAACATACAACTGGAATATTAACTGCATCTGAAATTTTTTTTATTATTTCCAAATCATAACCCTTGCGGCTGCCGTCTCTATTTATTGATGTCAATAATATTTCGCCGGCGCCGCGCAGTTCTGCTTCTATCGCCCATTTTAACGGATCAAGATTCGTCTTTTTTCTACCGCAATGCGAATAAACTAAATACTTTCCAAATATATTTTTTTTTACATCTATTCCTACTACTATACTTTGCGTTCCAAATTTGACGCTCGCTTTTGATATTATATCAGGATTTTCTATTGCGGCTGTATTTATTAAAACTTTTTCTGCACCTGCTTTTATTATATCGCGAATCTCTTCTATTGTCTTTATTCCGCCGCCAATACCAAATGGGAAATAACATTCCTGAGCCATTTTTTCTATTATATTTATAGGTATTTTTTCGCCTGTAATTGATCCATCAATATCAACTAAAAATAATTCATCTACTTTTTTTTCATTAAATACATGAATAGTATTTAATGCGTCGCCGATATAAATATGATTTTTGAATTCTATGCCTTTATAAAGTCCTTGATTTTTGTAAAGTAATATCGGTATTATTCTAAAATGCTTAAACATTGACAGTATCTTGATATTTTTCTAAAAAATTAAAAATTATTTTTAAACCATCTTTATGACTTTTTTCAGGATGAAATTGTGTGCCCGCTATATTTTCATATTCAATACTTGACACAAAATCTATACCGTAATTCGTAGTTGTTAAAATTGCTTCTGGTTTTATTTCATTTAAATAATAAGAATGAATAAAATAAAAAAATTGTTGTTCTATAATATCTTTTAATAAAATCGACTTTTTTTTAAAATTTAATGTGTTCCAGCCAATATGCGGCACTTTGTAATTTTTTTTTGAAAATCTAAATTTCTGCGTTATTCCTTTGATCCAACCAAGCCCTTTAACATTTCCTTCTTCGCTAAATTCAGTAAACAACTGTAAACCAAGACATATTCCAAATATCGGCGTTTTTTTTTCTAAAACTTTATAATTTAAAATATCAATAAGATTATTTTTTATTAAAAAATTCATCGCTTCTGCGAAATTGCCTACTCCCGGTAAAATTAAAATATCCGCTGCTTTTATGGCGGCTTTTGACGATGATATTTTTATATCAAAATTATTTAGTTTTAATTTATGTTCAAAAACCTTTAAATTTCCTAATTCTAAATCAATAATTAAAATATTTTTCATAAATACAAATTAAAAATCTAATTTCCTTTTAATTATTTATTATTTTTTACCAATAGACATTATATAAACAGGCAGCGCAGCAGTATTAATAACTTTTTTTATTTTATCTTCATAAAATGCACCGATTGCAACTGTCGCTAAATTTAATGCTTCTGCTTGAATATATACATTTTGCGCCGCATGTCCAGTCTCAATATAAACATATTGTAACGCTCGTTCTTTATAGCGTTTTTCCGTCCTTTCAACTATCGCTGTAAAAATAATATTAACTGCCGCGGTAGTAATCGCTTTTTGACCTAATGCGGCATTGGCAAGTTCTATTCTTTTATCGCCAAACATAATTAAAGTTAATGTATGATTTGATGGATTATATTTATACAAACCTTGCTTAATAGAATCAACATTACCAACAGCAACAAATAAATCAAGCGGATAAGTTGCACCTGCTGACGGCGCAGTTCTAAAATTTAAAGTTTTGTCAGTTATGCCTTGCGCAGCCCATAAAATCTGCGATAATTCCTGCAATGTTAAAGAGATATTTTTAAAATTTCTTATTGACCGTCGCTGATATAGTGCCTGTTCTACTGACATTTTTCCTGTTGTCAGCGGATCAGGCAATTTGATTGTTTCAATATAAGTATCTGCCTTTTTCATTTTATTATCCGAAAAAATTTGTGATACTATAAATATACAAATAATAATTGCGCTAAAAAACAAAATCAATTTTTTTTTTGGTCTTTGTATTTTCATTTTAAAATAAACTTACTTATCTATTCATAATTAATTTTATACAACGGATATAATATCGCCATCTTAAAAATCTTTTTATAACTTTTATATAAATCTTCTATTTTCTTTTTTTCTATTTCGTCTTTACATATTTTTAGTTGATTTCGCATTTTTATAAAACGCGCTAATATCCCAGTTGTTGTCATCAATTTCAAAAACAGCATCGAAAAAATGCCATAATGTTTCTTAAAAAAATAAAAACGCGAATGATGCCAAACCTGCGTCATCTTTGGATATTCTTGAACTATGCTTTTGGCAGTATGATGTATCATCTCTGGTTGTGCGTAATATTTAATTTTCCAGCCAGCTGCATAACATCTTTTGCAAAAATCTATCTCCTCAAAAAAACTAAAAAAATTTTCGTCAAGCAAACCGATTTGCTCGATTACTTCTCGCCGTATCATTAAAAATGCGCCAAGCCCCCAAGCGCAATACAAATCGCTTTCATAGCGTTCTTTATTAATTTCATAATATTTGCTATAAAAATATTTATGCAGTTTAGATTGAAAAAATAATTCTGTTAGCAAACTCCTTTCAGCAATGACATTCTTCCAATTCGGAAATTCAGTATGAATATTCAAATACAGAGTTCCATCAGGATAATACATCTTACAAAAACCAATGCCTACTTCTTTGTCTTTATCTAAGTAATCGACCATCAAATCAAGGCAATTTTCTTTTACTTCTGTATCGCTATTCAATAATAACGCATATCTTCCACTAAAAATTTTCAGCGCTTGATTATTAGCGCGCGTAAATCCAAGATTTTCCGAATTTCGCAAAAGTATTATTTCAGGATATTTTTTTAACAAAAATTCATAAAGTCCATCAATTGAACCATTATCAACTAATATAATCTCATATCGTATTTTTTTTGTAGTTGCTTTTATTGACTCTATACATTTTAAAGTCAAATCTCTGGTATTCCAATTTAATATACAAACTGATAAATCCAAATCCATGGGGTCAGACGTCTTGAAAGTCCTTTAAAATTTTATATAAATATCAAAATATTTTAAATATTATCGACAAATACTGAAATTTATTATATTTTATCTTATTTTTAATTGTATAAAATTCAAAAGTTTTGTAATTTCGCCTTTAAATCTAAAATTTTTTTTCATTTTATTTTCAATATCTTTTTTAGCACTATATATTGTTTTCTTATTTGATTTCTCGACAATTTCAAATAATTCCGAATATTTAAGTGAAGTTAAAGTTAATAAAACATAAATAATTATTCTACTTAAATGTATATTAAAAAATTTTTTATTTAAATTATTTTTTAAATCCGATAAGTTAAAATATTCTAATATGCACTTAATTACTTCTTCTTTTTTATATATTTTGTCATATAAAATATCTTCTTTTCTTTGTTTCAAATGATTTATTTCTGTTCTAATATTTCTACGATTATATAAATTTTCAATATCTTTTTCAAATCTCTTTATTTTTTCAATTTCAATTTCTTGGTCTTTAATATTATACAAGTGCTTTTTATAATTTTCAAAAACTAAATTGTCATTATTTTGATAATAATTAAGTAGAAATCTAATATCTATTGGATAATCTTCAGGAACTTCTGCTGTTTTAAAATAATATTTGCAAGATGACCACTGATATTTTTCTGGCTGAACAATAATATTTGCTTTTACAGGATTCAAGTGAATATAATCTGCGCATAATTTAAAATAATTTTCATTATTTATTTCTTTATAACCAAACCGTCCTTGAAAAACATGACCAGAATTTTTATATTTTTTATTAAAATAAATAGCGTATTTTGTTAATATACATTGTAAAAATTTTGACAAATTTGGTTCAATTATAAATAGAATAAAATGTATATGATTAGGAAGCAAACAATAAACAGAAATATTTATTGAAAATTTATTACAATACTTCATAAATTCATTAAGAAAAAATTGATAATCTTTTTCTTCAAAAAATAATATACCTTTTCTGCTTCCTCGAGTAAAAATATGATAAAAAGTATTTGGTTTAATAATTCTTAATATTCTTGGCATTTTTTACATTATCATTTAAAATTAAATTTAAATTATAAAAAAAATAAAAAATAAGTATTTTAAAAAAAATTTAAAGGACTTTCAAGACGTCTGACCCCTATTTGACCCTTGAAAAACATGACCAGAATTTTTATATTTTTTATTAAAATAAATAGCGTATTTTGTTAATATACATTGTAAAAATTTTGACAAATTTGGTTCAATTATAAATAGAATAAAATGTAT
>JAKPEO010000112.1 GCA_029551925.1 bacterium
AAAAACGATTCTCGGAAAATCCCGCTCAAAGACAATTCTGTTGATTTTGTCTTTATTGATTCGCCATACTCGGACAATATCAAATATTCTGATGATGAAAAATGTATCGGTAAAATTTCTTGCGAAAAAACAGAATTTTATGACGAATTAGAAAAAACCGCTTCTGAAATCGCAAGAATTTTAAAACCCGGAAAAGTAATGGGCTGGGTTATTGCCGACCAATGGATTAAAAAGAAATTTACGGCTGTTGGTTTTTTGATGTGGCAGAGATTGGAAAAATATTTTGAGCCAATGGATATTGTTTGCTTAACAAGACATAATCAAACATCAAACACAGGAGTTTGGCATAACAGAGCAAGGCAGTTTAATTTTTATTTGAGAGGTTTCAAATATTTGTTTATAATGAGAAAACCCAAAAATAGATAGGTGTCGCGCTAGCTGTGCTGGCACGAAAAATTGCGGCGGCGAAAAAAGAAGCGGCGAAAGCGAGGGCGGGCAAAAATTCCTTCCCCCCAACCCCCTTCCTTTTTGCCCGCCCGAGCGTTCCGTTTTGGTTCTGCCGCGCGAAGCGCGTCAATCAGTCGGGATTTTGTTCAAAATGAGTTCTAACTTTTTCCAACAAACACCACCAAAGAAGATTTAATAATTTCTAACTTGTTAAAAAATTCGGTTGGTTTTTGACTTTATTTGCTTTATTATTAATAATAAAGCAAATAATATGCAATTTTATCGTATACGTTTTAATGGTATATTCTCTAAAAGAGGACACTACTCCAAATTATAAACTAATTATTCTTAAAATATAAAAAAATTAATTTTAAGTATTAAAAAAAATAATCAAGAAAAAAACATAAAGATTTGTTTTAGCAGATAAAAAATAAAAAATTGAGTATTTTTAAAGTGAGATTTTAAATAAAATGGTAATTAGTGATTGTTTGAAAATTATAAAAAATTATCAGCCGAATTGATCGTGTTTTTGTGGATTTTTATTGTTTTTTAACAACTTCTGTCTAAAAAATCTGTCTAAAAAATTATTAAGATAGACCAGAAGTGTGGTAAATGGGTAATAACTAATGGGACGTTTTTAAAGATTTGATTTTTAAAAATAAATCAAAATTATGAATAAAAAAATAATTATAA
>JAKPEO010000121.1 GCA_029551925.1 bacterium
TTTTTATTATTTCTTTTTTGACAGTTATTCAAATAAAGATTACAGGCGCAGCGCTTGTTGCAGATAGATATACCTATCTTTCATCAATCGGATTATTTTATATAATAGCGGAATTTATCGTTTATATTTACCGCAAAAACAAAACTATTTTTATTTTTCTATTTATATCCGCTTTTGTTTGGTTAATAACAACTTTTGGTTATTATAATTTTGATTTTAAACCCCAACAATTTTATTATTATTTTGTAGGAACATCTATTATTTATATTTTATTCGCATTTATAATTTTGTTTTTTCACGAGCGTAAAAAAATCATTGGCGCAGCAATATTAACTGTTATAGGAATTTTTATTTTTTTGTGCTGCTATCATATTTTTTCTTATAGATGCGGCGTCTGGCAAAATACATTGAATCTATGGAATGATGTTATAAAACATTATCCGACCGCTACGCTTGCATATAATAACCGCGGCTGTATTTTTATGGGAGCAGGCGATTTTGAAAAAGCCAAAGCGGATTTTACTGTTGGGTTAAAAATTAATCCCTATGATTATAGTTTACTTTCTAATTTAGGGCTGTTATATTATATGAATAATAAACTCGACGAATCTATTGGTATACATTTACAATTAATACAATTATATCCGCAATCATCTGAAAATTATTTTAAACTTGCATTTTTATATTACACTCAGAAAAAGACATCAGAATGTCTGGCGGTCTATAAAACTTTAATGACTTATACAGATAAATTTAATTATAAAATTTATAATAATTTAGGAATAATCGCGCGTCGCGAAAATAAATATGACAAAGCGGAATATTTTTTCAAACATTCGATAAAATTAAAAAATGATTATCCGTTAGTTTATAACAATTTGGGCGTGTTATATTATTACCAAAAAAAATATGATGAAGCAGCAAAAAATTTTGAAAAAGCGATTGAACTTAATCAATATTATGCGGAGCCGCATAATAATTTAGGCGAAGTGTATTTTGAAAAAAAAGAATATCATAAAGCGCTTGAATATTATATTAAAGCGCTTATGCTTAATCCTAATTATCCCGATGCTATTGAAAATTATGAAAAAGTCCAAAAAATTTTAGAAGCTGAAGAAAATAAAAAAAATCAATCAAATAAACTTGATTTATAAAAATTATTAGTTAAAATAATGAACATATGGATAAATTAGAATTAAAAAGATTTTATAACCGCGTAAGAATATTGTATTATATGCTCGCTATCAAAGCGCTTAGAAAAAAGAGATATCCTTTTTACACTAACCTTGTAATTAATAATGTCTGTGGAATGAAATGCTCGTATTGTTTTGGAAATTATCATTCGCGGCAGCCGAATCAAATATCGCTCGATAAATTTAAACAATTAGTTGACTTATTATATTCAAAAGGCACAAGTTATATTCTTCTTCAAGGCGGCGAACCATTAATTCATCCACATTTTTCTGAATTTTTGAGATACTTAAACAGTAAAAATATTATTAATGCGATTGTTTCTAATGGGCAATTTCCAGAACTTATTAAAAATATTCCAGAATTAAATTATATGGATAATATCTGCTTCTCGCTTGACGGAAATAAAGATGGTAATGATAAAGTTCGAAAAAATTCATTTGATAAAGTTATAGTTTCTATTGATGAAGTAAAAAAATATTATAAAGTTCCGATAAGAATAAATACTACGCTTCATAAATTTGTATTACAAGACATTGATTTTTTAGCGGAATTTGTTAAAAAAAACAAATTAGAATGGGGCATAAATTTTTTGTTTATCGGCACTGAACAAGCGATGGACGGCGAAAAATTAGCATTATCAAAAGAAGAAACTATTTACGCAATATCAAAAATATTAGAATACAAAAAAAAGCGATATCCGATTTTCACTACTACGAAAGTGCTAAAATACGCATTATGCTGGACTGAATATACTGATAAAGTTTTTTTGGCAAAATCAGAACTAACTAATTTTCCAAAACCGATTGAATGTCAATACGGAAATTATGAAATCGCTATTGACGAAGATTTGAGACTTTATCCTTGTCAAGCGCTGCAAAATATCTTTCCTGCAAAATCAATTGAAACAGACGGCTTTGACAATGCCTTTGAATTTCTTTTGACAAAACCGTGTTATTCTTGCAGAGTAGTTTCGATGATTAATACTTCCGCTATGATCAACTGGGACTTTGAAATTATATTAGAAACAATTTTTGATACTATTAGAAATAGATTTATAAGAGACTAAAAGTAAATTTTTAAAAGGCAAAAAATAAAGAAAAATCATATTGCCCAAAGGTTTCCATTATGTAATATCTTCATGTGGAGTGTTGATTTTTCTGAAAGATACGGATTTGATGTGCAGCCATTAGTAGCGACAATGCATCTAATTAATAAAGTAAATAGTAGAATAAAAAATAATGAGATACCCGGTCTCTCTCAAACTGAATTTTCGCTTTTTATCCCTTCGCTTATTAATTACAAACTTATTGAAAAATATGTTGACAAAATTTTGAATATCGCCAACAAAATAAAAAAGATGAATATATAAAAAAATTTGCAAAAGAATTTTATAAAGCAGTAAAATATCTAAACTCAATAAAGGCGATTGGGATATAATAGCAGATATTCATAAATTTAACGAAGATTGGATTAAAGAATGTTTGCGCGTTTTATCTGATACTGGCACAATTTGGATTAGCGGAACTTTACATAACCACCCGTCAATCGGAGTAATATTAAAAAAAATAGGCGTTTGGATAATTAACGATATAATCTGGTATAAACCTAATGCTACGTCACTTTTATCGCATAATCGGCTTGCGCCTTGCACTGAATTAATTTGGGGCGCAAGTAAAACCAAAAAATATTTTTTTAATTATGAATTAGCAAAACAAATGAATAACGGCAAGCAAATGAAAAATCTTTGGATGATTAATGCAGAACGCCATAAAACCAAACATCCAACAGAAAAACCAGAAAAATTATTAGAAAGGATTATACTAATAGCAAGTGAAAAAAGGCGATATTGTTTTAGACCCGTTTATGGGCAGCGGCACGACAGGCGCGGTGGCAAAAAGATACGAGCGTAATTTTATAGGATTTGAATTAAATAAAGAATATTTTGAAATAGCGCAGAAACAGATAAATGAAACTGAAATTATAGATGATTTATTTTCATCAAAATATATAAAGCAAACAACAATAACAATAGACAGTTCTAAAATCCCATTTATTTTATAAAATTTTAGTAAAAAAAATAGAATATCCAAAAATAAAAAAGTGCAATATAAAACAAACCAACTAAAAAAATAAAATAAAGAAAAATAAACAACGCCGCAGGCGTATGCGGGACTTTTAAATTATCTCTCAGAGCCACAGAGCCCACAGAGATTTTAAATATAGTATATAGTATGTCAGGCATTTTGCCTGACAAAATAGCAATGTAGTCGCGAATTTTAAATCGCGTAAAATAAAAATGACGCAAATATAAAATTTGCAATTACTATCCAGCGCAATTTATTTGGAACAATTTTTGACTGCACTCTTTAGTGCTAATACACATAAAAAAATCTTGTTTTTTTTATGAGGATTTAGTAAAATATTAAAAAAAAATCAGGAGTTGATTTTATGTTTTTCAAAAAGCGCGAAGATAAAGTCATAGAATTAATGGGGAAACATTTAGACAAAATTGAAGAAACTCTTAAAGCATTTGAACTTTTAATTAATGAATATACTGATTGTTGCGCAGTTGATCCTGCAAAAATCAGAGAATTATCATTTAGAGTGCACGAGCGCGAGCCTGAAGCGGACAATATAAGAAGACAGATACAAAAAGAACTTATCGCAGGCGCATTTTTACCTTTTTATCGTGAAAACTTTTTAAAGATTCCTGATATGATTGATGTTATTGCCGGCGATGCAGTGCGTATTTCAAAAGAACTATATCTCCAACAATTAGTATTGCCTAATGAAATAAAAATTTATATGAAACAATTAACAACTGCGGTGCTCGAAACCTACAATAAATTTTTAGAAATGTTCAATTATATGCCTAATAATGTTGATAAAGTTTTAGCGCTTGCTGAAGAAGTTTCAACATATGAACAGCGTGCGGATAAAATCGAATGGGACGCGAAAAAATTTATTTTTATGGATAAAAATAATAATTTAGACAAAACAGATAAATTAATTTTTAAAAATTTGATAGAGACAATTTCAGGAATTGCAGACAGAATAGAAAATTCTGCTGAATATATTGCGCTTACAATGGTAAAAATGCGAGTATAAAAAAATTATTAATCGCAAACTTGGTAGTTTTTTTTAATCTACTTTTATTCCAGCGTTAGCAAATACTCTGCGGTAATAATCTTTTATTGCTAAATGTAAAGCAGACGCTGCGTAATTAGAGCAGTGAACCTTATTATCAGGCAGTCCGCCGGCTGCTTGTAATGCTCGTTCGTCTGTTATTTGCAGCGCTTCTCCTAATGTTTTTCCAATAGCCATTTCAGATACTATTGAACATAATCCAATTGCTGCGCCGCAACCAAACACTTTATATTTCGCTTCTGTTATAATATTATCTTTTACTTTAATATAAAATTCAAAATAATCGCCGCACTCGCGACTGCCTATTTTACCGATACCATCAGCGCCTTCTATTATTCCGACATTTCGCGGTTTTAAATAATGTTCCTTTAAAATTTCGCTGTATCCTACCATTTTTTTTATATTACAAATCAAAGCGGCAATTCTAATTGATAATTGTCAATCGCCGGCTTAACTAATAATTTTTTTCTTAAATATTCGCTATTTAATATTGCATTGCCTTCTTTTACATTATTAAAAACAATAAACAAATCTTCAATATTATTAATTAATTTTTCGTTTATATTTTTAAACCATTTTGTTAATATTTTTTGATTGTATAAATAATGAGTCCTATCTTCTTCTGTCAGCGGCTGCCACCAATTTTCCTGATTTTTACCATAGAATTTTATATACGAAAAATCTGATGTTATCAAAAAATTCAAATCGTCAGCTAAATTATCAAATTTTGGAACATCTCTTAAACACACGGCTATTTTATTTGTTGACAAATAATCTATGACTTCATCGTTTATCCATTCTTTATTAGAAAATTCTATTGTTTTTTTATAATTTTCAAAACATTCGCAAATTGCAATAACTTTTGAAAAATTATTTTTATTAAAATAAAAAGAAAATGGGAAATCAATAATAATAGGACCAAACCAATTTTCTGAAACTAAATCACTAAATTGATTAGCAATATTTTCCGCAATAACTAAATTTTCTGAAATTGAAGATTTATTAATATTTAGATGCGTGACCGCTTTATTTAATCTAAACCCTATTTTTAATTTTCTTTCTGTCAATTTCGCCAAATTTTGAAAATAATTTTTATCTACTAATTCATTATAAGTTTTATTAATCTCTAAATAATTAAAAAATTTACAATAAACGAGCAGCCATTTATCAAATGGAACATTTTTATAAATTGATTCTTGCCAATCTTTATATTCCCAGCCAATACTACCAATATAAATCATAATGCGAAATAAATTATAATAATTTTCTAAAAATTACAAGTTTAAAATTGTTTTGCTCAGAATATAATATTTCTAATTTTAACTAATAAAAATTTAATTGACAATTATAATTATCTAACTAACATAAAAACAAAAAAACAAAGGTGAAGATTATGAAAATACTTTTAAAAAATTGTATTATACCTAATTTTGACACAAAAAAATTTATGAAAGTCAATATTATTATTGATAATGATAAAATCGAAGAAATTTTAAACAGCGGCGCGGAAATAGAATTGTCAAATTTTAAAAATATTGTAGATTGTGAAAATTTTATTGTAGCGCCGGGCTTTATTGACGCACATTCACACAGCGAATTAGCAGCAATAAATAAACATACAATAAATCCAAAATTTAGACAGGGGATAACAACTGAAATTGTTGGAAATTGCGGATTATCTGTCGCGCCTGTAACTACTGCTAATAGAACTGACTGGTCGAGATTATATCAAAGCATCTGGGGCAATGAGAATGTCGAATGGACTTGGACTGATGTAAATAGTTATTTGCAAAAAATCAATGAATTTAGTTGGAACAAAATCGAGACGCTTATCGGTTATTCGACTTTGCGCTTTTATTTGACCGGGTTAACTGCCAGCGCTTATGACAATGAGTTATTAAAAAAAATGGAAGCATTAATCGAACAAGAATTAGATGGCGGCGCAATCGGCGTGTCTATCGGCATTGGCTATCCGCCAAATCTTTTTGCTCAAAAAAAAGAATACGAATTAATCGCTCGTATTCTTAAAAAAAAAGATAAAATATTTGTAGCGCATCTGCGCGATGAAGGAAATTTTGTATTAGAAGCAATAGACGAATTTGTCGGTTTTGCCGAAAAATCAAAATGTAAATTGCATATTTCTCATTTAAAAGCATACGGCAAAAATAATTGGAATAAAACAGAAACGATTTTAAAAAAAATCGATAATTACAACAAATATTTTGATATTACATTTGATTCGTATCCTTATACCGCCGGCTCTACTACTTTAACTTCGTTATTGCCACCGGAATTATTAAAACAACCAAAACACGAATTGATTAGTTCGCTAAAATCAGCAGATACTCGCAACTATATAAAAAATGCGATTGAAAATGGTTTAGATAATTGGGAAAATTACGCAAAAACAGTAGAATTTGAGAATATCGCGCCAACCGGTTTGCAATCGCCGGAATATATGCTTTACGAAGGCAAAACGCTCAAACAATTATCAAAACATTTTAATAAACATCCAGTAGATATTTTATGCGATATATTAATCGCAGAAAAATGCAATGCGTCAATGATTATGTATTCAATGAATGAAGACAATGTCATCTCAATATTCAAACATCCAAAACATTTAGTCGGATCTGACGGTTTGTTTTCGTCCAAACCGCATCCGCGCACATTTGGCGCATTTCCGCGCGTTATTAATCGCTTATGCAAAGAACTAAAAATTATGGATTTAATAACAGCGCTTTATCAGATGACTAAATTCCCAGCGGATAGATTCAATCTCAAAAATATCGGAGATATTAAAAAAAATTATTATGCTGATATTATAATCTTTGATTATGAAAAAATAAAGGATACTGCTACCTATAAAAATCCAATGACTTATCCAGAAGGCATTTATTATATTATTTTAAATGGTAAAATCCATAAATTTTAAAATTATTTTATGAATGGAAATTACAGCCCAAAAAAGCATAATATAAAATTTTATTTGTTTGCTGGATTAGTGGGATTTTTTATTGGTTTTTATGTATATCCCACGCATCAATCTTCTGTTGAAAGCGCGCAAGTTTTAGCGAATATTGTCCGTTATCCTAATCATAATAATCCGATGTATATTTATCATAAAAAATTATGGTCTTTAATAAATCAAATAACCGCGGTATTTTTGTATTACGGTATTTCTGAAATAATGTTGTGCAAAATAACAAGCGGTATAGCAGGTGCATTATTTTTTCTATATTCTACTTTATTAATGCAATTATTTGCTGCGGACTATTTAATCGCATTTGCAGCGCCTTTTATTTTGTTAATGTTAAGCAATTTTTCCGGACTGCTACAAGGATTTAATTATTACATTCATTTTATTAATACATTTGCTACATTTGGTATGATTGGTTTTAGTTGGTGTTTAATCGCTATCGCATTAATATCTCATAAAAAATTTAAAAACGGCTTATTTCTTTGCGGATTAGCGCCAGCAATCCATCCGTCATTAGGCGTTTGGCTGAATCTCGCTGCAATTATATCGCTGCTGTTATTTTATAATTTGAAATTTTTAAAAAAATATTTTCACTATCTTTTTCTGGGATATCTCTTAACTTTGATAAGTTGGATTTGTCATTATGTTTTTTTTATGCCAAAAAACGATATTGATAAAACTATAAAATCTCAATATTTAAATGCTTTTATTAAATATTGGGATATTCACCGCGAAAAAAAATTAATAATAACCAGTAATTTTATTTTTTTAATTTGCGGAGTAATCATTATTTCTATTATTCTAAAAAAACTAAAAAAAAAATATGATTTTAGTTTTTTGATGTTTTTGAATATTATATTTTTCTTGATTGGCATTATTGCAATAATCATATCAAAATATTCGCCGTCTTCTTATATTGAAAATTATATCCAAATATTAATGCCAATTAGAATTTTTAATTTTAGTTTTATTTTGACTATTTTCATAATTTTCGGGTTGATAATTTTCTGCGCAAATAAAATAATGCAAACTAATCGCAAACAATTATTAACAACATTAACTGCTTTAAAAATTTCTGTCGTTATTTTTTTACTGATTATAAGTATAAAAAAATTTATAAACCTTAAGCAAAATAATGTTTTAGAATTTTGGACAAACAATAAAGTATTAGAAACAGCGCGTAAAATAAACAGCGGATTTTTACTTACAAGCGCAGAACTACCATTAATGCAATTAAAGACACGAACCGCTTTATTAATAGATTGTGACCAGTTGGATTTATTACCTTACACATTAGAAGCATCTTTAATTATAGATGACATTTTAAAAAATATTTATAATATTGATTTATTCAATCCGCCGCAATCTATTTTAAAAAATAAACAACCATTTATTCCCTACTATGAAAACAAAAAAAATTGGGAACTGAAAAATATTGAAGAATGGCAAAATTTCAAAAAAAAATACAATATTTCAAGTATCTTAACGCACAATGATTATTCTTTAAATCTACCTATAATAATTCAAGACGAGAAATATATATTATACGGCATACCTTAAAATATAATTTTATACAGTGCATTATTGTTGCGCAAACAAACCGTATAAAAAACCGCCGATATATTATTACACGCTTTTGTGTTGCAGGTATTTTTAAAAATAATCAAGCAATATTTTTTTATTCAGACATTATTCTACCAGCTTCTCCATTTTTCAGCAGTTAATTTTGATTATGTAGAAATTGTAAAAAACACCAAAATAAAAAAATATTATTTAATTTTGTTAATTTAATTTTATTTGTTTTAGCGCTGAAAATACAGTAAAAACTGTTATAATAACGCTTGCGCTAAAAACTAAAATATCTATATTATAAGTCAAAAAAAATAATGACAATTTAATATTTGTAAATTCAAATAATTTTTTTGAAATAAAATTGTCAAGATAATATATTAAAATACGCGTGATAATAATACTAAAAATCGCTGAAAATATTGAAATTATCAATGATTGACAGAGATATATGAATCTAATATTGTTATTAGAAAACCCGATGAGTTTTAATATTCGTATTTCGGTTTCCTGACTTTTTAGATGAGTAAGATAATAATTGAAAATATTGAAAATCACTGCAATTGAAATAGACGATAAAACAATTATTACTAAAGAAATTATT
The DNA here is from genome assembly GCA_029551925.1 of bacterium. Classification (GTDB taxonomy): domain Bacteria; phylum JAGOBX01; class JAGOBX01; order JAGOBX01; family JAGOBX01; genus JAKPEO01. Next base: position 9,495 of record JAKPEO010000121.1, read on the forward strand.
CCAAAAGATACAGTATTAATTTTATCTACTATTTCTTGCAGCGAATAAGCGTTTAATCCCAGATTTTTTATTTGATTGGTTATTGGAATAATATCGCTAATTTTATCTGTTTTTATATATAATGTCGAATATTTAGATTCGTATTTGTCGTCAAACCACTTATTTAATTTATCTACTGTTTCAATTGGAATAGTTAAGCCCAATAATTCTGCGCGTTTTGAGAGTCCGACAATTTTACAGCGGATACGCTGCATTTTTTTTATTGCGCCAAATGACGAATAGCCAAATACAAGCGTAAAATGTCTGCCAATAATCGCTTCATACGATAATTTTGGAAGTTTATTGGCTTCAGCAAAATTTGAATTATACAAATCAATAATGCTATAAGATACTAAGGCTGGAATAGGCGTCTGCGGATTATCTGTAAGTTCATATTTGAATTCGCCTTTTAATTTTATATGGTCTTCCTCTAATAATTCTGAAGGTATGCCCGATATCGCTAAATCTGATTGAAAATTATAGCCGAATAAATCAATATATATGCTTACTGGAAAACTTATATTCTGCACAGGATAGATTTTTTTTACACCTTTAATTTCTGAAATTTTTGAAATTATTTCTTGGGTTATATCAGACGAACCAGAAAAACTAAAGTTTTTGAGCAGTGGCACATTTAACATAAAATTTTTACGCGTAACAATTATTTCATTAACAGGAATAGTTTCTAAATATTGGTCAATAAGATTTTTTTTGATTCCTAAACTTAACGCCAAAAAAAAATATAAAATTACGCTTATTGAGATAAGCCCTAAAAAAATAAAAAAAATTCTAAAAAAATTAAATTTTAGATTTTTCAAACTTAACAGCGCTAATTTACTATACATTTTGAATTTTACCATTTTCTATTAATAAAATTTCGTCAGCTAATTCATCAAAAATATCAATATGCGATACAATAATTATTGTTTTTTTAGATTTATATTTTTTAAATATATCCATTAAAATTTTTATGTTGTTTTTATCTAAATTATTTGTCGGTTCGTCTGCCAATATAATATTTTGTGATTTTATTATAGACGACGCTATTGCCGCGCGCTGATATTGACCGCCTGAAATTTTTTCGGGATATTTTTTTAAAATATTAGTGATTCCGAATTGTTCTGATATACTATCAATCATTTTTTTTATTGCGGATTTTTCCATATCTTGGGCATCAATATAAAATGGCAATTCTAAATTATCGCGAATATTGAGCCAGTGCACTAATCCCTGAGTTTGACGAATATATGAAATATTGGCATTTCTAAATTTCGCTAATGCTGAATCTGATAATTCTGTAATCTCTATATTATTAACTTTTACTATTCCACTGTCCGGTTTGACAATACCGGCAATAATATTTAACAGCGTGGATTTACCTACGCCTGATAAGCCCTTTAAAATTATAAAAGATTTATCTTTTATTTTTAACGATACATTATTTAATACAATGTTTTCATAGGATTTTGAACAATCAATAATTTCAATCATAGTAGTTGAAATTATATTTTCAAAAAATTTTAAAGTCAATTATTTTTTAAAAGCGCGCTTTCTTTACATTTAGTTTTGCTGATAAAAAATCAATCTGGCTTGGCGGTATTCATACATAGTCATCGTTTATTTAAAAATATTGGAACTTTTTTGACAGGCGTTCTAAATACAATTAATTACTTAATTGTATTGATTTTTTGTAAAATAAAAAGTATAATAAATAATCTACAAGTATTTATAAAAAACTAAAAAAGTTGGTGAAATTAAATGAATATTGTAATTGTAGATGACGATAAAAAAATATTGGAAATGTTAGAACGCGCATTTGTAATGGAAACTGATTACAAAATCATTTCCACCACGAATCCAATTGAAGCATACGATATAGTGACAAAACAAAAAATAGATTTGGTAATAACAGATATCCAAATGCCAGAAATGAACGGATTAGATTTATTGAAAAAAATCAAAAAAACAAATGGAATGGTGCAGGTAATAACAATGACTGCATATACTTCTTTTGATAATGTAATGACTGCATTACGCCGCGGCTCTTATGAAATTTTTTTAAAGCCATTCAAAGATGTCCAAGAAATTGTAAAATGCGCGCGCGAATTAGAAAATAAAATCAAAAGATGGAAACAAATTATAATAGAAATAACAAGAAAATAAAATTTTATTATTTCTATGGTCTCTATACAAAATTTTGAAGTTGACAAAGAAATATTCGAAGAATTTATAAGCGATGCAAGCGAACAACTCTATAAATTAGACAATATAATCTCTAATTTGAATGTAGAAAATGTTGATATGCAAGCACATTAAAGACATCTGATTATCTATCGCCCGCTGTTGGCGTGATAAGCGTGCTATCGGCAAAAATTAACAATTCTTCCAACCACTAACAGAATGAGCAAAATTTATTTTTTTACAGCAAGCAGCCCAGATATTTCTGAAAAATATATATGATAATTTTCAATAATTTTTTTTAGGATCTGATAGTTTTCAGGATTATAAGAGTTTGTAATTTTTCTAAATGACATTTCATCTAAATATAACGCCCATCTCAAAATTTTTGAAAGTTCGCAATTTAGTAAATTATTATACAAAACTAATATTTCAAAATAGAATCTTTCTGCATTTTTAGTATCGCCGCGCAATTCTATTCTTCCGATATATTTGTCAATTTTTGTCAAAATATTATTTGCTTCTGTTAATTTTTCTTTTAAATCCTGCATTAATTTTTCAATATTCATTTTATTTGCTGATTTAAAAATTGTCTTTAATTCCATTAAATAATCTCTATATATTTTTTTATTAGGTAAATAATCAATTATATTTTCAACATTGATTTTTTGCGCTGATTTTAGAGTTAATCCGTATTTTGTAGCATTATAGAATTTTATATTATATTGTTTTTTTAGCAGGTCCATATTAGTATTAAACCACTCGCGCCAATTCAAAAATTTTCCGCTCGTAAAATGATTATTTTCAATCATGACATTTTCATCAACCAAAATTTGATAAAAAAAAGTTTCGATAGTAAAAAATTTATTTAATGCTTGATAGTTTTCAACATCTGCAATTTTGCAGTGTATTTGATTTTTAGTATAGGCAAAATCAAAGCCTAAAAAGAAAAAGATACTGCAGCCTAATCTATTAGCAATATCAAAAGCTACAGCGCTTACTGTCCCGATGCTTGCAATCCTATCAATTTTTGTTTTTTCGCAATTTTTAAAATTATCAAGATAAACAGCGATAGAATGTCCGTAATGTATCAATATAGTTTTATTTTTAAATTTTTCGAGTATATTTTTAGGCATTGCGATATCGCAAATTAATACAGCGTCAATTTCGACATTTTCTAAATATTTTAAATTATTTTTTGAAATATCTATTGACACAATAATATCAGGTGCGATATTATTTGCTATTAAAGTTTTTAAAGCAGTATCCACGCAAATAATCAAAATTTTATTTTTTAAATTTTTTATGTGTTTAATGTCTTCGTCTAGCGACGGACCTGCGGCAATTATCAAAACTGGCGTATTTGTAAATAAATTATTTATAACAGACAATTTCGGAGCGGACAAATAATCTAATGCGTTATTAATTATATTTTTTCGCCAGGATTCATTAAATAATCTTAAAGTCGCAAGATTTTTATTGATTTGTGTCGGTAAATTATTTGTCTTTTGCGGCAAGATAATTTCGCCGCGAAATAATTTTGCAAGCGTTGTATAAGCAATATCATAATCAAGATTAAGCAATATCGGATTATCTAATAAAAATATTCCGCCAAATTTTAATTCAAGCCGCTGTAAAATATTGGAAATATTATTATTTACATCTAAAAAAAAATAAAAATTCTGATTATTCAAAACATCAGAAATATCAATATTTTTAATGATTATATCAAATAATTCAAAATTATTTTCAAACACAATAAATTTCGCGGTTTGTTTTAGTTTGCTTAATATTTGCAGATGATAGCCAGCGCCGAATCCTAAAAAAATATATTCAGAATAATCAGAGATATTCACCAAAACATTGTATAATTGTTTTATACAATTGTTCGGTTGATAAATTGTTTTTTTTGTTTGGATATTAACTGGTATCGGAATATTATCATCTGAATATATTATAGCGTATTTATTACCAGCATTATTCGAATATTGCTCCGCTATTTTTTCATAAATCAGATATTCGCTGTAATGTTTACTTTTTAAAACTTCAATATTTTTTTGATATATGTTATTTGTCATTTTTTTAAAGCATTTTTTAATAATATCAATTTATCTTCATAATTGTTGACAGTTTTTAAAATCAGCAGCGCGCTTATTAAATTGCCTGAATATTGAGGATAATCGATTTTACAGGTTTCGGCAATCTGTTGATATTTATTTGAAAATTCGCTGATAATTTCAATTTTCGAATTTTCTAAATAGTCCAAAAGTAATTTGGCAAAATCTGAGTAATAATCAATCAAACAATCAGGTATTTGCTCTTTAAAACTCAATGCGCTGATGCTATGAAATAATTGTAATAAATCGTGGATATTCCAGATATATAATTTATACAATCTCAAATCTGGTATCTTATTGTATAAAAACGAAAAAAAAGATTTGTATTCTGCTTCAATGTCAGATATCACATTTATTATATAATTTATATGTTCGTAATATTGGTTGATACTATTCAATTCTTTTTCTATTTCCTGATGATTTTTAGTTTTTAACGAATACACTAATTTATTAATTTTCAAAAAAGTATTTTTTCGGATTTTTAATAATTTATTAGTTAATTTTTCTTTATAATACGATACGCCGAAGATATAGTTTATCACAATCGCTGTAGGTATCGCAATCGCCATTTGTTTTATTCTATCGTAAAAAAACGGGAGTGGCTGATCCTTGCCGAATATCCCTATATACAAAACCGAAAAATACGCTATTGGCAGCAAATTTTGATAATTAAAATAAATAACAATTAAAGAAATACACACTATGCTAAATCCGATAATTAAATGATAATCTATTTTTAATTGGAGAAATAGCCAAGCGATAGCAGAACCAAGTAGCATAATTACAAATTGTGTTCCCCCTGCGCGCAATCCGCCAATAACTGTTATTGTGCCGCATAAAAGACATACATATACCATAGTCAGATAATCTTTGACGCCCATCCAATAGCCGAATGTCAAACACAATATAACTAATGTAAATTGTTTAATTAGCCAACTAGCAATATCTGCAGCTGACATATAAGTATAATATTTCGGTGGTTTAATTTCATTTTTCATTTTTATCACCTTTTTTGTTTGATACTTGCTTTTTATCGTCTTTTTCTAATAAATCAAAATCGGTTTCTACGCGGTTTCGACCATTTTCTTTTGCTTGATATAAAAATTCATCTGCGCGACGAATAATTTTATCTGGCGTATCATACATTTTAGTATAACAGCATAAACCCATACTGATTGTCACACTCACTTTTTTTTCGGTTTTTGATTTTTTATTATTTTTGCCTATATTGATTTTTGTTTTTGAAATATATTTGCGAGTATTATCCAACTCTTCATAAATCTTTTTTATATTTTTATGAGGATAAATTATAGTAAATTCTTCGCCGCCGTATCTGAATACCTTGCCGCTTAATCGTTTTTCTAATATTTGAGCAATTGAAAATAACACAATATCGCCGGCTTTATGACCGTATGTATCATTAAATTTTTTAAAATGGTCAATGTCTAACATTACAATAGAATAATTAGCATTTAATTTATTTAATTCTTCATTTAATGCGCGTCTGCCTTTGATTGCTGTGAGTTCGTCATTATAGGCTTTTTCAAAACCAACAGAAATACTTAAAGCGAAAAATATTATGCTAATAAATAAACCAATGAAAATATTTGTGTTTTGATTATAATTCGTTAAATAATTTTTTTGAAATAAAAAAAAGCAAATCAATAGCGCGCTTATAAAAAATTTAGCGCGATATCTAAATTTTTTCACAATAAAGATATACACAATAAATATCATAAAAAAAAACAATAAAATATTGATTATTCTAAATTCGAGATTGCCGAAAATTTTATAAAATCGCAATATTTTATATTTAGTATTTGCCGCGGCAACAATAAAATTATTAGGTTTGATAGAGATAAAAGTAAGAAGATACAATTGCGCAACTATTGCAAATATTTTTTTTAAACCAAATAAATTAAATATTCCGCGTTCGCTTGATAATATAAAAAAAATATAATTTATCGGCAATAATATAGATATTCCAAAAATAAAAGCAGAGTTAAAATATTTTGGTTTAAAAACTGAAATATAATACAAATAAAAATGGATAATCGTTAAAAAAAAAACTGATGAGCAGTTAAATATCAGCGCTAATAACGCGGCAATCGCAAAAAAAATAAGCGGGATATATCCCAAATTTTTTTGTAATATCTCATTAGAAATAAAATCTTTATTTTGAAAACAATTAAAGTTTAAGGTAATAATATAAAAAATTACTGCAAATAAAATAATCCAATTATTTTTTAGAAAAAAAAATATTCTGTTCATTTTTAGATGCTTGACGGACAGTCAATAAATTCCGCTTGTAATCGAAATTTATTTTTTAAATGCTTAATGATTTCACGCGCTCCGAAGATTTCAGTATTATAATGCCCGCCGAAAATAATATTGATTTTATTTTCTTTTGCAAAATTGCAGATTGTATAATTTTGTTCGCCTGTTATAAAAGTATCGGCATCATACAATAAACATTCATTGAATAATCCTGCTCCGCCGCCTGATACTATGCAAATTTTTTTGACTTTTGCGCAGCCGTTAATAAAAGCATTATAATCTGAAATTTTAGTTTTATAATATTTCAAAAAATCATCAAATGCCATAGTTTTTTTTAATTCGCCACAATATCCGATTTTGATATTATTATATTCTCCAAAAGATTGGATTTTTTGCAATTTTAATAATTTACAGATTGTTATATTATTGCCGTATTTACTGTGCAAATCTAATGGCAGATGCGCGGCATATAGATTTATATTATGTTTTAACAATAATTCTATCCGCTTTTTATTTATACCTGTTAAAGTAAAAATAGAGTTTTTCCAGAATAGCCCATGATGGACTATTAATAACTCCGCTTTTTTTGTTATGCACTGCTCAATTGTCGCTAATGACAAATCCACGGCTCCTGCTATTTTTTTTATATTAGCCGAACCTTCAACCTGCAAACCGTTAATACTCGCATCATTGATTTTTTTGATTTCTAATAAATTATCTAAATATTCAATAATTTTTCGCGTTTCCATTATATTTTGTCTCATATTTTTAACTCAAATTTTCAGAGATGATTTTTTCGACATAATCCGCAATAGATAGACAGCAAGTCAAGCCCGGCGATTCAATACCAATAAGATTTATCAAGCCGTCAAGATTTTTATCTTTTTCATTTTTAATAATAAAATCTCGCACGCCTGCGCCCGCTAATTTTGGACGCACGCCCGCGCAGTCCGGCTGCATTTTTTCAATATCAAGGTCTTTTAATAATTTTTTTGCGCCTTCAAAAAAACTCGCGCGTTTCGATATATCAACATCATAATTGAGTTCATCAATAAATTCTACATCAGGACCAAATCTTAATCGCCCGCCTAAATCTATTGTTATATGCACCCCCAATCCTGCTAAATCTTTATGCGGTATTGGATATATCAATCTTTCAATAGGTAATCTTTGCGAATATGAAAAATACGAGCCCTTACAATATCTAATTTTGTATTCGTGTTTTTCTATATCTATACCAACTAATTTCGCTATTTTATCTGAATTCAAGCCGGCGCAATTAATTACTATCTCTGATTGAAATTCATAATCTTCTTGCTCTACGCCGATTTTAAAATAATTGCCGTTTTTCTCTAATAAATTCACTGTGTTGTTAAAACAAAATACTACGCCGTTTTGTTCAGCTTGATGATATAATTGTTTCATCAGAGAATGAGAATCTATTATCCCTGTGTTTTTTGAATATATCGCGGCTTTGCCATTCGCTAAATGTTCAAGTGCTTTAATTTCATTTTCTGAAATTATTTGCATATTATCAACATTATTTTTTTGCCCTTGTTCATATAATTTTTCTAATTCCGCTATCTCGTGATTATCTACTGCTATTATTAATTTACCTGTTCGTTTATGCGGAATATTATATTTTTCACAAAAATTATATAATAATTTATTGCCTATTGCGCATAATTCCGCTTTTAACGAATTTTCCGGATAATATATCCCTGAATGTATTACTTCGCTATTTCTTGAGCTCGTCTCCTGCCCGTATTTTTCGTTGCTTTCTAACAAAATTATATCCTCGTATTTTTCAGATAATTTCGCAGCAATAGCCAAGCCAACTACGCCGGCGCCTATAATTGTAAATTTCACTTTTTCCATAATTTAATTAAATTCCTCTATTATATAATCAATTACTTTATTTTTTAAAATTATTTTACGCGCTATCGAATATTTCGATAATACACTGTCATTACTTTCTTGCGCAGAATAAAACAAAAATTTTTGCCACCAATATTTTTGTTTTAATTTTATTATTTGCTCAATATCCGCAGATTTTAAATTGTCTATATTTATAATTATCAAATTATAGAATTCATCATCAAAAATCAATTTTTCAAAGTCGTTAATAATTTCAAGATTGAATATTTCTTTATTAGATAAAATTAAATTTATAAATTTATTGTCTTTTTCAACTAATATATTCTTGGGAATAATTTGTTCGATTTTATTATCGCCAATTGGAAAATCAATAAAAACATTTGTGCCGAACCCTTCATCTGACAAATAGACAATAGAAGCATTATGTTCTTTTATTATACTATATACAATTGACAGTCCGATTCCTGTACCGCCACTGCTGTGTTTGGTCGTAAAAAACGGCTCCATTATTTTTTTGAGATTTTTTACTGAGATACCGCAGCCATTATCTATGAAATTAACGCGTATCATTTGATTTAAAAGTCTGCAAACTACTAATATTTTACCGTCTGGTTTTTCATTTATTGCGTCCGCTGCATTATTTAAAATATTAATAAACACCTGTATAATTTTATTTGGGTCAATATTTATTTCAGGTAAATTTTCTAAAATATCAAATTCAACTTCCCGAACTTTGCGCAATAATGCGCTTTTACAAATTTTATAAGCGCGCATTATTATATCTTCTATTGAACACATTTTAAATTCAACATTCGTCTGTTTTGAAAAATCTTTTAAATCTTGCACAATTCTTTTTATTCTATCGCTGCCGTCTTTTAACTCATTTAATAAATTTTCTATATCATTTATCATTTCTGAATATTCAGAATTGTTTGATAAATCTTGATTTTGATTTATAAATTCCAAAAATAAAGGCAGCAGCATTTCAAAATATCTTTTTAGTGCTGAAATATTTAAAGATATATAATTATTCGGATTATTTATTTCGTGCGCTATACCTGCTATTAATTCGCCTAATGCAGCCATTTTTGTTGTTTGAATTAATATTTTTTGTTTTGTCTTTAATTCGTTTTCCAATTTTTTTTGAGATGTAATGTCTAATATTACTCCTAAAATATTCGGCTCGCCGAAATTATTTTCAAAATAAGTTTTGTAATAAATCACATTTTTTAACTCATTTTTTACTTTTACTGATGTTTCTTTTATTATCATATTTTTATTTTTTAAAAGTTCTAAATCCATCTGATTTATAATTTCCGCTGTGTCAATCGGAGCAATATCAAATATTGTTTTTCCGAGTATTTCGTCATTAGATAAATTCACAAATTTTTTATATTCATTATTAGAGAATGTATAAACTAAATTCTTATCTTTTATAAAAATGGGTAATGGTATAATATTTAATACCATATTTAAAAATTCATTCTTTTGTATTATCTCTTTTTCTTTTTTTTGCAATTGCTCTCTGATTAATTTGTCGGATAGTACCAAAGATAATAAATTTGTTATTGCTTCTGTTATCATTAAATCATCTTCTATAAAATCCGTCGATTTATTAGCAAGCGCTACTAATCCATAAATAACACCGTCGTATAAAATCGGCGAAATCAAAAGATTATCTATTTCTATATGACCTTGCGGTATAATATTTTGCCACTCTGTATTTTGGAAATTATTAATAATAAAACTTTTTTTGACTGCGTTTATATGTTGAGACAGTCCTTCTAATTTTAAATGTATTGGCAATTGATAATTTAATTTACATTGTTTTTTGCCTAATTCAATAAATATTACTTGATAATTATTATATTCATTTTTTACAGCGATAAAGCCGCTATCAGCATCAGTGAGTTTAGTTAATATTTTAAAAATTTTATTTGCTATTTTATCAAAATCTAATTGCAGATTCTCTAATATAATTTTTGCAGCGTCATATAAATTATTTAAAATAAATTTTTGTTTTTTTTCGAGCGTTAAGAATCTTTGCTGCTCGCGTTCTTGTTTTAATCTTCTGCGAATATCGTGCGCTATAAATATTATTGCTTTTATATTTTTTTTATCGTCATACACAACGGAACTGGATAAAGATACATCAATTTCGCCACCGGATTTAGTAATAAATTTTGTATGATAGTTTTTTAAAGCGCCTAATATTACATATTCATTTATTTTGACGCCTAAATTATTCGCTGCCTTGTTAAGGTTTTTATCTTTAAATTCCAACATAATTATATCTATTGGGTTATTTATTATTTCCGATTCTTGATATTCAAGTATTTCTTCAAATGTTTTGTTTATTCTTATTATTTTTCCGTGTATATCGCATACTATTAAAATATCAGTAAGAGATTTTATTATATTTTCTATAAAATTTTTGTATTCTATTATTTCTAATATCTGTTGTTTTTCTGTTGTTATATTTTCAGAAATTTTTATAAAATGTGTGATTTCGCCTAATGCGTCTTCGCGCGAAAATATTGTTGCGCGTTCCCAATATAATTCACCGTTTTTTTTGCGATTATAAAATTCACCGCGCCAAATTTTACCTTCTAAAATAGTAGTCCACAAATTTCTATAAAAATTTTTTTCGAGTAATCCAGATTTCAAAATACACGTTTTTTTGCCCACTACTTCGCTGAAATAATAGCCGGTTACATTTTCAAATGCTGAGTTAACATAAATTATTTTTCCACCCGTGTCTGTTATTACGATATTTGTCGGGATTAAATTGAAAATATAATATAAATTCAATAATTCAAATTCTTGTTCTTTTTCAAGTGAAATATCTTTTATCAAAAACACTAAATAATGTTCTTTTGGCGAATAAATGCTTATTTGATAATGTTTTTTTTGAAAGAGCGGAGAAAAGATAAATTCTTCTTTTATATTAATATTTTTTATATTTGATATTTGATTGAATAAAAATTTTATATCATCAGCGCAGTCCGGAGGGTATAAATATTTCAAAGATTTACCGCAAATTTCGGTTTTAGATAATTTCGTAATTTTTTCAATTTGATGATTTACATTTAATATAGTCAAATCGTCAATTTTATTATCTTCGGCATATACTATTTTAGTTAATACATAACCTTCTAACAAAGAATTTATAAGCAGATTATCAGATTTTTTTTTGTTGACAGCAAGTTCGATTGTGTTTTTTATGTCCTGATTTTTACAGGGTTTGAGAAGATAATAGCAATCTCTGATTTTTTGAGCGCGCGCAAATAATTTCTCGTCCCAATAACCGCTAATAAAAATTATTGGTATATCATACTTTTCCTGGATTTTTTCACAGACATCAATGCCATCTTTTGCTCCGTGAATTACAATATCGCATAAAATTATATCCGGTAAATTTTGTTCGATTTTTTTTAATGCTTCATCAAATGATTTTGCAAAACCGACAACTTCATAATCTGATTTTAAAAAAGTCGTATAAGTTCGGACTATTAATTCTTCATCTTCAATTATAAAAATTTTTGTCATAGCAGCCGCAGTATTAAAGATAAAATTACAATCTTTCCACTATTAATTTACCCATTTCTTTTGTATTGACTTTCTTACAGCCATCGCTCATAATGTCACCTGTTCTAAAACCATCTGCTAATGTCTGTTTAACCGCGTTATTAATTGCATTGTAAATATCATCGCGTTTGTATGTGTATCTAAAAAGCATTGCTAATGATAAGATTTGAGCAATTGGATTAGCGATGCCCTGTCCTGCAATATCCGGTGCGCTTCCGCCGCTCGGCTCGTATAATCCAAAATTATTTTCGCCTAAACTCGCAGATGCTAACATACCAATTGACCCTGTAATCATTGCTGCTTCATCGCTTAAAATATCGCCAAACATATTATCGCACAAGACAACATCAAAATTATGCGGTTGTCTAATAAACTGCATTGTTGCATTATCTATATATAAATGTTCTAATTTCACTTCTGGGTATTTTTTTGAAATATTAACTACTACTTCGCGCCATAATACACTTGTAGTCAATACATTCGCTTTGTCTATCGAACATACCTTTTTTCTACGCTGCATTGCGGCGTCAAACGCTATTGTCGCAATGCGTTCAATTTCAGGCGCTGAATATATCAAGGTATCATATGCCACTGTTACACCATTACGCTGCTCGCGGCCTTTTGGTTGACCAAAATAAATTCCGCCTGTTAATTCACGTATTACAAGTATATCTACGCCATTTGCTACTATATCGCGTCTTAATGGCGAAGCATCGGCAAGCGCCGGATAAATTATCGCTGGTCTTAAATTAGCGTAAAGATTAAATAATTTGCGCAGCGGCAATAATGCTCCGCGCTCCGGCTGCTGATCTGGCGGCAGATTTTCCCATTTAGGTCCGCCGACACTGCCGAATAATATGCAGTCAGACCATTTGCAAATTTCTACTGTTTCATCAGGCAGCGCTTTGCCTTTATTATCAATACCAGCGCCGCCAATATATCCCTCTTTTAATTCTATTTTTAAATTATATTTGCTCTTGATCGCATCAAGTATAAATAATGCTTGTTCCATCACTTCCGGTCCGATACCGTCACCTGCTAATACCGCTATTTTCATTATTTTCGCCATAGTTTTTTAGCCCCCTAATTTTTTTTGTAATTTTTATTCCTGAATTTTTAAGCACATTATTTTACTATAAATTTTATTTTTTTACAATAATTTATTTTTGTTTTTTAGTTTGGAACGCAGTCAAAAATTGTTCAAAATAAATTGCGTAGAAATAGTAATCGCAAATTTTAATTTGCGCGCTTTATGTTAAAAAAAATTCAACACGAAGACACGAAGTTTTTCGAAGACACGAAGTTTTTTTTAATTTTAAATTATAATTTTTTTCTTTGTGTCTTAGTGTTTATTTTTTTATTATTCAACCGCTTTGCGTTTGATATTGATTATGATTATTTCACCTGCGGCTAATGTTATTAAATACCTTCGGCGTTTTTTTGTCATATTAAAAAAAATCACTTTTATTCACATTAGTTCGTATGTTAAAATAAAAAAAACAAACGAACAAAAGTGAAAGTAAATGAAATTATTTTCCTTTGCTGGCTTTGTATTAAATGTATTAAATTCGGCATTTTTTTATATTTTTTTTACCGCCACTAATTTCTACGCATAAATTGCTCGCTGCATCCAGAGCAATTATCAGTATTTATCGCTTGTTAAATTTCATAATTTTTAATGACGAATTTTAAATTTTTAAAACTATATCCATTTTTTTAGACAATTTTTTTTTGAACTTTTTAGAAGTGCGCTCATTTATGACTACACTCTAATAAATTTATTGACTAAAAAATTTTTTTATTATATATTTTTTTAATTAGTTTTTTTTAGGAGGGAATAATTATGAATTACAAAATTATTTTAATAAAAATCGGAAATCGCGAAAATACAGCGATTGAAGTGCAAAAAATATTGACAGAATTCGGCTGCAAAATAAAAACAAGATTGGGCTTACATAATATTGAACCTGACGCTTGTTCGCCGTTAGGATTAGTTATTTTAGAAGTAGTCGCAGATACAAAAGAAATCAATTCTTTAATAAAAAAATTAAACGCTGTAAAATCGGTATCGGCAAAATATATAAAAATATAAATTATAATTTTTTAAAATTTTGATATTGCAAAAATACTGATTACTTGGTTATTTACGCAATCTTATAGATTTAGCTGCGTCATTATACTGCATTCCCAATCCGTATTTATCTAATGACTTTATACGCAGCGCCAGATATATAGAAAAATCTTTGGTATTATCGCGGGTATAAGTAATTACGCTTTCAAGACAATGCAAATCTTTTATAATTTCTATATTTTGATTTTGTAGAGCGTAATTATTCAAATCGATTATATGCCCGATTTTAAATTGCCAATTTTTAATGTTATTCTTCAAAATATTAAAATGTATCTGCGATTGCCATTGATATATTCTATTTTCAATTTTCGGATTTAAATAATTTAAACTGTTAATCATATCAAGTTTTCCTGACCGTAAAGATAATTTATGCGAAATTGCCGATATTTCAAATTTCTTATAAAAAAGATTATAAATATTAGTGAAATATAATTTATTAGTTGAAGAAATATCATATTTAAAATCAGTATATACATTGTCTATACGCTGTTTCTTATTTGAAAATTGGATATTTTTTGAAAAATCATAACCGGTATTCAAATAAAAATTTATATTATCAAAATCATAATATTGCTGAAATGTCAACTTATTTTTGTTGACGCTTGAATTATAGTTTTCCAAATACCTAACATTATAGTAATTTTTAGAAAAATCATAAATCAGCAAATTATATATTTTTTTATATCTTTTAGCGTTTTGCGCTGAAAAAAAATAATCGCTTTGCGTTAAATCAGAATTATTATCTGAATACTCTATTCTATACAATTTCAAGCCGGTTGTTAGTTTCAAATCTAAAATGTCTGCAATTTTAAAATTTTTTGCGATACTATTGTCCGCGCCAAATATTGTTCGCCGCATTGTATCAGCAAAATACTCGCTTTTAAAATAAATATCCGGCTGATATATTAAATCCCACAGCCCTATATTTTGTTTATTATACATAAATCTGATATTAGGTATTTGCTTATATTTCACAACAAACTTATTTCTGGTATCCTGCCAATCTTGTTGATTTTCTATCGTTATATGCCAAACAAAATCTTGAGAATTTTGCGAAAACTCGAATTCTGAAATATTATCGTATTTTATATATCCGTCAAATCGTTCTTTATAATCTTTATTTACTAAATAATCAGAATTAATATTCGCATAACCCTTAATATTCAAATTATTTGAAAAATTAGCGTTTATTTTTCCGTCTAATTTCCAGCGTTCGCGCCGCGAAATATCAACTTTATTATATCGTCCAGTATTAATATCATATACTAATGGTTTTTCATTAATATAGTATCCAAAAATTTCCGAATAAATATTTGCAGTATCGTATTTTATTTCTGCGCCGTTTGCTAATCCGCGATAATTATAATAGTCTGTAATTAGCGTATAAGTCAGTGGTTTTTGCGCGTCTAAATATACATCAGTCAAAATAAAACCGCCTTCTTTTTTACGATAGCCCAATTCATATTTAAAAAATTGTCTGTCAAATCTTTTATGAAAATATGGAAACCAAAAAATAGGAATATTATAGAGTTTCAAAGTCGGCGCATAAAATTTTACATATTCATTTGGCGAAAATTTAGAATATTTAGCAAAAATATAATAATGCGGATTGTCTTCGCTGCAAGTCGTAAATATGCCATTATACATTTTATAAACATTGTTGTTTTTTTTTTCAGTTTCGATTTTTTGTAATTCTATTTTTTTTGCTGAAATATGCCAATCTGCATATTTAATTTTAACATCATTTATTTCATTATAATCTTTTATTAAATCAAATTTTATATGCTGCGCTATTAATTTTAAATCATTTGTTATAATTTCTGACACAGTGTCGGATTCTAAAATTTTATCAGAAACCTTATAAAAAATTTTATTGGTCTTTATATAATAATCGCTGTATTTTATTCTGACATTTTCTTCTAAACTCAATACCTGCGTTTGATTATCTACATTTTTCAAATATAAATAATCTGCATTTTCAATTACGATAGTATCTGATAGGTTTTCGGATTTGGCTATAATTTGACGATAATTAATTATTACCAAAAACAAAATTAGTAAATTCAGTTTTATAATATTCTTCATCTTGATTGCTTATATTTTTCTCCAATATTTTAGGAATAATTATTGACGAGACATTGATATATTGTTTGCAATTATTCAACGCTTCAAATATTTTATAATATTTTTTTCTTATATTTTTCCATAAATAATTATTCTCGACTCTGCGTATCGCTTTTTCAGAATATAATTTATAAATCTTTTCATCAGTAAAAAGTAAATTTAATAAATTTTCCGCTTGCTTGATATTAACAAACATCAGCCCGTTTTTATTGTGTTCTATAAATTCATTCGCTCGCAAATTTTTATTTAAAATTATCGGCAGTCCGACAAGCGCCGCTATCATACTATTTCCTATATTATAATTATCATTAGAATAATAAAAATATACCGATTCTTTTTTCTTAAAATAATCGAAAATATAATATATTTCTTTTAAATAATCTTTTAATAAAACAATGTAAATTCCCTGCGTTTTATTATATTTATTAAGAAGTTTTTTTAAATCGTCATAATTAGATTTTTTATCGCAACTATTCAATGTAACTATAATTACATTTGTTTTGTTTTTCAATATTTCTGATTTGTCATATAATTTCAATAGATTATTTATATTATCAGCGGATATTTTTTTGTTTTTAAAATCAGTTAATATGCAAGGCAAATTCTTTCTATCATCCGATATCTGCGGAATAATTAATGAACTAAGATACTCAATGTTGGCAGCAGTATTTTTTACTTCTTCAATTTTTTCTGAAAATATGCCGGTATTTATTCTTTGAATATTCAAATTTTTTGAATTCAATATTTTTCTATAAAAAATATTATTGCTCAGTTTTTCAAAATTTAGATAATTTGGTATAACCAATACATCAGAATATTTTAAAATATTTTTTTCAATTTCGTAAAATATATGCCATTTATTTTTTTTAAATTGCGAATCTATACTTGTTTTTGTTATTTTTTTGTCAAAAAAATTATCAAATAAAAAAGAAGTGGCAAGATAAATATATGGTATTTTTAATTTTTTTTTTATTAATAGCGCAGCAGCTGTGGATTCAGGAGTAGTTGTTATAAAAAATTCAATATTTACGCGATTAAGCGAAATATAATTTACTATATTATTTGCAAATTCATTTATATACCGCCAGATTTTTGTTTGATTGATAAATTTATTTGTCGGTCCGCAATTTATTCTAATTATTTTTAAATTAGCATCTGCGCTTTGTTGTTCTCTGCGCGAATAATCAAAATTTTCTTTACCTTCTTCATTTATTAATCTTGTAAAAATATCTACATTCATTCCATCATTAGCGAATGTCTTTGCTAATTCATAACAATAAATCAAACGCTCATCTGTATCAGCATAAGAATATAACTGCAATTCTGACGGCTTTAAATACCCTGTCAATTGTATAAAAGCAATACGAAATTTTTTTTTTGATTTCATCATCAACTGAACATCACATCTACTTTTTTTAGTATTTCTTTTTTTTGCATTAATTATTCATAAATATACATAAAAACCTTTTCTGGCGTTAATGGCAATGAAGGTAAAGGTTTATCTTTTCTTATTTTCCGCAATACATCTAAAATAGCGAAATATGCGCCGAGCCCGTGTATAAACGGCGGTTCGCCAATTGCTTTGGAATTGCATACAGCGTATGGGTTCTCTGAATTTTCTAATAACATAACATTAAAATTTTTTGGGACAAATTTAATGTCCGGTATTTTATATGAATTAGCGGAACTTAACATTTTGCCGTCTGGCGCATATCTTAATTGTTCAATAGTCGTCCAGCCGATAGATTGTATTACCGCGCCTTCTATCTGCCCTTTATCTATTTCTGGACTTAATGATTTGCCTACATCGTGAACTACATCAATTGAAACAATTTCATATACGCCGCGCAAAATATCCACCTCTACTTCTGTCAACGATGTACCATAACTATAATAAGCAAATGGTCTTCCGCGCTCTTTTACTCTATCATAATATATTGCCGGCGTAGCGTAAAATGAATGGCAGGATAAATCAGTGCGTTCATTATAAGCATCTAAAATCAGTTCTTCCCAAGTATAATCTAATTTTGCTCCGCATAGATAAACTATTCCGTCTTTTATCCTTATTTTGTCTAAATCAAAAAAATTTGTTTTTTTCGCTATTAGTTTTTTTAATCTTGTCAATAGTTCTTCACACGCAAATTTTGTCGCCATTCCATTCAAATCTGCACCTGTGCTTGCAGAAGTCGGCGAAGCATTCGGTATTCTTGAAGTATTTGTAGTGTCAACTCTCACTTTTTCTTTTTGGATTCCTAATGTATTTGCGGCAACACTCAATATTTTTGTATTTACGCCCTGACCCATTTCTACTGCGCCTGTGCTTACTGATACGCTGCCGTCAATATAAATATTAACTAATGCGCTCGCTTGATTTAATGTTGATTGCGCAAAGGAAATGCCAAAACATACAGGTATTACAGATATTCCTCGTTTTTTGGTTTGATTATTTTTATTAAATTCTTCTACTGCTTCTATTCGTTTTTTTATATTGACTTTTTCATCAAGTGTTTCCCAACATCTTACGGCATTTGTTTTTTTTAACTGCATACCGTATGGTAAAAAATCACCGTCTTTTAATAAATTTATTTTTTTTAATTCTATAATATTTTTTCCCATAATTTCAGACGCGTGAAATAATGCGCTTTCAATAATAAAAGTGCCCTGCGGCACGCCAAATCCACGAAATGCGTTATTCGGCGGAATATTAGTTTTGCAACTGACAGCAGTAATTTTCACATTCGGAATACAATAAGAACCAGAAGTATGCAAAAATGAACGACCTAATACAGCTGGCGAAATATCAGCGCAACCGCCTGCTTGCTGATACAAAAAAACTTCAAATGCCAATATTTTGCCATTTTCATCTAATCCAATTTTATAGTCATAACTATATGGATGACGCTTGCCTGTCGTCGCTATATCCTCATTTCTGCTTATTACTAATTTTACTGGGCGATTCAATAATTTAGCGGCAAGCGCAGCAGCCACTACCCACACAGCAGTTGATTCTTTTCCACCAAATCCGCCGCCTAATCTTCGGATTTCCAACTCAACTTTATGCATCGGTATATCTAATACTTCCGCTATATGATGTTGAAACGCACCGGGAGATTGACAACTCGCGCAAACCTTAATCGTATCCGCTTCCTTCGGAATCGCTAATGCTCGCTGCGTTTCAAAATAAAAATGCTCCTGCCCGCCGCTGTCTATTCTGCCGCTTGCTATATATTTAGATTTTTTGAACGCTTCTTCTATATTGCCATTAACCAATACTCGCTTTTGCGCGTGTATCAAACCTTTTTGATACGCTTCGCGCGGCTCGAATACCGGCTCTAATTTTTCAATGTCAACTTTTATTAGTTGACATGCTTTTTTCGCGTTTTTGCGAGTATCTGCCACAACTATTGCGATCGGCTGGCCAATATATTCAATCTCGTCAAACGCTAACAGCGGCTGATCCGCTATCATATGTCCTATTTGATTTTTGCCCGGAATATCTTTATGAGTAATCACCATTGCTACGCCTTCTGATTTTTGCGCTGCGGATATATCTATATTTTTAATTCTGCCTTTTGCTACTGGCGATGTAAATAATGCGGCATTTAATAAGCCAATCGGCGCTTTTATATCGTCTATAAATACAGATTGCCCTTTGACATGCATTTTCATATCGACATTTTTCATTATTTCAATCCTCCAATATTTTTTTCAATTAATTATTTTTGCACGGTATTTATTTTGTTGAAATGCGCTATTATTAATTGCTTTAATAATATTTTTTTATATTTTGCGCTGCCGCGAATATCGTCAATAGGCGTCACTGATTGCATACAATATTCCGCTATTTCTTGGATTAATTTGGCGCTCAATTCTTTACCGATAAATTTTTCCAAACCGCTTAATAGTAAAGGTATTGGCGCTACGCCGCCAGCTGATATTCTTAATTTTTCAATATTTTTTTTGTCGGATAATTTTATCAGCGCCGCAGAATTGACAGAAGCGATATCCAATATTTTTCTATTCGATACTTTTTCAAAATTAAACTGTTCATTTTTTGAACATATTGGTATCTCTATTTCCCGTATTATTTCGCACGGCTCTAAATCGTATTTTTTATACGATATATAAAATTTTGATAATTCAATTTTTCTAATATTTCCGTGACGATTTTCAATTACTAATCTTGCGGATAATGCTAATAAAATAATAGTAATATCGCCTATCGGCGAAGCATTGACTATATTGCCTGAAAGCGTAGCGGTATTTCGCAAAATTGTCGAGGAATGCAGCAACAAATAATCTTCTAATTCCGGATAGTGTTTTTTTATTACTTGCGATTTGCGGAAGTCTTCGATCGCTACTGCGCCGCCAACTAATATATTTCCATTTTCTTCTTTGATATATTCCAAATCTTTACGCTCTGACATAAAATATAATTTTTGATTTTCTAATGCTTCGGGTTTTTGAACAAATAAATCTGTTGCGCCCGCTACAATTACTGTTTCGTCTGAAATATTGATGTTAGATCTATTTCCTATTTTTTTCAATTTTTCAGGAATTTCAGCAAAATACGACGGAATAATATTCATTTCTATTAACTTCTGCAATCTATCTTTTTTCGCTGTTTTTTCATAATCGTTCGCCTTTAAATTGTCAATTAGAGAACGCCCGGCATTACGTATTGAAGCATAACCAGTACAGCGACAGATATTGCCGTCAAGAGCGTCTATAATTGCATCATAACTAATTTCTTCGCTCATAAAACAAAAACCTGTCATTGACAAAACTATGCCCGGCGTGCAATAACCGCATTGCGATGCCGAATTATCTATTATCAATTTTTGTACTAATGTAAAATCGCCTGTATCTAATCCTTCGACAGTTACAATATGACAATTTTTTAGAGAGCCGATAGGAGTAATACAAGATGCGATTGTCTTGTATTCCATTTTTTCATTATTTAAGCGACCAATCAGCACAGTGCAAGCGCCGCATTCTCCTTCGCGACACGCTTCTTTTGTGCCTGTTAATCCTTCTTCTTCTCTGATAAAATCTAATAAAATCATTCCGTCTGGTTTATGTGTCTCTATTATTTTATTATTCAAAATAAATCGAATCATTTTCCCGTCGCTCCTTATCATTTTTTTAATTATTATATTATAAAATTTCAATATGTCAAATTATTTCAAAATCTATAAATGATTTGTCCAATTACAGAAAGAGTGATAAAAAATGTAAAAAGATTTCGTGTTGAGCCAATGAAAAAATGAATTCATTAAAATATGCTATTATTATTGCCCCTAAAATAGCATAAATTTTAATTTTTTTAATTCATTTTCCTATTATTTAGTAATTATATTCATATCCGCGATGTAGGCGGCGCTTTTATTTATGTATTAAAAAATTAGAATGCACTTAAAGATAAAATTTACAATTTAGGACTGTAAACAGCGAATTTATCCAAAAAAGAACTTTGCTAAAAAATCAAAGAATTTTATCCCTGATTTTTATTTTACAGTTGCAGAAATCGGCAAAGACCCTGACAAAAACGAAAAAATTGAAAAAGTTGGTTATATTCCAAAATTATAATTACAATGGCAATATTTTTGTGAGCAATTTTTTTATTTTAATAAATAAACCCTTCAGTCTTTCTACTGAAAAAGTATATAATGTCGGACATTCTTTTTTACTTTATGAAATTTAGATATTGTATTTTTTTTAAACGCATAATTTTTATAAGTTTTGATTAATTCTTTTATTTCAAATTCGAACTATAGATTTTATATCGGCTTTGTAATTTGCGTCTTGTTGTTTTTAGCTAATATTTTTGTAATTTTTTTTGAACAATTTATACCTTATTCCTCAAAAAATAAAAATAAAAAATATTTGCTTTTTTTATTTTCATTAATATAATATCGTCATTTTAATTTTTAAAAAGGAGGCGCAATTTAAGGGGAAGTGTTATAAAAAAACGTAGAAAAAAAATGAAAAAACATAAACACAAAAAATTACGCGATAGATTCAAGCGGAAAAACAAATAATATTTTTATGGCTGTCTAATATAAAAAATTAGACAGCCATAAAAAAATCATATCTTATTTTTCAATTAAATCTTTTGGTATTAATTTCAAAAAACGCGACGGTTTATGTTTTACGATTTTGTTAAACCACTTTCGTTTTTTAGCATAAGTCAGAAATAATCGATTTTGAGCGCGCGTTACACCGACATAAAACAATCTTTTTTCTTCGTCTAATTCGCGCTGACCGATTTTATCTTTTGTAGGCCATTTATAAGGGCAGACCTCTTCTTCTAATCCTGTAAAAAAAACATTTTCAAATTCCAGTCCTTTTGACGCATGCAAAGTCATCAAATAAACACCGTCATTATATACATCAGTGCTTTGCTGATCGCTGCTGCGATAAACAATATATTTCACAAATGCTTCTAATTTATCTTTTGCCGCGCTGCGATTATGTAATTCAAAATCAAGTAGAATATTACGAAATTGTTCGATATTTTTTTTCATAACATTGCTTGTAGATGTGCCTTGAAACATTTTGGCACTATAATCCAAAAACTCATTAATTTTTTGCAAAATATAAGTTATTTTTTTTTCTTCAAATACAAAAAAAATATCTTCGCATAATTTCATTAATGTCTGCAAATAATTAAGTCCCGGCGCAGTTAATAGCGAAGAATGTTCAGATATATACATATCGCTTATCAAAAACATACTTGCTGGACAATACTCAAAAGTCACTCTATCTTTATCTGACACGCGAAAATGCGGTAAATACGATAAATTTACAATTTCTAAATTTAACTGCTGATAATTAACATAATGGTCTATTTTTAATCTATCTTTAATATAACCATTAATAATTTTAAACATCGCAATTATATTTTGGATTTCGCGAAAACTGAATAATTTATTATTTCCAACTTCAATATATGGAATATTTGCATCGCCCAATTTTTTTTTGAATATTTCCTTTTGCGAATTAATTCGATAAAATATAGCAAAATTCCTATACAGCGGCGATTTAGCAAATAAAAAATTCATTTTTTCTTTGAGCGTTTCAAAAAATTCTCCGAGCAGCGCGCGCTCCGGTTCATACATTTCGCCTATAACATTATACAACTGATAAAAATCAAAAAATAATGCTATTAATTTATTAGCTGTATCAAAATCTATGCTTTCAAGTAACTGATTATAAAAATTTATCCATTCTGTTGTTTTTGCCCAGAGCGGCATAGTGTATTCGGTCAGCATATTATAATGATTAAGCATTTTATTAGTTGCTTCGTAAATGTCATTATTAATCGCTGCATAAGTTTTGTTCAATTTTTCAAGCAGCGAACTTTTATACTGCTTAACATATTCGGTTATTATATATTTGCAAAATTCCGCTTCATCTTCGTCGTCTTCCGCTTGATACATTATTATCTTTTCGCCTAATCCAGCTTTGCCAATAGAATAATTTCCGCTGACTTTCAGCACTTTTCGTATAGATGCATCTTTATCGTGAAATATATTATTCGCAGCTTCTAAAATGCGCGCGCTGCTGCGATAATTTCGTTCAAACTTGACAATAAAAGCATTATTAAAATCTTCTTTGAAATTCAAAATATTCCTAATATCAGCGCCGCGCCAGCCGTAGATACTCTGGTCGTCATCGCCGACAGCAAAAATATTTTTGTGTTTTTCTACTATTTTCAAAGCGAACATATATTGTGCGTAATTTGTGTCTTGATATTCGTCTATCAAAAAATATTGATAGCGATTGCTGTAATGACTCGCTAATTGTTCGCTCTTTTGAAGCATTGTAACAACATAAAAAATAATATCGTCAAAATCAATCAAATTAGAAGACACTAAATGCTTGCGGTATTCGCTATATACCTTCATAACATTTTGTTTTTTACATACTAAATCTTTCGCATTATTTACTAATTCCGGCGGCAACAATTCATTTTTACAATTGCTGATGTCTGTCATCATTTCTTCAACAACTTCATTAATTTTATAATACTGCATAATTTTTTCTATTATGCCTTTTTGTTTTACAGGCTCTAATATTTCAGGCGCAGCAGTATATCCGAAAATCTCATAATTATAAAAATCATATATTTTTTCGAGCAGTAAATCATAGCATATAGAATGAAATGTCCCGACTTTCATTGTATATGCTGATTCTATTTTATTGTCAATATAATCAATAAATTCCGCCGTAGTGACATCTTCTTTTAATTTAATTATTAAATCAAGTAATCTTTTACGCATTTCTGCCGCAGCTTTATTTGTGAAAGTAACAGCCATAATATTTGTCGCATCTATACCTGATACTAATAAATAAACTATGCGACGCGTTAATACCGCGGTTTTGCCTGAACCTGCTCCAGCAAGTATCAACAATGGTCTTTTAGATGTATCGTGTAAAGCCGCTGTGACTTGCTCGCTGTTCAGCGACACATCAAGTGGCGGTAATACTTCAAAATCAGTTGGAGAGGTATATTCAAAATCCGGATTATTAGCGCAAAAATTAATAAATTTTTGGTAATTATTTCCGCCTATTAGATTTAATACGCAAATTACATAATCAAGCGAATTTGAATTTTGAATGATATTTAATAAATTTTCGCGAGTAGCCGAATTCAAATCCAATAACCGCCATTGTAAAAACAGCGCTAATGGTTTCGGTAATTCGTCAATATTCATTTTTTCCTTATTCTAATTCAAATAATAAATCATCTTTATTTACTTTTTGACCAACTTCTACATAAATATTTTTTATTTTTCCGTCAATCAGCGCAACAATTTCATTTTCCATTTTCATCGCTTCTAAAATCAATACTCCGTCATTTGCGTTTACGCTGTCACCTTTGTTTTTTAAAATTTTCAAAATATTGCCCGGTAAATTTGCAAATACTTTTTTGGGATCATTATTTTGTTTAGATGCTGCGCCACTGGCTTTTGGTTCTGAAACCTCATTAATATCAATATTTGCTGTTGGTCGGACTTTTTGTTTTTTTTCTACTATCGGCTCTATCTCTACAATAAATTCTTTATCATTAATTTTTACTCTGTATTTTTTCATTATTACCTCCAATATTTTGAATAATTCAAATTGGTATTAATCGCTGCGCGCCGGCCTTTTTCTTTCCAATCTCTACCTGTTATATTCTTTATTTTTTTGATTTTAAAATTGCCTTCTAATAAATTATTCAAACAAGCAGCAATTGCCGCAGCTTCTTCTTCTGTGATTTTTATGTTATCTTTAACCATATTTTTATAAAACTCCGATTTTTTTGTTTCTAATATAAATTAAAATCATTAATCATTCAAGAGTTTTTTTAACTTTATTAAAAACATAAATTTTAAATTTTAAATTTTATTGCCGCGCGAGCATCTGCTTATATCGCATTATTTCTAATTCGTATTTTTTTAAATCACCTAATTCTTTATAGCATTCAGCAATATATTTATGCGCCTCTATTAGAGCATTATTCAAATTCAGCGATTTTCTAAAATTAAGCAGTGCGCCTTTATAATTTTTATTGTGAAATTGCGTCAATGCTTCATTATATAATTTTTCATCTTCTGAATTTTCTATCTTTTGCGTTTTTTTTAATAAAACATCTTTATATTTCAATACTGTCGTATGCGAAGGATTAATTTTTTCTAATTTATTCAAATAGTCAAGCGCCTTGCCGTATTCCTTTTTGTCAAAATATAAAATAATAATATTATTTAATGCATTCGCATCAAATTCGTTTTCTTTCAAAATGCGTAAATAACATTGTTCGGCATTAATATAATCGCGTAGTTCCTGATATATCACTGCTAAATTATAATAAGCGTTTATATGATCCTGTTTTTTATTTATTATTTTCCGCAATTTTTCAATAGCTAAATCATATTCTTTTTTTTTATATAATAGCGAAGCGTAATTATTTAATGCTGAAATATTTTCAGGGTCAATTTCCAATATTTTTTTTAAAGCCCATTCTGCTTGTTCAAAATTATTTTGAGCGAGATGCAGTGCGCTCAAATCATTATAACAATCCGCTATCCGATATTTTTTTTTTATGCATTCCAGATATAATTTTTCAGATTCGGCAAATTTATTCATTACTCTTTTTTGTTTGGCTAATTCATAGCAAGATTTTATATCGCGCTGTTCTAAATATTTTAATTCATTTAATTTTTCGTAATGTTCTAATTTTTTAGAATATTTTTTATTGTCTAATTTTGAATATAAATATCCGTAATGATAAATAAAAAAATCAGCGTCTGCAATTTTATTCGACAATAATTTTTCGTCTAACATTTCATGGATGCGTCCGTAAAATCTATAATCAGTTCTATTTCTAAACAATCGAATTTTTTCAGAAGGAAACCAGCCACCAGCAGATTTGCATAATCTAAAATCCGCCGCTGTTTTATTTTTATGCCAATTAACTGCGTTCACATTAAAATCAAAATTTTTGGTAATGCAAATATATGCTTCTACATTTGAATTTTTCAGAGCATTCAATATCAGCGGATATTCTTCAAAATTCAATACTTCATCAGCGTCAATCAAAAAAATCCAGTCGCCTGATGTCTTGCTTTTAGCAAAATTGCGCGCAGCTGAAAAATCGTTTATCCATACAAATTCAAATATTTTATCAGTAAATTTTTTAGATATTTCAACCGTAGCATCAGTTGAGCCAGTATCTACTATTATAATTTCATCTGCTATTGGTTTAATGGATTGCAGGCATTCTTCAAGGCAATGCTCTTCATTTTTAACTATCAGATTAAAACTCAACATAAAATTATTTTATTGTGATTTTAGATTTGAGCGCTTCTAATCTCTTTTGACCAATGCCCGGTATATTTGTTAATTCTTCGAAACTCGAAAATTTACCGTGAACTTTGCGATATTCGATAATTGCTTCTGCTGTTTTTTTACCGACACGCGGCAGCGTCATTATTTCTTCTAAACTTGCGGTGTTGATATTTATTAATTGCTGAACGCTCGACGATTTCTGTTGATTTTCTTTTTTTTCTTCTAAATTTGCGCGCTTTAATAATTCGTCTAAATTTCCGAAAATTTCGTTCGTCAAAACAAATTTATTTTCATATTTGCCGTATTGCAATCTTACAGGTATAATCACAGTGTCTCCGTCTTCTAATAAAATATTGTCATATTTTATCGCATTATAATTTGCGCTTGTATCTAATCCGGAAGCCGCGCTTATTAATTCTTTTAATTTTGGACGATTTGCAAATTTATAAACGCCCGGTTTTTTCACGCCGCCAATTATCGAAACGCTGATTTTTTTAGTGTCTTCTGCTATATTATTGGCAATATTAATTATCAAATTTGTATCATTATTATTGCCAGCGATTGCATTATTTACCGCGCTATTTTTTTCAGGTAATGTGTAGGGCTCTTGATAATAAAAATTGGATTTATTCTTGTAAAATAAAAATGCTGAAATTGCTATTATTCCGATAATAACAATGATTTTTATTTTTAAATTTTTCATTTATCAGCCAATCAATTTATCATAAATAAATTTTATAAATAAATAAAAAATATAACCAACCAGCAAACCTGCAACCACATCAATAAAATAATGCGCTCTGATATATATTGTGGATACGCATATTCCTAAAAAACAAATAAAAATTATTGCACTGAATATTTTATTATAATTTTTCATAATTAAAAAAACAATCAAAGAAATACCGACATGCGAACTCGGAAACGCGGCGCCCGGCCGTTCAGCTTTTGATAGGATAAATTTCAAAATATTATGAAAATAATAACCGCTCAATTTTTTTGGCGATACGGTTTTCCCTAAATATTCCATATAAAATTCAGGACCATATACTGGATAAAAAATAAAAATTACATAAAATAAAAAAAAACTGCATAATAAAATAAACAAATATCTTTCAAGTCCAGATATGGATTTTTTCAATAAATAAAGCGCAGGGACAATAGTGACTAAATAATATGAAAAATAGAAAAAATGCATAATTTCAGAAAAAATTCTACTTGGAAAATGCCGGCATAAAGTTAATCCGATATTTTCGCGAAAGATAAATTTGTCTATTTGCATAAATATCGCATCTTGCGGAACAGAATATAAAATATGATGAAGTAATCCTATTTCATTATAAAAAAACGGCAGTATCAAAAAAGGATAAAACAATCTGATAAAATTATTTTTGATGAGCGGTATAAAAAAAATTATAGTAAGTATGCATATAGTATGCAGAGCAATAAGATAACGATAATCGATTTCTGTTATGTTTTTACGATATGCTGCAATTATAACAATTAAAATTAATTGATAAACAATCAGCAACCATTCAAAAGCTTTGAGTTTCATAATATGAATAAATTTAATTAAAAAAATTAGTCAAAGGCGATGAAGCTGAGGCATTTAATCGAACGCTGTCAGCGCCGGATACATTATATTTTTCAGCTGCTTCTACCGCCAACTTAAATGCTTGCGCCATTAATATTGGATCATCAGCTGCGGCAATCGCAGTATTAATCAAAACCGCGTCAGCGCCGATTTCTATTGCTAACGCCGCATCAGACGGTTTGCCTATTCCAGCGTCTATTACTACTGGAACATTAGATTGCTCTATAATTATTTTCAGCATTGAAATTGTCTGCAATCCTTGATTAGAACCGATCGGCGAGCCGAGCGGCATTACTGCCGCGCATCCGACTTCTTCTAATCTTTTACAAATCACAGGGTCTGCATTAACATACGGCAGCACATTAAAGCCCATCTTTACTAATTTTTCCGCAGCTAATAATGTCTCAACTGGATCAGGCAATAAATAATTCGGGTCTGGATGTATCTCTAATTTCAGCCAATTATATCCTGCGGATTTTATATATTCGCCTGCTTTGATAGCTTCTTCGGCATTACGTGCGCCTGATGTGTTTGGCACTATCAAGATTTTAGATTTATCTATATGCGATAAAATATCGTCTTTATCTGGATGCTCAATATCTATTCTTTTTAATGCAACTGTTACTAATTCCGCGCCTGATAAATTTATTGCTTCTGCCATTATGCGGCTGCTCGAAAATTTGCCTGTGCCGATAAATAATCTCGAATTGAATTTTTTATTTGCTATTATTAATTTTTTTTTCATATAACAATATTATCCGCGAAATATTGTTTTTATCAATACCTTCTGGTCTGTAATCTTTAATCTATTGCATACAATTAATAGCATCTGTTTATACAAATCAGATAATAAATCAGGATGCTTTATTCGTAATTTTTCAAAATTTTCAGAAGTCAGCATCACTAATTCGGACGGCTCTACCGAAGAAACATCAGCAGTGCGTTGCTGTTTGGTAAGCATTGCTATTTCTCCAAAAAAATCGCCGCTTTTTAAATATGTGAATATTACTTCTTTATCCTGCGCTATATTAGAAATCTTTACTTTACCTTCAATTATAATATACATTGCATCGCTTTTTTCTTTTTCTCTGAATACATATTCGCCTTCATTATAAAATAAAACAAGCGCATCTTCTAAAAAATAGCCGATGTTCTCTAATGAAAAATTACTGAACAGCACGCAATTCTTTAATTTTTTTATATCTTCGTTTTGCAATAATCGTATTTCAGACATAACTAAAAACTATTATAAAATTAAAATAAAAATTAGTCAATTTATTTAATAACAAAACTTAATAATTTTTTTGGCACATATACGCTCTTTATTATTTCTTTGCCTTTCAACCACTGCGTTACTTTTTCGTCGGCCATTGCAGTTTTACGAATCTCGTCTTCTGTAATATCTGAATTGACAACTAATTTACTCCTTATTTTGCCATTTATCTGCACCACGACTGTGATTTCGTCAAACACAATAAATCGTTCATCATATTTAGGCCAAGATTGTTTAAATATTGTTTCAGTATTGCCAATAATCTCCCATAATTCTTCAACTATATGCGGAACAAACGGCGCTAATAATTTTAATACAGTTTCAGCAAACAATTTTAATATTTCAGGTTTCAGCACTTCAACATTTTTTAGTTCATTCGTTAATTCCATAATCGCTGCAACTGATGTATTAAAATGAAACGAGCGTTTTATATCTTCGCTGACTTTTTTTATTGTCTGATGTATTTTACACAATATTTTTTTGTTGTCTTTATCTAAATCGCCGCCGTCGCTATTATAAGTTTTTGCCGATTTGATAATATCGGAATTTTCAGTTATTATTGTCCACAATTTTTTCAAAAATTTATGCGAGCCAATTACGCTCGTATCTATCCATTCAGCGTCTTTTTCAGGCGGCCCTATAAATAAAGTATATAATCTTTGGGTATCAGCGCCGTATTTCGCAATTAATTCATCTGGCGAAACAACATTGCCTTTTGATTTGCTCATCTTTTCTAATTGCCCGCTAATTGAACTAACTTTGCAAATCATTCCCTGTGTAAATAGCGCTTTAAATGGCTCGCGAAAATTTACATAACCGGCATCATATAAAACTTTGACAATAAAACGCGAATATAATAAATGCAATACAGCATGTTCAATGCCGCCGATATATTGGTCAACAGGCATCCATTTATTTACATCTTCTTTAATAAACGGAACATCGTCAGAATGCGGTGAGATAAATCTTAAAAAATACCAGCAGCTGCACAGCCATTGCGCGATTGTATCTGTTTCGCGTTTTGCCGACGCGCCGCATTTCGGACATGTTGTATTTACCCACTCTTCAACTGATGCTAATGGACTCTGTCCTTTTGGCTTGAAATCTACTTTATCTGACGATGGAAGCAGCACTGGTAAATCGTTTTCAGGCACAGGCACTTCTCCGCAATTTTCGCAAAATATAATAGGTATCGGCGCGCCCCAATATCTCTGCCGTGAAATCAGCCAATCTCTAATACGATAATTTATCTTGTATTCTCCTAATTTATTTGCTGATAAATATTCTATAATCTTTGGTATCGCCGGAAAATTGATAAGGCCATTAAATATACTGGAATTTACCATTATACCTTCGTCAACATACGCTTCTGTCATCTCTTCAACTATTAATTCTCTATCTTTCGGTTGTATAACTATTTTTATTGGAATATTGTATTTTTTAGCAAATTCAAAATCGCGCTGATCGTGAGCAGGCACTGCCATTACTGCGCCTGTGCCGTAATCCATTAGAGCATAATTTGCTATCCATAACGGCACTTTTTCATTATTTATAGGATTGATTACATATTTGCCTGTAAATACTCCTTCTTTTTCAGCAGTATCTGATGTGCGCTCTATAAAACTTTCTTTTTTTACTTTTTCGATGAATTCTAAAATTTTAGTTTTTTCTGGATTATTTTCTATTATCTTCGCAATTATCGGATGCTCCGGCGCTATTGACATAAATGTCACGCCGAATAATGTGTCAGGTCTTGTAGTATAACAAGGCAGCGGCTCGCCGCTGTCCGCTAATTTAAAATATACTATTGCGCCTTCGGAACGACCTATCCAATTGCGCTGCATAGTCACTACTTTTTCAGGCCAGTCAGTTAATAATTCTAAATCATCTAAAAGTTTTTGGCTGTATTCTGTAATTTTAAAAAACCATTGCTTTAAATCTTTTTTTGATACTTCTGCGCCGCAGCGCTCGCAACCGCCGTTTACTACTTCTTCGTTTGCTAATGTAGTATTACAAGAGGGACACCAATTAACAGGCGCTTCTTTTTTGTATGCTAATCCGCGCTCGTATAATTTTAAAAATATCCATTGCGTCCATTTGTAATAATTCGGTTCGCAAGTGGCAATTTCTCTTGACCAATCATAACCAATACCCCATTTTGAAAATTGCTCTTTCATCTTTTTGATATTTGAATATGTGTAGTCTTCCGGCTTGATATTAGCTTTAATTGCAGCATTTTCAGCAGGCAATCCAAAAGCGTCCCAGCCCATCGGCGACAATACATTATAGCCGTTCATTATCATATATCTTACTACTGCATCACCTAATATGTAATTTCTGCCGTGACCTACGTGTAATGTTCCTGACGGATACGGAAACATTGTTAAACAATAATATTTCGGTTTGGTTTGGTCTGCTAAATCAACCTTAAATAATCCTTCTTTTTCCCAGCGTTTTTGCCATTTTTCTTCTATTTCGCGAAAATTGTAATCAATACTTTTCACTTTATCAACACTCCCGTTTTTTTTTCAAAAAAATCTTTAAATTATATAAATAAAAAAATGAATTTCAATTATTTTTTTTTCTAAATCTTTTTGGCAAATCTAATTTCGCTATTTCGATATATTCCGAAAAATCGTAAAAAATATCAAAATCAAAAATTGTATGTTTTTTGAATGATATGTTTAATGCAGTCAATTTTGAAATTAATGCTTGCGAACTATACGAATCTTTAAAAAATATAAATGTATTGGATTTATTAACAGATACTATATTAGTATAGGATGGGATTCTATCTTCATTATAAAAACCAGCGGCTGGCGAAGCGATTATTCGCTCATCGCTTAAATATGCAAGCGGATAAGCAATATACATATCGGCATAAACATATTTTATATTTTGCGATATTAAAAATTTTTCGGTTGCTCGATACTTATCAAAAAAATTTTGAATATCTTTTGTTTTATCTATTTTCAGAATTTTTGTTAAATTCAAAAGTATAATTATGATAAATACCAGAACCGCTATTTTTTTGAAATTATTTTGTAAATGCGAGATTATATGAAATATTCCGATTGTTATTGCAGGATAAAACACCAGTATATATCTTTCTCTATCAGCAGCGCGCGAACTAATAGAAAACAAAATAAAAATAATCAAACTATACAATCCGACTAATTTAAAAAAATTAGTTTTTGATTTTAAACCAACAATTATTGTATAAATTAATACGCTGAAATATATCAGCCCGTCAAAATAATAATTTCCAGAATTTAATATTATGCTCTTTGATATTTTTATTATACCTAATGGTATATTAGTCAACATACCAATAATTTTTTGAAATATCAAAATATGTATTTGTGTATCAGCTGAATGATATGCGGACGATGAGATTCCTAAAAAAAACGCCGCTAATTTTTTGAAGGTTATAAAATTATTTTGAATATTATAATAAACAAGCGACAGACAGCCAATTGTAAAAAATATTGCTAAATAAAAAAACAAAAAAGTTTTTCTATATTCTTTGTTTTTTAAAATATCGTATAAAAATAAAATTAAAAATGAAAATATCACAAAAATCGAAAAAGGATTGACCCAAAACGCAAAACCAGAAATCAAAAAAAAACTATATAATACTGCAGCATTTTTCCGCGTTTCAAAATATTTATACGCCAATAAAAATAAAATAAAGACAAACAATAAATTTTCAATATGTCCGCCAGTTGGCGATAAAGACCATTGTAATATCAGATACGGCGGCGCAGTCCAGAATAAGATTGATAACATTGCAATTTTTTTATTAAATAATTTTGCGATTAAAATAAAAACAAAAATTAATAATAAAAGTGAATAGAATGCAGGCGCTGATTTTAAAACATAAATAGAATTGCCGAATATAGAAAATAACAAAGCCACAGTATATCCTTCAAAACTACCCATATAATCTTGACCATATACAAAAACTGGTCGAATTTTATTTTCGATTATATGTTTAGCCATTAATCCGATTAATGCTTCATCGCCGTCAAATATTAATTCGCTTTTGATTAATGCTCTATATCGCAAAAATCCTGCAAAACTTAAAATTATAAAAATTATAAACAGCGTTTTTATTTTTTGGGGAATTTGGCAAAATTTAAAGGGACAATATCTGCAAAAAGCCATCTTTTAATTTTTAGATTTGAGACAGACAATGTTCGAGTATCTCATTAACATTTTTTCCGTCAATCGGATAACTTGAAACACCGCAAACAACATTTAATATCGGATAATTTGTTATATCTGAAGGATAATATTTTTTTGCTTCGACATTTGTATATAATCGCTCGACTTTTTTTTGAGCGCCGCCTTTGCCGGTTTCTGGCGTGATTACAGCAAATGTGTTCAAA
The DNA here is from genome assembly GCA_029551925.1 of bacterium. Classification (GTDB taxonomy): domain Bacteria; phylum JAGOBX01; class JAGOBX01; order JAGOBX01; family JAGOBX01; genus JAKPEO01. Next base: position 43,921 of record JAKPEO010000121.1, read on the forward strand.
TTATAGACCGCGCAAATATCTACGCGGCGCGAAGTATTTTTTATAAATGCGCCGAAATAACGCAATGTTTCTTTTATTTTCGTATCATCCCATTTTTTTATTAATTCATTAAAATTTGTTATTTTTATCAATATCAATGAATATACTTCATTATATCGTTCAGCGCGGTCATTTTCTCGTCGCAAATTTTCAATAAAAAATGAATAATTATACAATCCAGTTGTCTCATCTATAAAATTTAATGTTAATTCCTCGCCGGTCATATTGAAATTTTTAAGTGCATTAAGTATCAATGTCGCATAATTTTCTAAATAATTTATGGTCTTTTCAGAAAAATTATTTGTCTTACTCGATGAGACATTTATTATTGCAATTACTTTATCATTATCAATTATTGGATAAGCGATTATAGACCCGAAATTCTCGCGCTGAAATGAAAAATTTTTGAAATATTCAGAATTAAAAACATTGTTTTCATAAATACATTTCTTTTCGCTATACGCTTTACCTGCGATACCGTCATTAAAATCAAATGAGATATTTAATATTGAATCCATCGATAGCCCTATCGCTTCGATAATAGACAATTTCTGTTTGATTTCATCGGGCACCATTAGCGAAACAATATCTGCTTTTAAATCATTTGATATTGTAGTCAATATTAATTTAAAAACATTTTTTATATCGTATAATGCTGAATATTTGTCTGCTGCATTCATAAAAAATTAGTTCGGATAAAATTGTTTGATGACTTTATCAAGTGTCGCTTTTATATGTTCAACTGAAAATTTAGTGATGTATTCATCTGCGCCAACTTCTTTACCGCGTAATTTTACATTATCGCCGCTTAATGATGTGTGCATTATTACAGGCAATTTTTGCAATACATTATCTGTTTTTATTTTATTAGTCAATGTATAGCCGTCCATCTGCGGCATTTCTATATCTGTAATTACAATTGATACTATTGAATTAATAGACACATCTTGCTCTTCTGCCTGCGCTTTTAAATTATTCAACATTTTAAGCGCTTCAGCTCCGTTTTCCGCTAACATAACATTAAAACCCAATTTTGTTAATAATTCATTCATCTGTTTTCTAACTATTTTTGAATCGTCCGCTAATAATACTGTATGTTTTTTATGAACTTCTTTTTTCTTTTCTTCTACACTAACATTACCAACTTCAACATCAGTAACAGGATTAATTTCATTCACTATTCTTTCAAAATCCAGTATTACTAATGATTCGTCATTTTCTAATTTTACTACTCCAATAATTAAATCAGATTCAGGTGATGATGTTATTTTTGGCGAGGGTAAAATTTTTTGCCACGAAATTCTATGTATCTGCACTACTTCATGAACCAATAACCCAATAAATATATTATTGAATTCTGCAACAATCACTATATTTCTTGAATATTCGCGTTCTTCGCCGCCTAATCTTTCTACTAAATTTAACAGCGGGATATTTTCATCGCGCAGGTTAAACATTCCGTCTATATATTCTATTTTTTCTGGCAGCGGCACGATTTTCGGTGTCTTGATTACTTCTCTCACTTTAAAAACATTTATGCCATAATTACATTTTTTTTCATTACCAAATTTATCTTTTTTATAAATTACAAATTGTATTAATTCCATTAAATTTGTGCCGACTTTTACTACATCGCCTATTGGTTTCGCCATTTTTTTCTCCTTAATTTCAAAAATTAAAATATTTTTTATATATTCTATTTTTAAATAAAAAAAATGTCAATTAAAAAAATCAATATACGCTAAAATACCAATTATAATAAAACCATGATAATATACATAAAACTAATGCGCCGCCAACTATTATCAGATAAAATAAAAATGTATTATCTGTAATAAATTTCAATCGGTCTATACCGCTCTCTTCTTTTGACATTATATATTTTATTTTTTTTTCTTTTAATTCTGGCTTTACTTCAAATCTGCAAAATACATTTTTTGTGATATTAAATACAGCGTATTCTTTATCACTATCTTTATAAAATTCTACAAAACTACCGTATAATCTGCCGAATTTATAATTAGGCAGTTTTTTATAAAATTTTTCAGTGTAATTTGGGTCAGCAGGTATTAATGGTATTAGATCATTTTTCTTCAACTTTTTTATCTGTTTGCCTAATAATTCATCTACTATCGGCTCGACATTAATAAATTTATCTACTGGCGATTCTAATAATTCTTTCTCTTTATCTTCTTCTTTTTTTGTTTTTTCCTGTATGATTTCGTCTTCAATTATATTTTTTTCTATTTCACATTGAACTTCCAATCTTCCAGGAATAAATTCCGATAATTTACTTTTTATTGTTTCTACTACCATTCCATATTTTTCACTATCAGCATAATCAAAAATATTTTCACGAAAAGTAGTATCTTCTAATGCTTGCGTAATCGCTTCCATCATATCTTCTGTCAGCGGCTGATTTATCATCTCTTTTTTAGTAAGCGAAAAATTAAATATTTTCTCTTTTAATGTATTCCATCTTTGGTCAATTATAAATTCTTCAAAAAAATTAGGCAACAGCGATGCTAATACTTGCTTAAACCCAACTAATTTACTATCGCGACGAATTGAAAAAAATATAAAAGAATACGCTACTAATTTTACAGCGCGGAATTTAATTTTAAAAATTATTTCTTCTTTGGTATTTTGTTTTTCGTTTACTACGCCTTCCACTTTTTACTCTTTAATCACAATTTTTATTTTTTCAAAAATAATATATATTTTTTTTTTATTTGTCAATAAAAATCACTTAATTTTTATATTTTTTTCTAAATTACAATTTTTTTTTATGCGCAACAAAAATTAAAATATATTTACTATTTCTGTTTAAAAATATTTATATCTATTTGCTCGCGCGTAGTTTGGTGATATTCAATGTTTATATTTATATTATTAGTTTTTATATTTCCGTTATGATTTACAGGATAATCAGCGCCAGCGCGCCATTTATTGCTTTCAGGTATAATATATGGTTTTATATAATTATTTTCTATAAGTCCTTTGGTATCAAATGTTATATAACTATCAAGTATTTTCGACATTTCATTATCTGGCGTAACATCAAAATAAAAGCCGCCCGGCTGATAACTTACCCAAACATCTTGATTATAAGTCGTATAATTTTCCGTCATATAAATTTTAATTTTTTTTACTTCGCCCATTGCTATTAAAAATGGCGGAATTTGATATTTTCTTTGTAGTCGCGCAAATTCTACCGTGCCGTCTGATATGCTCACTCTAATAATCGGCATAGTTTTATATATCTGTTCGTATTTTGCTTTCTGCTGCTCTTCATAAATCTTTTTTTGTTCTAACATTTTTTCTTGGTATTGTAAATCTTGTTGATATTTCTGCGCATCTATCTCTGCTTGTTTTTTACGCGCTTCTAATTGTTCTTGCTCGCTTAATTTCATAAATTCTTTTTTAGTCATACCTAACGGATATTTTGTTGAGCAAGCAAGTAAAAGCACTGCAATAAAAAAAATAATAACTCCGTATTTTTTCATATTATCTTTTTCGCCTATATGTAATCTAAAAATATTATAAAAATTTATATTACCGCAAAAAAAAATCAATTGTTTTTTAATAGAAAAAATAAATACAACTGGGGATTTATTAATAAACTATACCTGCGCAAAGGTTTTCGATATCAAATAAAAAAATACAGCAAAAAAAATAATTCATTCTTTTGTTAAAAATATTGTTTTTTTTTTGCCGGCGCACCTCAAAAAAAATTATTCGATAAATTTATATTGAAAAAAAAAAATGTAAAAGTATAATCTAAAATTTAAAATTATTGTTTTTGGAAAAAGCAAAATATGAAGGTATCAGTTGTTGATTATAATATTGGCAATATAAAAAGCGTAGTCAAAGCATTAAAATATTTAGGCGCTGATGTTAGATTAGCGGCAAATGCAAATGATATAAAAACCAGTGAAAAATTGATTTTACCAGGCGTGAGCGCATTTGGCGCGGCTATGGATAATTTAAAAAAATTAGAATTAATACAAGCAATACAAGATTATATAAAATCCGGCAAATGGTTTTTAGGAATATGCGTAGGTTTACAGTTGCTTTTTGAAACAAGCGAAGAATCGCCTAACTCGCAAGGTTTAAAAATTATACCGGGCATAGTAAAAAAAATGGACGATACAAAATTAATAGTTCCGCATATCGGCTGGAATACTATTAAAATTCTTAAACCCAGCATTTTTTTTAAAGGATTGTCTGTTAACGAAAATTTATATTTTTATTTTGTACATTCTTATTATGTATGTCCTAATGATAAAAATGTGATAATTGCCGCAACTAACTACGGTTCTGATTTTTGTTCCGCTGTTGAATATAATAATGTTATAGCCACACAATTTCACCCAGAAAAAAGTCAAAACAACGGATTGCAATGTTTAAAAAATTTTTTAGAACTATAAATGAAACTCAAAATAAATTTATTATTATTATTTATTTTTATATTGTCTAATTGTTCGACATTAAAAATAAAAAAAAACATCGAATCTGCGGATATTAGAATAACAAAAAAATTAAATGAACAAAATTTGATAAATATAGATAATGAAAATATAGAAATTTCAGAATTAGAAAACAATAAAAACAAAGCTCGCGTAAAATTCCATATTTCAAATCTATATTTTTATGATGAAAATTATAATGCCGCATTGCAATATTTATTAGAAGCACTGCAATTAGATACTGCTAATGCTTATTATCATTACAAATTAGGCGAGATATATTCGATATTGCGCAATATTCCAAAAGCAAAAAGATACTATTTAAATTCTTTAATGCTAATGTCGGAAAATCCAGATATTTATTACAAATTAGGCAAATTGTATTTATTAGAAAACTCGCCAAAAATCGCTTTAAATTATCTTATCAAAGCGTTTAATTCAAAAAATCAATATTACTCAAAAGATACAGAATTTTTGTTTAATTTGGCAAATGCGTATTATTTAAACGGCTTATATGAAAATGCGCTGTTTTATTATAAACAATGTTCGGACGCCTATTATAATAATCCAGCAATATTATATAATATCGGGCTTTCGTATTATATGACAAATGATTTGAATAACGCGGAAAAATCATTTTTGCAAGTATTAGAATTAAACGAAAATTATTTTGAAGCGTATATACAATTAATGCAAATTTATTCGCTGCAAAATAACCTTGACGAAGCGGACAAAGTATTTAATAAATTTCTTTCTGCTGAATTTTCCAAAAGCGATTCCAAAAAAAAAGATGTGTTTTTAACAAGCGCTGGTATTTATTTTGCCAATAACGACAGATTAGACGCAGCAATATCTGCATTTGAAAAATTAATTGAAAAATATCCACAAAATAGCAATGTTATTTTTATGTTGGCAAAATTGTATTTTTATAATGATAAATTCGATAGCGCGCTGCCGCTATTTACACAATTAGCAGAAAAAAAAAACGAGATGCCAGAACCATTTATTTTTTTGGGATACATCTATCAAAGAAAAATGGCATTTCGTCATTCTATCATAAATTTTGAAAAAGCGCTAAAATTAAGACCGAATATACCGGAATTATGGCTGATGCTTGCCACTGCTTATTCAAAAAATAAACAAGATACAGATGCATTAAACTTATTGGAAAGAGCAGTAAAATACGAAAATCTCAAAACGCCTGAAATATATTACTATTTAGCGTATTTATATTTTTCGCAAAAAAATAGCGATATGACTTTTCATTATTATGAACAGATTATCGAACATTTTCCAAATTATGCAGATGCCCATATATACAATTATGTCGGCTATTCTTATTTAGAAAAAAATATTAATTTCGATACTGCGTTTGATTTTATTTCACGAGCGGTAAAAGAACAACCCGATAATCCTTATTATTTAGACAGTCTCGGCTGGTATTATTATTTAACGCAGGATTATAAAAAATCTCTTGAAATATTTAACAAAATAGATTTAGAAAATTTTCAAGATGCGGTAGTATATGAACATTGCGGCGATGTTTTATATAAACTCGGAGATTACGAAAAATCTTTGGAATGGTATGAAAAATCCTATAATATCGACAAACGCGAAGAATTAAAAAATAAAATAAAAAATTTAAAAAAAAACGGAAATTAATATGGAATTAAAAAATATTACTCCTGAAAAATTTCAACAAAATTATTTTAGGACAATCGATTCGATAAAAGAACAATGCCTTAAAAACAATAGGCGGTTTGATGAATTAACAATTATTATCGTAAGCAAGTATATAACAAGTTCTTCATTAAAAGAATTAATCTCAACAAATCTCATAAAAGATATAGGAGAGAATCGCGCACAATTATTAAGAGAACGCTATGAAACGATAAATAATGCTGTAAACTGGCATTTTATTGGGACATTACAATCTAATAAAATAAAATATTTTGTTGAATATATAAAATTAATACATTCAATAACATCTGAAAAATTATTGAGCGAAATAAATAAACAAGCGCTAAAAAAAAATAAAATAGTTGATGGTTTGATTGAAATCAATACTTCCGAAGAATCCAGTAAAACAGGCGCAGAAAAAGAAGCAGTATTTAGATTATTTGATTTTTATTGTAATGAAAAAATAAAAAATAATTTGACCAATCTTAATATTCAGGGCTTGATGACTATGGCTGCACTTAATGCTGATGAACTAAAATGCCGAAAAAGTTTTAGTTTTTTAAGAAAAACATTAGAACAAATTAATAATAAATTCGGAATAAATATGAAAGTTTTATCTATGGGTATGAGCGCAGATTATTTATATGCTATTGCCGAAGGTGCTACGCATTTGCGCATCGGCTCGATATTTTTCGAATAAAATAATTGCTAAAATATCATGCTTATTAAAATGCTATAACAATATTAAAGTTCATATAATCACGCTGAAAATTTTATGCACGAATCAATTAATACATAACAAAAATCTGATATAATATTGCCGATAAGCGCTAAAAATGATTATATCACAATTATTCCCATAAATAAATTATAATCGCAACTTGTAATAACGTCTAATACCAATTGCCCCATACCGGGAATATCAAATACTCGTTCAATTAATACGGACCCGGCAAACATCAAAGTCATAAAACTTCCAAAACCAGTTGCAATAGGTATCAATGAATTCCTAAACGCATGTGAAAATACTGCGCGTTTGTAAGAGCAGCCCTTTGCCATCACAGCGCGCACATAATCGCTATTCACTTGTTCGATTATCGAATTTTTCATTAAAATAGTAAGCGCGGCAAACGCATCTATCATATAACAGACAACAGGCAAAAACATATGCCACGCTACATCCTTCACTTTTTCAAAAAATGTCATATATTCAAAATTTTGAGAGACAAATCCGGCAATAGGAAACCAATCAAATAATCCGTCTGTTGTTCCGCAAAACAGCATTTTTAAAAGCATACCAAACGCAAATGCCGGCACAGCATAACCAATAAAAATAATCACGCTTGTAATTGTATCAAATGCGCTGCCGTGCTTCATCGCTTTCCACACGCCGAGCGGAATACATATTAAATACTGCAAAATAAATCCGGTCAATCCGAAAATTAACGATACAGGAAAGCGCTCTTTTATCAACTGCCATACGCTTTTATTCGGATATTTATAAGATTCGCCAAAATCTAAACGCGCTACGCCGCCGAGCCAATTAAAATATCTTATTATTAACGGCTTATCAAAACCAAAATGTTTTTCCAGCATTTTTTTATGCTCTTCTGTCAGCCCGCGAGTTTCTGTTGATTTTGCGCCTATATTATCGCCCGCGCTAATACCGCGCATTTGCAACAATAATTGTTCAACAGGTCCGCCCGGCACAAATTGGCTTATCATAAAACAAACAATAGTTATTCCTATCAATGTAGGTATAACTAAAATCATTCTTTTGATAAAATAATTAAAATTACTCATTTATTTTTTGTTTTAAAAGCTCCAAAAAAATATTATCAGTATCCAATTTAAAATATTTATAAAGCGCAATTCTATCAAGCGTGCAGAATGTAAAATCATTAACCGCTCGATAATATATTTGCGGTAATTTTTCTGGATTATCTTGCGATGCTAATTTTTTCATAAATTCATCAAATAATCCTGCGCAATCAATCAATTCTTCAATAAAAAATATTTTTTTATATTTATCTGTAATTTCATTTACAAATTTAATATCTAAATTTTTTAAAGTTGACACTGCGAAAAGATCCGCAGATATTTTATTTTTTTTCTTTAATTTATCTAATGCCGCGCCGCAAAAATTTATCAATTGCGGTCCTGAGGTTAATACGCATACTTCGGAATTATTATCTATTATTTTATTTCCAAATCCATAATTAAACGCAATATTCAATTTTCCGAAAAAATTCACAAGCGGCGCAGTACGATGCAATTTAAAATAAATCGGCGCTTGAATTTTTTCAATTAAATACCAATTAAGAATCTGCGGTATTTCAAAATTGAAGGTCGGATAAAAAACAAGCATATTCGGAATACTGCGAAACATCGCGACATCTCCTGTCGCTTGATGTGTCTTGCCGTCAGTTGTATAACACAAACCGGAATAATGCCCGGCATAAATCACGCGAGTATTTTCTGTAGCGTTAACATAAATCTGTTCAAAGCCGCGTCTGTAAAAATTAGCATAAGTATTTACTATCGGCAGTTTGCCTGACAATGCCAGCCCGCCGGCAATAGAAATCATATCCTGCTCTGCGATGCCAACTTCAATAAAACGATGAGAAAAATTTAAAGCAAATTCCGTCAATTTACAAGATTTTTCTAAATCAGCATCTATACAATAAATATTTTTATTCTTTTTCGCTAATTCAGTTATTGTTTTTGAAAAATACTCGCCTGTAGAATATTCTTTTTTTGATTGCGGTTTTTCTTTCGGTTCCGATAATTTTTGTTTTTCTAATTTTATAAATGTCGTTAATTCTAAAAAAATTTTTTCGTTTTTGATTTTTTGTTTTAGTTCTTCTAACGCTTCTAAATATTGAATTTTATCTGGTATCGCAGAATGCCAAATATATTTTCGCCTTTTTGCTGCGCTTGCGCTCATAAATGATACACCTGCGCCTTTTTCTGTATAGGCAATCATAATTTGATTTTTTTCTTGCGTATTATATATTTTTGAAAGTTTTAATATTAATTCATCATAATTATGTCCATCAACTTCCAAAACATCAAAACCAAAGCCCCGTAACACGTATCCTAAATCATAAATTTTTTTTATGTCATCTACGTTGCTGTCAGATTGTATTCTATTACAATCTATTATAGGTATAACATTAAACAATTTATATTGTTTAATAGTCATTAACGCTTCATAATTCTGACCTTCCTGCAATTCGCCGTCGCCTAATATTACAAATATTTTTGATTTCGAATTTGCCAGCGCTATACCTGTTGCTTTTGACAAAGTTTGACCTAATGACCCGCTGTTTATATATATTCCTTTTGTAGAAATGTCAGTATGTGCTTGCGGGCCATTCGGCGTTTTATAATTCAATAATGATTTCGTCGGTATTATTCCTAATCCCGCAAGACAAGCATATTGCATTACCGCAGCATGCCCCTTGCTCAACAGCGTATAATCAAAATCATTAAATTTATAAACTCCTTCTATTTTCGCTAAATAAAAATATATGACTGTCAATATATCGGCAATAGAAAACGAAGCGCCAAGCCAACCGTGCTGCGCTTTATATATCGCCGTCAAAGTATTAATTCTATTATAAATTGAATATTCCTCAAGCGCCGATATTATTTCAAAAATATTGCTTTTTCTTTTTAATGATTTTTTATAATATTTACGGTCAACTAAAAAAAAATTATCTAATATCATAAATGCATCAACCAGTTATTCTTTTGCGTTTTTCTCTGCGTTTTTTGCGCAATTCGATTTTTTTACGATGATATTCTATAAAGCGCTCGATTAATTCCTCATCGTCTGGAAATTTCTTTTTGATTAACTTTAAATCTTCTTCTAATTTTTGTAATTTTTCTTCGGCAAAACTTAATTGTATTCCTTCGTCAGAATTAGAAATTTCTTTAAATGTATCGGGATATTTTGTTTTTAATTTATTAGCAATACGCGTGGGTAATAAAACCACTAATTCATTATCGTTCAATAAACTCACTTCATATTTGATATTCGGATATTTTTTAGAAGCATAAGCAGTGCGTATTGTAATATCTCCTATTTCATCAATATTCAAATAATAATCCAACCAATATTTAAGCAAATAATCTCGTCTTTTTTCCATAATAATAATAATTCATCTCGAAAAATATATTTTAAAATTAAAAATTATGTGGAATTTATCGAATTTTGTCAATCAATAAATTTATATTTTATCAATGTAAATAATGCGCTGAATCCATCGCGCCAAGTAATTTTCTTACCTTCTGTATAATCGCGACCATAATATTTTATCGGCACTTCAACTAATTTACATTTTCTTTTTAAAATTTTAGCAGTTATCTCCGGCTCAAAATCGAAGCGTTTTGATTTTATATCTATACTTTTAATTAATTTTGTTTTAAAAACTTTATAGCAGGTTTCCATATCCGTAATAAGAGTATTATACAAAATATTCGTCATAATGGATAAAAATTTATTACCGACATAATGCCAAAAAAACATCGAAGTAGAAATTCCTTTAAACCGCGAGCCATACACAACATCTGCATAGCCGTCAATTATCGGCATTAATAATGTCCCATAATCATTTGGATCATATTCTAAATCAGCGTCTTGAATTATTGTAATTTCGCAGTCATCTGGAACTGCTTTAAATCCTTTTGCAAGTGCAGCGCCTTTGCCTTCGTTCTTTTCGCTGAATATTTTTATTACATTCTGGTATTTTATTTGTTCTTTAATAATCTCGCGTGTGCCGTCGGTAGAGCAGTCATCAACAATAATTATAGTTTTTTCGAATGGCGTCTTTTGGACTTTTTCTAATATTTTTAATATTGTATTTTTTTCATTGTAAACTGGCATTACTACTGCTAATTTCATTTTCTTGACAATCGCACCTTTTTTATAATAAATTTATTTTACTAAAAATTTTCTGCTGACTTTTTCCAATGTCTTTAAATCATCATATAATTCGCTAACTTGATTTTGATTTAACCGCAATTTCATTAATTCTTTTAAATTTTGTTTTATCGCTTTATATTGAGCAAAATATTCTTCGGTAATATTCGCGCGCAAGCGTTTATATTTTTCACTATCTAATCCTTTAACTTCTGCATTGGTTAAATTTACCATTTCTCTCAGCGCCGGAATATATGTGTCAAATCCAAAGTTTTCTTTGATTGATTTTTCCAAGCCCAATTGCTGGTCTTCCTCGCCGTGTATTATAAATGTCTTTATAGGTTTTTTCTTTAATGACGAGAGCCATTCTAAAATTCCGGGATTATCTATATGCCCTGAAAATCCTTCTAATTTTATTATTTCAGCTTTGACCATAACGCTGTCGCCGTGTATTCTGACAATCTTTTCTCCTTCAATTAATCTACGGCCTAATGTCCCTTCTGCTTGATAACCAGTAATTAAAACAGTGGCATTTTCACGCCACAAATTATGTTTTAAATGATGTTTGATTCTTCCAGCATCGCACATACCGCTCGCTGAAATAATCATTATTCCGCCTGATACTTTATTTAATTCTTGCGATTCTTCCGCTGATTTTGTAAATTTCAAATTATCAAATAACAGCGCAAATTCGCCATTTTTATTATATTCTGAAACTTGGTTGTGAAAATACTGATGATGTCTCTGAAATATTTCAGTTGCAGAAATAGCGAGCGGCGAATCAATATAAATTGGAAATATTGGTATTTCTTTGTTTTTTATTAAAATATTCAAGTCAACAAGTAAATCCTGCGTGCGTTCAACAGCAAAAGCGGGCACTATTATATTTCCGCCTTTTTTATAAGCGTAATTAATAACATCGCACAATTGTTCGCGTTTCTTCTGCAAATCTCTAATACCGTGAACTTTATTGCCGTAAGTTGACTCTAACACTAAATAATCAGTTGTCTCAATTTGATGAGGGTCCTTTACAATCGGCTGGTCCTTATTTCCTAAATCGCCGCTGAATACTATTTTTATGAGTTCATTGTTTTCTTTTATGTAAAGTTCTACTAATGCTGCGCCAAGTATATGCCCCGCGTTCCGAAAACGGAATTTTATATTTTCTGTCATTTCTATCATCGTATCATAATCTACTCTTTGAAAATATTTCAAGCAATTATAAGCATCAGCAGCAGTATATATCGGTTCAATCATCTTCTGCCCGCGTCTTAAATATTTTTTGTTCTTACGCTCGCATTCTGTTTCTTGAATATATCCGCTGTCAGGAAGCATTACTTGACACAATTCAACAGTGCCGGATGTACATATTACTTTGCCTTTAAAGCCTTTTTTGAATAATTTCGGGATTAACCCTGAATGGTCTATATGCGCGTGCGTTAATATAACAAAATCTATATCCGCAGGATTAAACGCAAAATCTGCATAATTCAATTCTTTGATTTCTTTTGATCCTTGAAACATTCCGCAATCAATAAGGAATCTATTTTTATTGTCATTTGTTTCTATCATATAACAAGAGCCAGTCACGCATTTTGCCGCACCTAAAAATGTTAGTTTCATCTAACTTTCTCCTATAAAAAAAAATTAAACTAACCAGAAATCAGCATCGCGATATGCAGGTATTAATTCAATAATCGCCGGCTTGATTTTTTGCAATATATACTGTTTTATTTCACTGACCATAGACATTGCCATTATATCATCAGTATATTTTTTTGCTTGTTCATAACTAATACTCGTCAAAATAGTTTTTATATCCGGCAAAACTGACGGATTCATACTAAAATCAGTCAAGCCCATACCTAACAATAATATTGCAGTCGTAGGTATCTCTGCCATATCGCCGCAAACTGTCACCGGTTTATTTTGTTTTTTTGCAAGAGTAATTGTTTGATTCAATAATTGCAGCACTGCCGGATGCAATCGCTGAAATAAATAATTTACTTTGTCATTTGTTCTATCTACCGCAAGCGTATATTGAATTAAATCATTTGTGCCGATTGAAATAAAATCTACATATTTAAATATTTTTTCAAGGATTATCACCGCCGCTGGAATTTCAATCATTGCGCCTAACTCTATATTTTTGTTATACGCTATGCCTTCCTCGTCAAAGGTCATTTGTATTTCTTTTATTAATTCTCTGGTTTTTAAAATTTCAGAAATAAACGCTATCATTGGCAGTAAAATTTTTATATTGCCAAATGCCGAAGCGCGCAATATTGCGCGCAATTGCGTTTTGAAAATATCGCGGTTTTCTAAACAAAAACGAATAGCACGCAAGCCCAAAAATGGATTTGCTTCTTTTTCATCAGGAGAATGATGCAATAATATCTTATCTCCGCCTATATCCAATGTTCTTATTACAATAGGCATATTTTTCGGTAATGTTTGTGCGACATTTTTATAAATCATGAATTGTTCGTTTTCTGATGGCAATCGTACTTTATCCATAAATAAATATTCTGTCCTAAATAATCCGATGCCTTCAGCGGCATAATTGATTACATCTTTTGTTTCATAGTCAAACTCTATATTCGCATAAAAATTTATTTTTATATCGTCTAATGTCTTTGTTCTGGTAAGCGAATTAGTTAATATTATTTTTTCGCTTTCTATATATTCTATTTGTTTTTCTTGATATTTAGCAATTGTTTCAGGCGTAGGATTTTGAATAATTGTGCCTGTTAACCCATCTATAATTAAAGTTTCACCGTCTATTACTTTTGAAACTATATCGTCTGCTTCAATTAGCGCCGGCACTTTTAATGCGCGCGCTAATATCGCAGTATGCGATGTCCGCCCACCTTTTTCAGTTACAAAACCAACTATATTTTTTTTGGCTATTTGTAAAGTATCAGACGGCAATAAATCTTCAGTTACAAGTATTACTGGCTCGTCAAAATCTTCTTCTAATGTGTCATATACTTCTGTCAAATTTTGCAATATTCTGCGCCCGACATCATATATATCGCTTGCGCGCTGCCGAATTATTTCGTTGTCCAGATTCTCAAAACTTTCGCTGATTATTCGCAATACATCATCAAGTATATATTCGCAATTAATTTGTTCAGTCTTAATACGACCTACTACTTCGTTTATAAAAAATTGATCTTGTAAAATTAATAAATGAACATCGAATATTTTCGAATTTTCTTCGCCTACCTCTTCTTTTATCTTATTTCGAATCTCTTCTATCTGCTTATAACTTTTTGCAACTGCATTTTCAAATCTTATTATCTCGTCTGTTACATCTTCCGGTCTTAAATTATATTGACGGATTTTTAAATCGCGATGCTTAAATTTTAAAACTTTGCCTATGGCAATACCTAATGATACTGGATTAGCTGTGTGAATAATTTCCAAAACTTATCATTCCTCGTTAAATTTGCTTTCAAAAACTTTCTCTATCGCCGCTAATGCTTCTTCAGCGTCTGGACCTTTCACATAAACTATTATTTTTGAACCGAACGGCGCGGCTAATGTCATTACACTCAAAATACTTTTACCGTTCACTTGCAGCCCTTCTTTCTCAAATATTACATCAGAAATATATTGCCCGCAGGTCTTGACTAACAATGCGGCGGGACGCGCATGCATTCCTAATTTATTCTTTATTTCAAGAGTCTTTGTTAATTCCTTGATTTCACCTTTTAACATCATTTTTTTAACTCCGTTTTTTTAATTTTTATTTTTATCACGATGTTCAAGTCGCGTTATAATATTTTTACTATTCAAATTTTCAATAAATTCATTTAATAATGATGCTATCATCACAGACCTGTGTTTGCCGCCCGTGCAACCTATTCCTATTGTCAAATATGTCTTGCCTTCTTTTACATAATTCGGCAATAAAAATTTTATAAATCCAAAAAATCTATCTAAAAAATCTTTAGAAATCTGCCAACTTAATATATAATCGCGCACCGGCTGGTCATCGCCAGTCAAATTTACAAGTTCATCTACATAAAAAGGATTAGGCAAAAATCGCACATCTATCAATAAATCTACATTATGCGGAATTCCATATTTAAAGCCAAACGATATGATATTTACTGACATCTTATGCGTGTCTTTCTCTAATACATATTTTTCCCATAATAATTCTTTAAATTGTTTGTTTGTCAATTTAGATGTGTCTATTATCGTAGTGGCTAATCCTTTAATTTCTTGAAGTAATTGCCGCTCTTTTTTTATAGCATTTACCACATTTTTTTTGGAAAGCGGATGCGGACGACGAGTCTCGCTAAATCTTCTGATTAAAGTATCGTCATCAGAATCTAAAAATAAAATATTGTAATCTATTTCTAAATTATCGAGCAGCAGCAAATTATTAACTATATTTTCAGAAAAATGCTTATCGCGGACATCTATAACGCAAGCGATTTTTTTTATTTCGTTTCCTGAATTTTTGAATAACTCGCCAAATTTAGGCAGTAAATCAGTCGGTAGATTGTCTACGCAAAAATAACCGCCGTCTTCTAAACATTTAATAGCGAAACTTTTACCAGAACCAGACATTCCTGTAATAATCAAAAATTCTGTTTTTTTACGATTCTTCAAATTTCGCGACCTTGTATCCAATTTATTAATCTTTTATTGAATTCTTTCACTGAATAAAATCCCATCTTTTTTGAACGATAGGTCATAGCTGCAACTTCTATTATCGACGCTATATTTCTACCTACACGGACCGGCAAACATAAAGCGCTGACATCAACTCCGAGAAAATTTCGTTTTGTGTCTGTCAAACCAATACGATCGTATTCTTTATTTTTATCCCATTCTTCAATTTCTATAATTAAATCAATTTTACTCTCATCCTTTACCGCACCTACTCCGAATAATGTCTTGACATTAATGATACCAATTCCTCTAATTTCTATATGATATTTGATAATCTCCGCCCCTTGCCCTATTAATTCATTATTATTGTTTTTATAAATTTCAACAACATCATCGGCAATTAGAATATGATTCTTTTTAACAAGTTCTAATGCACATTCGCTTTTACCTATGCCGCTTTTACCTAATAACAAAATTCCTACGCCAAACACTTCGACTAATTCTCCATGTAAAACAATACGCTGGCTCATCTTCACTTCTAAAAATGCAATTAATTTTCTTATTATTTCAGATGCTTTAAAAGGCGTCTGTAATAGCGGTGTTTTCGTCTCACGCGCTTTGGCAATCATATAAGCAGATGGTTCGATTTTTCGAGTAATTATCACTGCTGTATTTTCTTTTTCAAAAAATTCGTTTAGCGCTAAATTACATTCCTCTTCTGTTAAATTTTTTAAATATTCGATTTCTGTCAGGCCTAATACTTGCAAACGATGCAAAGTAAAAAAATTATACCAACCGGCTAATGCTAAACCCGGTCTGCTTATATCTAATGATTCTATTAGTTTTTTCAAGCCCTCTCTGCCTTCAATCACAGTAAAATCAAAACTCTTTTCTTTAACTAAATCTTCAACAAAAACATTGTTCTTTTTTATTACTTGATTTATTGGATAACTCATAAAAATCGTTTGTCCTCGTTTTTCAATATTTCATAAAATTTTTTTGCAGATGTGGCAGACAATAATGAATTTCTAATAAAATCTTGTTTCAATATTCGCGATATGCGAGCAAGCATATTGATATGTTCGTTAGGTTCGTCTTCCGGCGATATTAATAAAAATATTAATTTTACCGGCTCTTCATCAAAACTTTCATAGTCTTCAATGCTTTTTTTGCTTCTGCCTACTGCTAAAATTATTTTATCTGTATGTATAGTTCGACAATGTGGAACGCCTATGCCTTTACCTATTCCAGTACTGATTATCGCTTCGCGCTCTAAAATAGCTTTTTTTATCTCCTTGACATTAGCAATCAACGAATTTTTTTTCAATAGTTCCAGTAATTCTGTTATCGCTTCGTTCTTTTTTTCAGCTGCCAAGTTCAAATTAATATTCTCTTTTTGTAATACATCAATTATATTCATAATCAATTACAGTTTTCTCCTTTTTTTGAGTTTATTAATTAAATTCATAATTTTAATCAATGACTACATTTCAATTAAACCCAATTTGTTTTTATCGCTTTTTCTATACACTATACTTACTCTGCCAGTATTTATATCATTAAATGCATAAAAATTTAATCTATCGGAAGTTAATATACACACGGCTTCTTCTATTGATATGGGTTTTAATAATTCATTTGCTTTTACTAATATTTCATAATCATCAACTTTCAAAATATGCTTTTTTTTAGATTTGCGCTCTTCAGTTTTTAATAATTCTTCCATTGTCTTTTCTTTGGTCTTTTTCGCTAATGTTTTACTATGCTCTTTCATTAATTCGCGCTCTTTTTTTAATGCCGCTTCTAATTTTTCTATCACTGCATTTAATGAATCAGCCATCTGTTCAGTTGTTTCTTTTGCCGTAATAGTTAAATTTTTACCTAATAATACTACTTCCATTGTATTCAAATTTTTTTGACTTGACAATATAACTTTTGCTTCAGCAATATTTTCATTATATTTCTGAAGTTTACTTATTTTTTTCTCAATTTTTGACTTGAATTTTTCTGGTACTGTAAAATGTCTGCCTGTAATTGTAATTTCCATAAATAATTCCTCCTAAAAAATTTATAATTTAAAATTATGTCCTAAATATAATTCTTTCGCTTTCTCGCTTGAAACCAATGTTTTTGCATCGCCTGCAATAAATATTTCGCCATCGCTCATCATATACGCTTTATCTACTATTTCTAATGTCTCTCGAACTTTATGGTCTGTTATCAATACTCCGATACCTTTGTCTTTTAAATGCAGTACTATATTTTGAATATCATTCACGCGGATTGGATCTACTCCAGCAAATGGCTCGTCCAATAACAAAAATTTCGGTTTATTAACTAATGCTCGCGCAATTTCTACCCTGCGCCGTTCGCCGCCTGATAATTGATGCCCGTAATTTTTACGAATTTTTTGTAAATTGAACTCTTCTAATAATCGTTCGCATTCTTCTTTTTTCTGAGTTTTGGATAAACTCTGCATTTCTAATATTGCTTTGATATTTTCTTCGACTGTGAGTTTTCTAAATACAGATGCTTCTTGCGGTAAATAACCTATTCCTAACCTTGCTCGTCTATACATCGGCAAATTTGAAATTTCTTGATTATCTAAATATACTTTACCACGTGATGGCGTGATTAATCCGACTATCATATAAAATGAAGTAGTTTTGCCAGCGCCATTAGGTCCCAATAACCCGACAGTTGCGCCGCATTCTACATCTAAACTGACATTTCTTACAACTTCTCGGTTCTTATATATCTTGCACAGATTTTCGCAAAGCAATTTTGTCATATAGTTAAATTTTACATCATTTACAATTTAAAATCAACAAAATAATTAGAATTTTTATATTTTTTATTTTTTCTGGTCTTTTAATTTTTCTAATAAATTTAAACCATTAATAATAGCATATAAATTCGCTTTGCGAGTGTCATCGTGCAAACTGCGACAAATTATTTTTAAATCTTTATCTAAATCTGTTAATTGTATAATTGTCATTGCCTTTGCCTTTGACCCTAATTCATTATCATTTAAAGCAATTTGTTTATAATGCAATAATTTTATATTCTGCTCTAATGTTCTGCGTATCATATAAACTATCGCTTCTATCGGACCCTTCCCTTCACCTATACCTTCTATTATTTTTCCATTGTATTCAATAACTATATAATATTTTTCAATTTCATTCGCAACATCAATATCCTCAAATTTTACTAATCTATACGGACCTTTAATATAAATAAGTTCTTTAAAATAAACATCAAGCATTTCGGATTCTGTCAACTCCCCACGTTCTTCAGCAATTTTTTTCATTATCGGCTGCAAATATTGCGCTTCTTCCATACTTATTGGATAACCAGCATTATTGATAATTTCGTAAATTGCCGTTTTTCCTGATTGACTTGTAAACCCGATGAATTCGCCTTCGCGACCAATTAATTCCGGCTGTATCGGTCTATATGCGCCTTTTTTCATTCCTTTTGTTTTTGCAGCGCCATCTTGATGGATACCGCTGCGATGAGCTAATGCGTCATCGCCAATCAATGGCATCTTTTCGTATATTGGTATTTCTGCCATTTCTGATACTAATACTGCTGTTTCATAAATCTTTTTCAAATTTAATGGAACTTCTACGCCTGAATTATATAATGCAATTGCTACTTCATAAATATTAGTATTTCCTGCGCGCTCGCCTAAACCGTTCAAACTGCATTCCAACTGCCGAGCTCCTAAAAAATAACTTTCGACAGTAGTGGCAGTAGCCATACCTAAATCATTATGGCAATGAACAGATATTATAGCTTTATCTTGAATTTTTTCCGCGACCTTCTTAACAAGATTTAAAAATTTTCCTGGACGCGAACGTTCTACTGTATTTGGTAAGTTAATCACATTCGCACCTGCTTCTATTACTGCTAAAAATGTTTCTATTACGAAATCTATATTGCTTTCACAATCGCCAAAATGTTCAGCGCTGAATTGCACATCTGCATCCTTGCCAAATAGCGATCGCGCAAATTTTACGGCATTAACAGCGGTTTTTTGCACTTCTTCTGGCTCTTTTTGCAATACATATTTCATATTAAATTCGCTTAATGCTATAAATGTATGAACGCGCGGTTTTTTAGCGTATTTTACAGCTTCATATACTTTTTTTATATCGTATTCTATCGCTCGAGCTAATCCGGAAATAACAACATCCTGCGGAGCAATTTTAGCTAAATACTCGCATGCTGCAAAATCCATATCGCTCGCGCCAGCAAAACCAACTTCAATACCCTGCACGCCTAATTCTATTAATTTATTAAATATTATTTCTTTTTGTTTTAAATTCCACGGTTTTTTTAACGCTTGATTACCGTCTCTTAATGTGACATCATAAAAAAATGGTTTCTCTGCATTCATAACTAATCACTATTCCTCGTCATATAATTTTTTTTATTTTTTATAATACCACAATAAATTTATCCTGTCAAGAATTTTGACTAAAAAGTTATTGATTTTGTTAATAATGAATGATGTAATATCTATTAAATTATTAAAACGAATGCACTGATAAAAATACCTATTAGAAATATCTACGCTCTCGCGCAATTAAAATTATCAGAATGAATTTACTATAATATTTTACACGCAGCGATTTTCAAGCGAACCGATGCCAGTAATTTCAATTTTTATTCTATCGCCTGATTTAAGCGCGCCTACGCCAAACGGCGTGCCTGTAAGTATAACATCGCCGGGCAGTAAAGTCATAATATTAGAAATAAATGCTGTTATTTGAAAAACATTAAATATAAAATTCGCAGTGGTTGAATCTTGTTTAATTTCGCCATTCAAATAGGTCTTGATAATAACATTATTTAGATCTAATTCAGTTTCTATACAAGGACCTAACGGACAAAAAGTATCAAATGATTTTGCGCGAGTCCACTGCCCGTCTTTTTTCTGTAAATCGCGAGCAGTTACATCATTTGCGCAAGTATAACCTAAAATATAATCTTTTGCTTTTCTTTCGTCTATTTTAAAACATTTTTTTTTTATTATCACCGCAAGCTCGCCTTCATAATCAACCTGCGCTGACGATTTTGGCAAACGTATTATTTCACCTGCCGCTATTACAGCGCTTGGCGGTTTCATAAATAACAGTGGTTCTTGCGGCTCCGGCATTTTCAATTCAGCGGCATGATCTTTATAATTCAAACCAACAGCGATAATTTTTGACGGAAGTGTCGGCGCTAAAATTTTTATTTTTTTGTCAGTTGCAGAAAAATTTTTTTTTGTTTTTGTATATTTTGTGAAAAAATTTCTAAATGTTATTTCTGTTATTTCGTCATTTTTTAAAATTCCGAATTTATATTCTTTTGAGTTGTTATAACTAAATCTAATCAATTTCATATTATTCTACTTTCTCGCATAAACTAATATCGTATCAGCGCAATTAATATCCGATATATTATGTATAAATATTCCGAATTTCGCAAAAATTTTTTTTATTAATACTTTTAATCCTTTACGAGTATAGCCGGGATTGCCGTGAGTAATAAAAATAATTTCAAATTCTAATAATTCCAATAAATATCTTATCGAATATTCTGTAAAATGAAATAAATGCTCAATCAATGGCAACGCTTTATTACCGCGCAATCGCGATAATAATCCATTATAATTCGGTATTTCAATAACTAATAATCCGCCTGCTTTCAATATTCTTTTCAATTCAGTTAATACTAATTTCGGATTTTCTAAATGCTCTAATGTATGCCACACTGTAATCGCGTCAAAAAAATTATCAGCGAAATTTAAAGGAAAGTCGTTCAATAATTGAACATTCAATTTTTTTTTTAGACAATATTCAACTGCAAAATCAGAATATTCTACTCCGTAAACTTCATATTTTTTTTCTTGCGCGCATTCTATAAATATTCCTGGACCGCAGCCGAAATCTAATAATTTCGCTGGCGCAGCGCAATATTTTGATATTGCCTCAACCCGCGCTAAATCAGTTTTTTTCTTGACATCATAATATTCAAACCAATGTTTAAAATAATCTTTTTGCGAATAGAATTGTTTTATCGCCTGTTCATCTGCGCGCGGATAAGTGAATAATACTTTACAATTTAAACATTTCCGCAAACCTAAATTATTTTTATTTAAAAATATCTGTTTGGCATCAGCAGCGCCGCAAATATAACAGTTCATTCTTTTAATTTATGATTAAATACAAGTTTATCGTATAAAATATAATTTAAAACCATTGCTATTAGCACGCCGATTATAATATTCAAAACATCGTGAATTCTATAAATATGATTTAATATGCTGAACAAGATAGCGCGGACAATCATTCCCGGCACAATTGCTAAATGAAATTTCAGACACTGCCACCATAATAACCTGCCATAATGTTTTTCAATATGCCGCCAAGTCCAATTGCGGCTCAAAATAAAATTCACTAATACGGATATTTCTATTGAAAGTATATTTGAAATATCTTTATGAATATATTGAGAATTAACAAAATCTTTGAATTCTTGAAAATTCCCAATATTATTAAATCCAAAATGAATAATATATAAAAAAACAAAATATAAATAATAACTTATAAAATTAACAATAAACGATAATCCGCCGACAATAACAAATTTCGCTAATTTTCGCTTATTGCGATTAATATATCTAATAGAATAAGTTAGCATTATTTAAAAATACTCTCAAAATAAAATAAAATAACCAAATTAAAATACAATATTATCAATAAAATTCAAACAATTTTTTTTTAAAGTATCAAATGAAAATATCTCGCTGACTAATATGCTGTATTTTTTCAATTCTTCTTCTGCTATCCTGCAATTTTGGATTCTTTTTACATATTCGTCTATATCGTTTAATTTTACTGGTTTTAGCGGATAATTTATTAATTTCAATAAATTATTAAATGACGGTATATCTGATAAAATCACTATCTTGCAATAATAAATCGCTTCAATAGCAGTAAAACCGAGCGATTCATAACGCGATGGCAAAATCACAATATCTACCGCTTCATAAAATTCCGCAGGATTAGTTAAATATCCGCAAAATTTTATATTTACATTGTTCGGCAGTAAATTTTCAATATGCCTTGTTTTTTCTATGCCGGCAATAACAAATTCGTATTTATCAGAATCTAATTTTTCTGAAATTTTCAAAAAAATATCCAATCCTTTTTTTATTATATCAGGTCTACCAATCCATCCAATAATTTTCTTTTTTCGTGGTTTTTCTAATGTTGCTATTGAATATTCGTAATTTTTTTTGAATAATCCAGCATTGAAAAATATGGTCTTGCTATCAGTGTATTTTCTGTAAAGCACTATCGAATAAAAAATCTTGTAATCAAAAAATTTCAATAATATTCCATCAATAAAACAATAATTTTTTTTTTTGATTTTCAATAAAATCGACATATTTTCAGAATAATAGACATCGTGTATTATCGAAGCAAATATAATTTTAGAATTTGATAGTTTTAGCCAGCCCGCTAAAAAATCAGAATAGCAGTCATTAGAAATAATCAAATTTATAGTGTTTTTTTTTATATAATTATTTAACTGCTCAATTGTTTTAAAAAAATATTTTTTTTCAGGATTAATTTTTAAATAATTTTCAGCGCCTTGCAAAATACACGGCGCAGCTAAAAATATCTTGACATTCATTTCATTAAATATCTCAATCAATCTTTCGAGATATAATTCTAATCCGCCTTTTATTTTTTCGGATTTATTAAGCGAACAAATAATCAAAATATGTATATTCTTATGAAATTTCGCTATTGTCATATTTTTTATATTAAATAGTTTGATATAATCTTTCAAAATTTTCGATTAATTTTTCTACTGAATAATTGTTTAATACAAACTGCTGACCGCTCTGTGCTAATTTATTTCTTAAATTTTTATCTGAACATAATCTATAAAGTTTTTCAGTTAAATCTGCGGCGTCATTAGATTTGCATAATAATCCGGTTTGTTCGTCTTTTATTAAATCTACAACTCCGCCGACATTTGCGGCAACAACCGCATTTTGCGCAGCTAATGCTTCTATTATCACAGTCGGCAGCCCTTCATTTATAGAGGTCAAAACAGTAATATCAGTGATAGCATAATATTCAGGCAATTGATCGCTCACAAATCCGACAAACTCGAAAAAATTCTGTAATTTCAAATTTGCAATATAATTTTTCAGATAATCTTCAAGTTCGCCGCCGCCAATAATATACACCTTAAAATTTGAAAATTTATCTTTTAATAGATTAACTGCGTCAATCAATAATTTATGATTTTTTATAGGCACTAATCTTGCCACAATCGAAATAACAATAATATCATCGGCAAGATTATATTTTTTGCGCAATTGCTTTTTCTGTAATGCTGCATTTTTAAAAATATCGAGTTCCAAGCCCAAAGGGATATTGATTATTTTATTATAATTTCCTAATCCGAGATTGATATATTCGCTGCGCTGCGCATTGCTCACGCTTATAATTTTATCTGTGAATATTGCAAGGATGCGCTCAATCATAAT
The DNA here is from genome assembly GCA_029551925.1 of bacterium. GTDB lineage: Bacteria > JAGOBX01 > JAGOBX01 > JAGOBX01 > JAGOBX01 > JAKPEO01. Next base: position 68,228 of record JAKPEO010000121.1, read on the forward strand.
AAAAAAATTTGTTTTTATCTGCGAAAAATATCCGTCAAAAATATTTCCGTGAAATGTATGAATTATTTTTTTTCTAAAAGTCAAAATCGCCGCTAATCTGCCGATTGTTCCGGCTTTGGCAGTATGAGTGTGAACAATATTCGGTCTGTATTTAATCATCAGCCAAATAATTTTTATTAATGCGATAAAATCTCTAATTGCATTCAATTCGCGGCGCAGTTCCGAAATAAAAATATAGTCAACCTTTTTTTGTTGACATAAATAAAACATATTGCCCTCTTCTTTTGCTTCTTGACCTGTAATCAATTTGACATCAAAAATATTTTTATTTAATAGCGCTGATAGATAAATAACATTTACCGCCGGACCGCCAATATTCAATCTTGTGACAATTTCAAATACTTTTATTTTTTTTCTTTTTTGATTATACAAATTTTCGTATAAATCTTGCGTTTTATTAATAAATACATCTAATGAATATTCATTTTTCGCATAATTATAACCGGCATTACCAAAGGATTTGCGCAGTTCTTCGCTTTCAATAAGTTTCTTTATTTTTTCTACAAAATCAGATTTATCGTATTCGCATAAAAAACCTGTTTTATTATTTATCACTAATTCATTTAATCCGCCGACATTTCCGCATACTATCGGCGCGGCATTAGCCATCGCTTCTAATACTGCGCGCGACGAACTTTCCCATTTTGATGTCAATACCAAAATATCGAATATTTTAGTTAAATTATTCGCGTCATTACGATATCCCCAAAAATTAATTTTAACATTTTTTGATTGAGCGTAATTTTTTATAGATTCGAGTTCCGGTCCTGCTCCGATACTGATAAAATACAGATTATCATAGTTTTTATTCAATTCAGCGCAAATATCGACAAACATCTGATAATTTTTTACAGGCGTAATATTAGCAACTGTGCCGATTACTATTTTATCAGACGGAACATTATTTTTTAATTTTAATTCGGAAATCTCGCCATTAAATTTATTGTCTTCTATTTTTATGCCGTTTTTTATAACATAAATTTTTGAAGCGGAAATTTTTTCGCGATCAACAACAATATTTTTAGCAAGTTCAGAATTAGCAGTAAAACAATCAGCGAATAGCGCTGTAAATTTTTCTATTAAAATATGGATTTTTTTCTTCCAATAATCAGGACTGCGAAACGACGAAACAATAATTTTTATCCCTGCGATTTTTCCTAATATTCTGCCGAGTTGGTCCGCGTGAAATAAATAAGTATTCAAAATATCCGGCTTCTCGTTTTTTAAAATTTTGTATAATCGCAAAATCTTGTAAATTTCAAGTTTCGAGCGCATATTTATGCTATATGCTTTGCAGCCGCGCATAATTAGTTCATTGAGCAATTCGCCATCGCCGATCAATGTGACGAATATCATCTCAAATTTATTGCGGTCGTAATTTTCCGCTAATGTAATCAGCATTTTTTCAGTGCCGCCAATTTTACTGTCAGTGGTAAGATGTAAAATTTTAATTTTTTTCATTGATTTTCCGATTTGTATTTTGGTATTATTTCAGATGGCAACCCCTGCATTTTTATTGAGCCGCGCTCTAACCAGAAAACATAATCCGCAATTTTTTCGACCGCTTCTAAATCGTGCGAGGCAAATACTATACATTTATTATTATTTTTAAATTCTAATATTTTTGAATAGCATTTATTGCGGAATTTTAAATCGCCGACCGCTATTATTTCATCGCATAAAAAAATATCAAAATCAATATGAATAGCAATAGAAAATCCTAATCGCATAAACATCCCGGAAGAATATATTTTTATTTTTGAATCTATAAATCTTGCGAGTTCTGAAAATTCTATTATTTTATCAAATTTTTCTAATACTTCTTTTTTGGACATTCCCATAATCGAACTATTTAAAAATATGTTTTCTTTGCCTGTTAATTCCGGATGAAAGCCGGAACATAATTCCAGCAAAGTAGAAATTTTGCCATTCACTTTTATTGCACCAGTAGTCGGCGTGGTAATACCTGCAATGGTCTGTAATAGCGTACTTTTACCGGACCCATTTCTTCCGATAATTGCATAACATTTTCCATAATCAAGCTTCATCGATATATTATTAAGCGCATATAAAATATCAAAAGAATTGGGCGATTTTAAAAACGGAAAGATACTCTTGATAAGCGCAGGCGCTTCATAAAATACCTTGTATCTTTTAGAAATGTTTACTAAATTAACAGCATAATCAATCATAAAACAAAAATAAATATTGTAAATTTTAAAAAAATAAAGTAAAATATTATACAATTTTTTTTTATAAAGTAAATAAAAAAATGATAGATAAAAAAATTGAACAAAAAAAAATTCATAAAAGTTTATTTATTTTACCGAGTTTTTTTACTCTGTTAAATATGATAATGGGATATTACGCTATTATTGCAGCATTGGATTCAAAATGGATTGTTTCAGCGGTAGTTATAACGATTGCAGTATTAATGGACGGGTTGGACGGCAGAATAGCGAGATTTACAAATACTACAACAGAATTTGGTTTGAATTTTGATTCTATTGTAGATGTTATATCTTTTGGCGTAGCGCCAGCAGTAGTAGCGTATTTATATTGCCTGCGCAATTTGACTGACTTCAAACATTTGGGCTGGTTGCTCTCTTTTATTTTTGTCGCAGCCGGCGCAATTAGATTAGCGCGATTTAATGTCTATGCGCGAACAGATATGCCGAATACTTATTTTATTGGATTACCGATACCGGGCGCTGCTGGTTTATTATCGACTATAATTTGGATATACGAACGATTTTTAACAAATATTATAATTGCGCAAAACTACAAAAATAGAATTTTCGTGATTACTGTTTTGATATTAAGCGTATTGATGATTTCAAAAGTTAGATATTATAGTTTCAAAAAAGTCAAAATTCTCTACAAAAAACCGATATTTCTTATTATTACGATATTTATAGTGCTTTATTTACTATTTGTATATCCATCGATATTATTATTCAGTATTGGTTTTTTGTATGTTATATCTGGACCGATTAGGACAATATTTAGTTTATCAAGATATTTTAATAGAAAAAATTTTATTTTTTAATATGGAGTGTGGTTGTTTTTATGGGAATGACAATTACAGAAAAAATACTTGCCGACCATTGCGGCGAAAAAATTGTAAAACCCGGTCAACTAATAAACGCAAAAGTTGATATTGCATTAGGCAATGATATTACAGCACCATTAGCAATTAAAGAAGTGCGAAAATTAGGGATAAAAGAAGTTTTTGATAAAGATCGAGTGGTATTAGTGCCTGATCATTTTACGCCAAATAAAGATATAAAAAGCGCTGAACAAGTGAAAATGCTGCGGGATTTTGCAATAGAATACGGATTGACAAATTATTTTGAAGTTGGGCAAATGGGCGTTGAACATGCATTATTGCCTGAAAAAGGAATCGTATTGCCCGGCGATGTTGTTATCGGCGCTGACTCGCATACTTGCACATACGGCGCGCTCGGCGCATTTTCTACTGGCTCAGGTAGCACTGACTTAGCTGCGGCAATGATATTAGGCGAAGTATGGCTAAAAGTGCCAGCATCATTAAAATTTGTATTTTCCGGAAAATTAAATAAATGGGTATCAGGCAAAGATTTAATTTTATATGTGATTGGAATGATTGGCGTTGATGGCGCATTATATAAAGCAATGGAATTTTGTGGAGAAGTAATAAAAAATATGAATATGAGCAATCGAATGACAATGTGTAATATGGCGATAGAAGCAGGCGGGAAAAATGGTATTATAGAGCCAGATGATATAACAGAAGAATATGTCAAACATCGCGCAAAACGCGAATATAAATTTTATAAAAGCGATGCAGACGCCGTATATGAAAAAATATATAATGTCAATGTTTCTGAAATTGAACCGTTAGTAGCGCTGCCGCATTTGCCAGAAAATGTGAAACCAGTATCACAAGTAAATAATATCAAAATCGATCAGGTAGTGATTGGCTCATGCACAAACGGTAGATTAGAAGATATGGCTGAAGCTGCGGCAGTATTAAAAGGCAGAAAAGTTGCAAAAAATGTAAGATGTATAATTATTCCAGCTACGCAAGAAATCTGGAAAGAATCAATGAAACGCGGATATTTTGATATATTTATAGATGCAGGCGCTGCTATAAGCACGCCTACTTGCGGACCTTGTCTCGGCGGACATATGGGAATATTAGCAAAAGGCGAACGCGCTATTGCTACGACAAATCGTAATTTTGTGGGAAGAATGGGCGATGTTGAAAGCGAAGTATATTTATCTAATCCAGCAGTTGCGGCGGCAAGCGCAATAACAGGAAAAATAACGCATCCAGACGAATTATAGTAATTTGTTAGACTAATCTAATTTAATATAAAGGAGTGATTATAGAATTATGACTTACTATATACCGTATGTTATAGAACAAACAGGTCAAGGCGAAAGACAGTATGATATTTACTCGCGAATGCTCAAAGACCGAATTATATTTTTAGGTCGCGAAATTGACGAAGCGTATGCTAATGTTATAGTAGCACAATTATTATTTTTAGAATCAGAAGATCCAGAAAAAGATATAAACATATATATCAATAGTCCTGGCGGCATTGTGACCGCCGGCTTGGCGATTTACGATACTATTCAATATATTCGCCCGGAAATCTCTACTATATGCGTAGGTCAAGCAGCAAGTATGGCAGCGCTGATTTTGGCGGCTGGCGCAAAAGGTAAAAGATTTTCGTTGCCACATTCTCGAATAATGATACATCAGCCATTAGGTGGCGCGCGCGGGCAAGCGACTGATATTGAAATTCAAACGCGCGAAATGTTAAGAATAAAAAAATTATTAAATGAAATATTAGCTTATCATACAGGTCACGATATAGCGGAAATTGAGCGCGATACTGACAGAGATAATTATATGACGCCAGAAATGGCAAAAGATTACGGTATTATTGACGAAATTGTTTCGCATCGCAAAAAATAATTTTTTATTATGGTGGCGCACCAACAAATACATTCTGTAAAATTTATCAAGGCAGTGGCTAATTATGAAGATTTGCCGAATAATGATTTATCTGAAATAGTTTTTTCCGGTAAATCAAATGTAGGTAAATCTTCATTGATAAATTCATTATTAGGAAAAAAAAAAATTGCGCGAGTGAGCGATACTCCGGGGCGCACGCAGACAATAAACTATTTTCTAATTAACGACAAATTTTATTTTGTTGATTTGCCCGGTTACGGCTATGCGAAAGTGCCGATAAAAATTAAAAATAACTGGAATAAATTACTCGATAAATATCTTAATAATCGCCCAAATATAAAATTGATAGTGCAACTGTTAGATTTCAGACATCTGCCGACTGACGATGATATGATGATGATTGATTGGCTAAAAAAAACTAATAAAAATTTTATCATAACATTGACAAAATGCGATAAAATAAATAAAACTTTAAGACATACTCAATTAAAAACAATCGCTGAATACATTGGCATTTCTATTGAAAATTTATTGATGTATTCTTCAACTAAACAAATTGGTATTTTCGAATTGTGGAAAATTATAAAATCCCATATTTAAAAAAATCAAAATTAATATTATAAAATGCGCGTTTGGCTTGATAATGAAAAAAATAATCGCACAGCCATAAAAAAAAATTGCAAAGATTTTTTATTTATATCAAAACATCAGCAATAATCTATGCGCACTAATAATTTTACACAATTTTTTTATTTATATTTTTCTAAAAAAATCGTTATTTTATCTGAAATTTCCTGCGACGGATTATCCGCTTTAATTATAGTAAATGCTTTTAATATAGAATTTTCTTTATCTTTTGCAAGAGCATTTTCTAAAATAGTCCTTTTCTTTTTTAAATCAGTAATGACTTTATCCGAATTAATTAGTAATGCGCTGATTATTTTGGATAAATGACTGTATAATATCGGCTGATTTTCCAGCATTTCGTCAAAAGTAAATTTTGCGATTCTTCGAACTTTTGATTTTTCATTCACTAAAAAAGCAAAATAATTTTTCGGACGCTCAATATTTTTTAAAAAAATCGAATAATCGCAGAATATAGTATTTTGCTTGTCGCTAGTAAATATTGGAATATTATTGCATAAAACTGTTATCTTTCCGCTTAATTGCAAATATATATAATCGCCTGCTGATTTTTCATCAAAAAAAATAACATTTTTTTCAAATACATTTGTTTCTAATGGTTCAACTTTTTGAAATTGCGAAATTTTAGAATTATACATTCTAAAATTTTCGATTATCGGATCAGCCGCTGATTTTATTGTTTTTTTTAGTTTGGTAAGCGTATCTATAATTTTTTTATCCGTTGTTTTAAAATTTTGCAATATCGCAAAATTATCATTATATTCTGCTAATAATTCATCTATTTCTTTTTTTGTAGTATATATCTGTTCTGTAATATTTGCAGTGCGAAGAATAACAGTAGATAAAACGCTATAACCGATTTCTTTATTATGTTTGATGATTTCTGAAAAATTCACTTCTTCAGAAAAACTTATTTCTTCAAGTTCTACTTCACCGCTCGCAATTAATGAAGCGGACCGCTCGCGTTTTAATAACATTCCGATTTCACCGACTGTCTGATTCGGCTCTGTTATAACATTTACCTCGTGTCCTGTTTTTGCCACTAAATCCTGCGTGATATTTTTTTCATTATTCACTACTACACGTATCTTGCCTTTTTTCAAAACATACAATTTATCAGTTGGCGAATTTTGCAAACATATAATCTGTTTGTCTTTATATTTTTTTTGTTCAATATTTATCATATCCGCACCGCCTAAAAAAATTAATTATTATTTTTTAATTCGTCAATTTCCAAGCCATATTCTTTAATTTTACGCTGTATTGTCCGCAAACTCACATTTAATATTTGCGCAGCTTTTGTTCTATTGTAATTAACGCTTTTTAATGTATTTAATATTGCGTTTTTTTCAATTTCAGCAAGTGTTGATAATCGCGTATCGCCACTATCAGTTAAATTATTAGAAACCGGCAGTGACGGCTGATACCCCTTGAATTCCAATCTGTTTTCATAAATATCAGATTTGTGGTCTTTTATTATTTCTTCTGGCAAATCTTCAAATTTTATTTTACCTGTTTCATTTAAAACCACTAAATTTTCTATGACATTGCGAAATTGTCTGATATTGCCGGGCCAGTAATAGAGAGAAATTGTTTTTAAAACATCTGGAGCAATATAAGTAATTTTTTTATTGTATTCTTTACAAAATAATTTGAAATAATATTTGAATAATTCCGGTATATCATCACGGCGCTCGCGCAGAGGCGGCAATTCGAATTTAACAACATTTATACGATAATACAAATCTTCGCGAAACTGATTTTTTTGCACTAATTCCAATAATTCTTTATTTGTAGCGAAAATAAAACGAGTATTGATTTTTAAAGATTTTGTTGTGCCTAATCGCGTGATTTCGCGCGTTTCGAGAACTCTTAATAATTTCGCTTGCACTGCTAAATCCATATCGCCAATTTCATCTATAAACAATGTTCCGTCATTAGCCGCTTCAAATTTTCCGATTTGTGTGCGAATAGCGCCTGTAAATGCGCCTTTTTCATAACCGAATAATTCGCTTTCAATTAAATTAGCTGGCAGCGCAGCGCAATTAAATGTGATAAACGGCTTATCGCGTCTGTCGCTTAAATTATGTATAGCGCGTGCTATTAATTCTTTACCTGTTCCGCTTTCGCCTGTGACTAATACTGATACTTTGGTATTTGCTACAATCTGCACTTTTTTTAAAATTTTTTGGAGTTTGATATTTGCTCCGATAATTTTATAATCCAAATAATCTTCTACTTTTTCTTTTTCAATATTATTGTCTAATTGCTGCGGAACAATATTAAAAAAATTATCGATCAAATCTAAAATTTTATCAGCGCTGAACGGCTGAACAATATAATCTATTGCGCCAGCTTTCATACATTCTACTGCATTTGAAACATTACTTTTTTTTGATAATACGACAATATTAGTATTCGCTTTTATTTTCTTTAATTTTTTGATTAAATATAAAGCATTATCATCTGTATCTAAATCTAAAAAAATAATGGAGAAATCTTGGGTTTCTAATAATTTCTCGGTTTCAGGCAGATTATTAGTATAATTAACAGAATATTTTTGCTCGATTAACAATTGAAAAATTTCAGATTCACCAGTATTGCCATCATTATAAATAAGTATTTTTGACATAAATATTTATTATATTATTTTAAATAAAAAAAATCAATATTGCATTTTTAATTGATATGATTTAAAATTATATGTCTTAATAAAAAAATATCAAAAGGTTTGAATTTTATGAAACAATATAATTATTTGCATATTCGCCGCACTAAAATTATAGCGACGATAGGACCAGCATCAAATAGTGCTGAAATGATAAAAAAAATACTTTATGCCGGTGTAAATATTTTTAGAGTGAATTTTTCGCATGGCGACCCGTTAGAGCATATAAAACTAATAAAAAATATAAGGAAAATTACAAATAATGAAAAATTAAATGTATCTATATTAGCGGATTTATGCGGACCGAAAATTCGTGTCGGAAAATTTGAAAACGGCGCAATTGAATTAGTTGAAGGCGCGGAAGTCTTTATTACTCCAAAAAACATTATCGGTTCAGCTAAAATAATACCAGTTCAATATTCGAGAATATTAAATGATGTGAAAATATCAGAGCGGATTCTATTAAACGACGGAGCATTGGAATTAACAGTGATTGGTAAAACAAAAGAATATTTAAAAGCCAAAGTTTTACGCGGCGGAATATTAAAAGATAAAAAAGGAATGAATTTACCTGATAGCAAATTAAAAATTTCTGCGCTTACTCTCAAAGACAAAAAAGATGTAGAATATTGTATTGAAGCCGGCGTCGATTTCATAGCATTATCATTTGTGCGATTTGCTAAAGACGTGATTGATTTAAAAAAAATTTTAAAATCTAAAAATGTCAATATCCCAATAATTTCAAAAATAGAGAAACCAGAAGCGCTTGACAATATAAAAAGTATTTTAGATGTTAGTGATGGAATAATGATAGCGCGCGGCGATTTAGGCGTAGAATTCCCAGCGCAAAAAGTGCCGCTAATACAAAATGAGCTGATTAATTATGCAATACAATCAAGCAAACCAGTAATTGTTGCTACACAGATGTTAGAAACAATGATAGAGCATTCTACTCCTACCCGTGCAGAAGTGACAGATGTCGCTGCCGCTTGTTTAGCAGGCGCTGATGCTGTTATGCTGTCCGGCGAAACAGCAGTCGGCAAATATCCGCTTGAAACAGTAAAAACAATGGACGCTATTTTACGCGAAGCAGAAGCATATCTCTGGGCTGAAAAAAAATTTTTTGTAAATATCCATCAAACTAAATACAATGATATTTTACGCAAAGCGATAAGTATCTCTATCGCTCAATTATCGCGCGATTTAGATGCTCACTGCATCGCAGTGCTCACGCGGTCAGGAGATACTGCTCGGATAGTTTCAGCAGATAGACCAGCAGCGCCAATCATTGCTTTCACTAAATCAGAAAAAACTTACAGACAAATGAATTTATTATGGGGCGTATTTCCATTTTTAGTAAAACGTGAATTCAAATTTAAAGAGTATATCAACTACGCACAGTGCGTAGTTATCAACGAACTAAAAATAGCAAAAAAAAATGATTATATAATTTTGCTGTCAGGATTAGCCGGAGATAACACTTCATTAGATTCTATTGTAATCCATAAAATTACATAATTTTTATAATTAAAACCTGATAATTGCTATGTTGAAAAAAATATTTTATTTTTTGATAATTTTATTTTGTTTATTTGTAATAATTACAAATTTACAGGTATTGATTTATAAATTCATCAACCCGCAAAATACAAGTTTTATGAATATTCGCAAAAAACAATATCTTGCACAAAATAAAAAAAACAAAAAATATTATATTTGGCGCGATTTATCTGATATTTCTAATAATCTAAAAAAAGCCGTGATTGCCGCCGAAGACAGCAATTTTTACAATCATAACGGTATTGATTTTGTCGCTATACAAAAAGCGTTTGAAACTAACCAAAAAAAAAATAAAATAAAATTTGGCGGCAGCACAATAACGCAGCAGCTTGCCAAAAATTTATATTTATGGCCTGAACGAAGTTATATTAGAAAAATTCTCGAAGCGTATTATACTTTACTGCTTGAATTATATTTATCAAAAAATCGAATTTTAGAATTATATCTAAATGTAATAGAATGGGGCAATGGTATTTACGGCGCAGAAGCCGCGGCTTTTTATTATTTTAAAATTCCAGCAAAAAAACTATCAATGCAGCAATCTATAATGCTCGCGGCTATTATTCCGAATCCGCGAAAATATAAAATTTATTCTAACTATGTCAATAGACGAACTGAACAATTATCTAAATGGGCATATGACATTCGTTTGCAAGATTAGCATCTGATATTTCAGAAAACGCTTGGCTGATAGTATTAAAATTATAACCTTTAAATAGTAAATATCGCGTAATTTTATGTTTTTCTAAATCAGTAATTTTTTTTAATTTTAAACGCTTTTGGATTAGTTTTTTACAATTTTCTAATTCAATATTAGTATCGGCGTTTTTTTGTTTGGCAAATAACTCATTTATTATATCATTAGAAATCTTAAATTTCTGTAATTCTGATTTTATCGTTTTTAATGATTTTTTACTCAAATGCAATTTATCATTTATAAAACTTTCAGCAAAATCATAATCATTAATTTGCTTCAATTTTTTGTATTTATCGATGGTTTGCTCAATTATTTCTGCGCTTATATCGGCATTTTTTAAAAAACTTCGGATTTCAAATTCACTGCGTTTACGCGCTGATAATTTATTTAATATTATTTTTTCAGCATTAATAGATTCTAATTGCCGTTTTAATTCTAAAAATTCAGATTCTGTTAATTCTAAATTTTCAACTAAATTTTTATCAGCCAGCGTCTTTTTATCTACTTCAATAAAATAATCATTTGAAAATTTGACAATATATTTTTTCGGTGATTTTTTTAAAATTTCGCTGATTTTCATAAATTTTACAAGCAATATTATTTAACATTTTTAATACGATAAACATTATTTTTCAAATTAATTTTAATTATAATATGAAATTTTGCCAAAAGTCAAGATTATAAAAATATCAGCAAGATAACAGAAACGAAACTCTTTAGCATACGCTTTCCAAAAAAAAAATTTTTAATACATTCGGTTTATTATTAAAACCATTAAAAAATAAAAATTTTAAATTAGGATAGATAGTTTGAAGATTTTGTAATTTAGCAAATATATTTTCTGAAATTTCAAAATATGCGCTGCCATTTACATTTAATAATTTTTCAAGATTAGCAATAATCTTTTTATAAAAAATCAAATTATCATTAGTTTCAGGAGTTAATGCATTTTTAGGTTCTTTTTTCACTTCTGGCGCTAAGGTTAAATATTCGTTTTCGGATATATACGGCGGATTACATACAAGCAAATCAAATTTTTCTGATTTGAATCTTTCATAAAAACTTAATGATAATACATCAGCATTAATAATCATTATTCTATTCAACAGCGAATGATATTCAGCATTATTATAAAGCGCTAATAACGCTTTTTCTGATATATCAACCGCTACCGCTTTTGCATTTGAAAATTTTAATAACAGTGTCAAACATATATTTCCGCTGCCTACGCATAAATCTAATATTTTTAATTTTGAATTTTTATTTTTGTAATTGTCAATCGCTAAATCAATAATCTGTTCTGTTTCAGGACGCGGTATTAAACAACTTTCATCTACAAAAAATTTATAACTGTAAAATTCTTTTTCTCCGATAATATACGCTATTGGTATTCTTGCGCCTCGCAATCTTATTAGTTTTCTAAAAAAAATTACTGTTTTTTCAGATACATCATAATTTAAAAGCGAAATCAATTTTTCACGAGTAATATTATCTGCAAAAGACAAAAGAATTTCAGCGTCTAACTGCGCTGTTTCGATATTTTTATTTTTCAGATAATCTGCTGATAATTTTAAAAGTTCAAAATATTTCATTTAATTAGATATAATTCTTTTTCAGTCAATATTATATTTTTATCTGCATATTGTTTTTTAAATTCGTCAGATACTTCCAGTGTGAAATATTCATTAGAAAAAATAATATTGTCAAAATAATTATAAAGTTTAAAATATGAAATTTCGCGAAGACCTATTTCTTCAATTGCATTACACAATAAAATCAATCTATATTCAACTTTCAATTTTTCAAGAGTTTCTTTTAATTTTTTATCTATTCGCAATTCGTTTCTGTCTGCTACTCTTAATTTATATACAAGTTCTGAAACATTAGAAATTTCAATATTGTTGGTTTTAAAAAAATCTAAAATAAATTCTTTTTCATTTTTTAATTTAGCGCGCATATTTTGAAAATATCGATAAATCTCATCAGCATTTATTTTTATGTTATAATCATTTTCAATTAAACTGCTGAAAATATCAAATGTTTCTTTTGAATAATTATTTACACGCGTTAAAATAACAACATTATAACACAATATAAATAAATCCCGTTTTGCCATTTTTTATTTTGATATTTTATTATAAAAATGATACAGCATTATTGCAGTAGAAACAGAGACATTCAAAGATTCTACATTTGTAGAGCCAGAAATAGTAATTTTAAAATCTGAATTTTTTACTAATAATCTGCTGACACCTTCGCCTTCATTACCTACTATTAATGCTATTGGTTCATTGATTTGCACATTTTCTAAATTTTCACCGCCTGCTGCTGCCGAAGCATAAATCCAATATCCGCTATTTTTCAGTGTTTCAAGCGCGGCATTAAGATTCACAACAACGGCAAAATTCAATAAAGCTGTCATACCGCTTGCTGCTTTTATAACAGTAGCATTAATAGGCGTTTGTCTATCCTTTGCTATGATGATAGCAGCTGTATTGAAAAACGCAGCAGTTCTGATAATAGCGCCAAAATTCTGCGGGTCATTTATATGATCTAATATCAAAATAATCCCATCTTTTTTTTGCTCTGATATTTTTTGCAATACAGTTTCTAAATTAAAAATATTAGACATTTTCAATTCTGCCGCGAGATTTTGATGAACTGCTTCTTTATTATTATTCAGCAGTTTTTCAATATTTTTTTTATCCGTTAGTTTTATTGGAACTTTATAATTTGAACGAATTTTATTGAATATTTTTTCATCAGCAGTCCAAATATTTTTTATATCCTTCGGACGATGTTTTAAATATTCAAATATCGGATTTTTACCAAATATCAGCATAAATCAATATATTATAAAAAATATTAAATTTGCTAATGCTGTTAAAATCAATTCAGCGGCGTTTATCCAAAAAATCCGCGTATTAAAATATTTATCATTAAATAATAACGAATAATCCGGCATCTTTTTGAAATAAATAATATTTGCAAAAACATTCAAAATAAAAAACAGATAATTTAAAACAAAAAACAAAATTAAAATATTGTCTATATTTCGATGCAAAAAATAAAAATACGAAAATGTAATTAAAATAGCAATAAACAATCTTATCAAAAGAAATAATAAAATTATACTGGTATCTGTTTTTTCGATTTTTTGCGGTTTGACGATTTCAGCGCTATATCTAAAAGAATTTTTGCAATTAGAACATTCTACTATATCATTATTTTCAATAAATTTTTTACTGATAATCAAGGTTTTTCCGCAGAACATACATTCCATTTTATTAACGCCTCCGAAAAATTATTACAGCATACCTTCGTTATTATCTATCAATAAATACGGCAAATCATAATAACTTACATTCAGCGATTTATCTTCTAAAATTTCCGCAATACAATAACCGTGAGTATAATTTGCATCTTTTGATAATGACACTGACGGCACGCTTATAATTTTACCGCCTTTTACATTTACAGTGGTATTCGGCAGAATATTTTCACGCTTGATTTTCGAACCGCTGATTATATATGCTTGATGATCTGACCCAGTAAAATAGGGATGGGGCAGCGTGCAATTAAATACAGCTTCTAAATTTTCGTCAGGTGTCTTACCGTATTCGCTCGATTTTTTTTTGAGTTTAGTAATTTTAGCATAATATGGCGATTTTACGCTTTCGTGCACTACTGAAAAATACGGCGTCTCAACTTTTGCCGGCATATTCATCAAAAAATCATAAAATATTCGATTATTCATAAATTTTTCACTTGCGCGTTTTGCTAATGCTAAATACTCTTCTTCATAATTATGAACCTTATCTTGATTGACAATTAACAAATCGTGATTGCCTACTATCGGCTTTATCAGTGGCTCGTTCATTACATATTCCATACATTCTAAATATCCGGCATGTTCATCCATTATATCGCCTAAATGAAATATAATTTTAACATTGGTATTTTTTAATTTTTCTACTATTATTTTCAATGCGATAATATTGCCGTGCGAGCTCGCGATAAATCCCACTTTATCGCCAATTTCTAAATCTACAAATTCTTCGGTCGGTTCGTATTCGTCAAATAAAGTTTTTTTGCAACTAAAAATTTTTTTTAATTTTTCTATTATATCCATATTTTTTAAAAAGCATATTGTTTTTTATAATAATCACTTATTTCTTTCAACATTGCTAATCTATTATTTTTTATTTTTTCATCTTTAGCCATTACAAGCACACTGTCAAAATATCTATCTATTATTGGGCCTAACATAGATAATTTTATAATTATTTTTTCATAATTATTTTTAATTACAAATTCTTCTACTTCCTTTTTTATTTCTAAAAACTTATCGTATAATTCCTTTTCAATATTATCTTGAAATAACGAAATATCAACTTTTTTTAAACTATCGAGTTTTTTCAAAATATTATTTAACCGTTTGAATGCTTGTAAAACCTTTTGCAAATTCTCGTCATTTTGTAAATTCAAAAGCGCTGTTAATTTTTTATCTATTGCTAAAATATCGAATTTGTCAGTCTGCGCATCCACTGCCATTCTAATAAAATTTATATTTTTTCCTTCTTCTTCTAATAAATTTACAAATCTATTTTTATAAAATTCTAATAGTTCATTCAACACATTTTCAATAGCAATATTTTTCTTGTTTTCTAAATCTTGATATGCTAACGAGAGCGAATATTTTAAAATTTCAATTAAATCAATATTTATTTGAAAACTTCTAATAATTGCAATAGTGCCGCGCACTGCGCGCCGCACAGCATAGGGATCAGCAGAACCGCTCGGTTTCAAAGACAATAAATAACATACGCTCATAATGTCAAATTTATCAGCAAGCGCTGTTAATTTCGCACAAACGCTATCTGGTAATTCTGATAAGTTGCCAGCAGGTAAATAATGCGTTTTTATCGAATTTGCCACCACATCATCTATTCCTTTTTTCTTAGCATAATGTGCGCCTATCATTCCTTGCAATTGTGGAAATTCATAGACCATACCAGTCGCTAAATCAAATTTGCACAGTTCAGTCGATTGCAACGCTTTTGTTTTGTCCGTTTCTGAAACGCAAAATTTTGTAGATATATATTCTACGATTTTTTTCATTCGCTCTATCTTTTTATAAATACTGCCAATACCATCTATATAAGTTATCTTTTTCAATTTGTCATTAAAATATACTAAATCCTTTTTTAAATCATCTTCATAATAAAATTTTGCGTCCTCAAAACGAGCGGTTATTACTCGTTCATTACCGCGTTTAATATTATTTATAAATTTATCTGTCATATTAGAAATCACTACAAATTTATTTGTTAATTTTCCACTAGTTTTATCATACATTGCAAAATATTTTTGATGTTTTTTCATAGTAGAAATCAAAGTTTCTTCTGGAATTTTTAAAAAATCTTTTGGAAATTCGCAAATTATTGGATTAGGATACTCTACTAAAAAATTATTTATATCTATTAATTCCTCATCTAATTCTACTGATAAATTTGTATTTTCAATTAATTTTTCTATTTTAGTCAACATTATTTTTTTTCTTGAAAATTTATCCGCTATCACATGATTTTTTTTTAGTTGGTCAAAATAATCATCTATTGACTTTATTTCAATAGCATTCGGGCTTAAAAATCTATGACCATATGTTTTATTATCAGCAACTACATCCGCTATTTTTAAATTTAATTTTTCATTATTCGCTAATGCGCAAATCCATCGTATCGGTCTTGAAAACATTAAATTTTCATCAGTCCAACGCATTTTCTTTTTTATATTTAAAGACAATAAAATATCCTCTATATTTTTTGCTAATAAATCAATCGCATTTTCACCGGCTTTTTTTTCAATTATCAATGCGTATTCAATATCATTATTCGCCTCCGGCTTTTTGCTAAATATTACATCGCTGATTTTTTTATTATTTTTTTCTAAAAATTTTTCGCCAGCTTTTGTTATTTGATTAGCTGCGTCAAAAAATACATTTTTCGGCGGGCCATAAATTTTTAATTCGCTGTCCGCTTGTTTTTCTAATAATTCTTTTATAATTAAAACAATTCTACGCGGCGAACCGGTAGCTGCACACATTTGATAGCGCAAATTATTCTCTTCTAAAAACTCGCGCATAGCTGCGCCGAAATCATTTATTATTTTTTCGCCTTCAGATATAGGTAATTCTTCTACGCCTATCTCTATTAATATATCAAGCATTATTATTTTTCTCCTTTCTATCGCAAATAGTCTGCATATCTTTATCGCCGCGGCCTGATAAACATACTACAATATTTTCATTTTTCGTTTTTTTTACATATTTCAAACAATAAGCGACAGCGTGCGCGCTTTCAAGCGCAGGCAATATCCCTTCGTATTTTGTAAGTTTATCTACCGCGTCAAGCGCTTCGCGGTCTGTTACTGCTTTATATTCAACAATTTTTTCGTCTTTTAAATATGAATGTATTGGTCCGACGCCGGGATAATCTAATCCGGCAGATATAGAATACGGCTCGATTATCTGACCGCTCGAATCCTGTAAAATATAAGTGTATGTTCCGTGCAACACGCCCGGCTCGCCTTTTAATAATTTCGCTGAATGTTCGCCGCTCGTCAATCCCATACCAGCCGCCTCAACGCCAATGTATTTACAATTCACTTTTTTATCAATAAAATATTTGAATAAACCAATTGCATTACTGCCCGCGCCTACGCACGCAATCAATGTATCAGGATATTTTTTTTTTAATTTTAATTTCTTAAATTGATTATAAGTTTCGCTTCCTATTACCTTCTGAAAATGCGCCACCATTTCAGGATAAGGATACGGACCTATTACTGACCCGATAACATAATGAGTATTTTTATACGACGATACCCAATCTTTCAGCGCTTCGTTTACTGCGTCTTTAAGCGTCATATTGCCAGTATCTACTGCTGCTACTTCAGCGCCTAATAATTTCATTCGCGCAACATTCATCGCTTGACGCTCAATATCAACTTCTCCCATATACACGCTGCATTTTAAACCGAACAGCGCCGCTACTGTCGCAGTAGCTACGCCGTGCTGACCAGCGCCAGTTTCTGCTATCAATCGCGTCTTGCCTAATTTTAATGCAAGTAATGCTTGTCCTAACGCGTTATTCAATTTATGCGAACCAGTATGGCACAAATCTTCGCGTTTAAAAAAAATTTTGTTGCTATTTCCAAAATGCGCGCTTAATCTTTCGGCATAATACAGCGGAGTTGGTCTGCCTATATAATTTGTCAAATAATATTTATATTCTCTGTTAAACGCAATATCATTGCGATACAATTTAAAATTCTTTTCTAATTCAATTAATGCCCTATATAATATCTCCGGAATAAATCTGCCGCCATAAACGCCATAATAACCTTTTTTCATTTAGCCCTAAAATTAAAAATTATTTTTCAACATAATTTTCTAAGATAAGTTTTTCTAATTTTCTATGCGATAACGAATTTAAAAAGTCAGGAAATTGCTCATTTTTTATTAATTCTCGTTTTAATTCTTTTTTTTCTTTGCCATATTCTTGCGCTAATAATTCTAATTCTTTTTCAATTTCATCTTGGTCCGGCTTCAAATTTTCATTTTCTATAATTTTAGAAGCTAATAAATATTGTTTTATATCATTTTCAACTTTTGTTTTATTACCTTCTAACCATTCTTCTGCCGTAGTATTAAAAATATTATACAGCCGTTTCATTTCTATATTATACATTTTAAATTGATTTGCAAATTGCTTTTCAAATCGCTTTTGCTCATCGAGATTTACAGCATCTACCATTGATTTTGGCAAATCAATTTTAATTTTTTGAATTAATATTTCAAAAAAATTAGTTATTTGTTTTTGGTCCAATTTATTTTTTTTCTCGGCTTCAAGTCGACTTTTTATTTTAGAATATAATTGTTCTACATTATCATATCCTAATTGCTTTGCTATATCGTCAGTTATTTCTGGTAAATTTTTCTTCTCTACTTTTAAAATTTCTGCTTCTGCAAATACTTTTTTTCCTTTCAAATCTGAATATTCAAAATCTTTTGAAAACTCATATTCAAATTGTATTTTATCGCCTTTTTTCTTGCCTGCAATTTCTTCAATAAATTTTTCGCTAAATCCTTTTTCTGAGGCGACATCTTCAATGTCTTTAAATTCAAAAAAATAATTTTTTTTGGTTAACATAGGAATTTCATTGCCTTCCGCATCTTTTCCAGAAACATTAGCTGTTACTAAATATCCTTTACTTATTGGCATGTCAATTTCTTCAATTTTAATTAGTTGTTTTTCAAACAACATTTTTTCAATAATATCATTTACTTCATCATCAGATACAGAATAATCAAGTTTCGATAATTTTATATCCTTATAATCATCCTTTGTCAAATTTACTTGCGGATAAATTTCAAATTCTATTTCCGCTACAAACGGCTGATTTTCAGAAAATTCAAATTTAGTAATTTTGGGAATTGCATCTCTGTAAATATTAATTTTTTTTTCGATAATATAATTTTTAAATATTTCATTAAAATATTTTTTTTTGAATTCTTCAATGATATATGGCAATGCTCGTTCTCTTACAATATTTTCAGGCGCGCGTCCTTGTCTAAATCCGGGAAGTCTTATTGTATTTTTTATTAATTTATATTCTTTTTCAAAACTTGGTTTTACTTCTTCATAAGGCGCTTCAAATCTTAATTGCATAACGCAATTTTCTTTTAAGGTTTCCTTTACTTCCATTTTCAATTACTCCATAAAATAAAATTATCCTAAAATTAAAAATTGAAATTTAATATTAAATTATGCTTAAAGTCAAGTTTTTTTTATTAACTTTACTTTTCAAAAATTCAAACATCTCAAAATTTCATTTGTTTTTAGCGTCATTTTACGCTTTTTATTAGCATTTTCATGCGTCATTCCAATCAAATGTAGAATCCCGTGCGTAATCATTCTAAAAAATTCTTCCGATGGCGTAATATTGTATTCTTGCGCTTGATTAATAATCGTATCTATTGCTAATAACAATTCGCCTAATAGTATTTTTCCAGTCTCAGGATTTTTTTCGTTTATCGAAAATGATAAGACATCTGTTGGCTTATTTTTATTTCTATATTCAACATTCAATTTCTGAATAAAATTATCAGAAACAATATACACATTCAATTCACAATTATTCAAATCCAATATTTCCAATATTTTTTTTATATTCAATATTAATATTTTTTTTGATAATTTAAAATACTTATTTTTATGCCGTATCTCTATATTTATTTTATTCATTAATTCTTTTGCAGCTCTGTTGACGATGCTTCTAATTTCTTTTGTTTTCTTAATTCTTCATTCGTTTTCAATTCTTTGCTGTCAGGATATTCTATTCTTGTATGATACATTGTTGTCAAAATTCTTATAAAAACTTGCGATATTATTTGCAATTCTTTTAATGTCAATTCGCAATTATCCAAATCGCCGTCTATAATTTTTTTCTTAATAGCATTATTTACCATTTCTTCTATGCGCGAAGGCGTCGGATTTTTCAATGTTCGAGTCATCGCCTCAATTGAATCTGCTATTGAGATAATCGCTGACTCTTTAAAATCTGGCGGTGGCCCCATATAGCGATAATCCTGCTCATCTACTTCTTCACCGCTTTTTAATGCTAAATTATAAAAATATATCATTAACGATTTCCCGTGATGCTGTTGGATTATGTCTTTTATTGGTTTCGGTAATTTCCATTTTTCCGCTAATTCTATGCCATGCTTGATATGCGCTTTTAATATTGAATTACTCAAACTCGGCTTGATATTATCGTGCGGATTTTGCATATAACTCTGATTCTCTATAAAATAATTAGGTTTCACCATTTTGCCTATATCATGATAGTATGCTCCGACTCGCGCTATTAAGGGATTAGCGCCAATCGCTTGCGCTGCCGATTCTGCTAAATTCGCAACTGTCAAACTATGCTGATATGTGCCCGGCGCTTTTGTAGCTAAATCTTTTAATAATGGATTGCTTAAATCTGATAATTCTAATAATCTATATTCAGTAGTAAGATTAAATATACTTTCAAAAAACGGCATAAAACCAGTTACAAATGTCGGCGTAATTAATAAACCCTTTATAAATATTATTGAATATGCCAGAAATTCCACCTCTAAATCAATTTTATACAATTCGGTATATAATTTATCAGCAATAAATAAAAATACTATATTAGTTAATGAAATAAAAAAACCTGATTTTAATAAATTAGTGCGCCGTTTAGCGCGCGACATGAATATTACACCGGTCATACTACTGAAAAATACTGTAAATCCCAATAAAAACGCATAACCGGCATCATTGAATTTTGTGAGCGGCGAATATACTGCAAATACTAATGCCGCAATAAACGAAGTCAGCATCGAAACAATTATACCTGTTCGATTAAATAACAACATCACTGATAAAATCGCAGACGCTTCAATCGGCACTAAAAAAATATAAGTGAATAGTCTGTCTGCAAATAATGACGAATTAATTAATATTAAATATATCTTTAAAAAAAACGCTGGAATTATCAATAAAATTAAAAGCACAATATAATTGTAAATACTCGTAGTAAAAGTTTTTATAAAAAAATGAAAATAATAATTTATAAACAAAACAATCAAAATAAAAGTAAAAAATATAATTAAAATTATATGGATATTAGCGTCTAATTCAAAAGTATTTAATTTTTCAATAATATTAGCAATTTGCGGAGTTATCTCTTCGCCTTTTTTAACAATTATTTCATTTTTTTTGATAATTCGTTTTTTTTCTACAATATTAATTAAATTATAATATTCTTTCATTATTTGTTCATTATCGAGAGTTATATTTGGTCTAACCACAGAAAGTATTATATCAATAATGATATCTGATTTTAAGTTGGAAGTTATATTAGATTTTAAAAATTTTTTTAAATTATCTTTTCCAATAATTATTTCTAATTTTTTTAATTGCTGCGCAGAGCATTCAGATTTATGTATGCTGTTATCTTTATATGAATCGATTATTATTCCTATTTTATAATCTTTTTCTTCAAAATCTTTATCTGTATAACCGATTTCATTAATTTTGTTTAATAATTTTTCGATCTGTTCTTTTATAGTTTTTAATTTTGCTTCTTCTAAATCAGGATATCTTTCTAATATATATGTGTCGTCAATTGAATAATTATTTTTTTCAAATTTATATATATTTTTTATTTCTGAAAATATTTTTGATTTTAAATTTTCTTCATTTGTTTCATCTTCTATTTCTATATTTTGCGGCGCAATAATATCAAATTCAGCGATACTGCCAACCTTAATATTTTTATATCTTTTAGTAATATTTGGTCCACAAATAAAAGTCAAAATTATTAATGAAACAACATATATTATAAATTTATAAAATCTAAATTTATTTAATTCGTCTTTTAATATCTGCATTTTTATCTCTCGCTTTTTTATATAAAAAGATTATACTTTATGGTTTTTCTTTTGTCAAGTTAACGATATCTTTTATATTTTTGAAATTTTGGAAGTTTTTTAGATTGTAAATTTTAAAATTATATTTTTATTTTTTATGAATTTGCTAAACTCATTTTTCTGATTTCATCGCTTAATATTATCGCTTCTGCTATTTCTTTCATCGGCTTGCCGCTGTTCATACTCTTACGATTAATTAATTTATGCGCTCTATCTTCGTCTAATTTTAAATCTTTCATTAATATCGCTTTTGCTCTATCTATTATTTTTCGAGTTTCCAACATTTCGCGAGTAGCGATTATTTCTTCCATTAATTTCGTGTTTTCAATTGCTACTGCCGCTTGATTTGCCACTGACTGCAGCATCCCAATCTCATCTTCTGTAAAATTATGAAGCGTAGAGGTATAACAATTAATAACTCCGATGACTTTATCTTTTATCATCATCGGCACTGCAAGCATCGATACTATCCCTTCTTTTTTAGCCAATTCTTTATAACGATACTGCGGTTCTTCTATAACATTCAAAACAGTTATAGGTTTCTTTTCTTTTACCGCGCGGCCGCTAATGCTCTCGCCTACTTTCAATGCCGGTTTGTTTATATATTCTTCGCTTAACGACTGTGTTGCTTCAATAAATAATTCCTGTTTAGCTTCATCTAACAACATAATAGATAATATTTTTGAATTCAATACTTCCGCAGTCATTGTGACAATCAATTTCAATATTTCTTTCAAATAACTGCCGGACACAATCATTTTGCTAATTTGCGTTAAAGTAGTGAATTGTGTAAATGATTTTTTTAGTTCCCGTTTTAATCTGGTATTTTCCAAAAAGTTCATTATCGCTTCTGCAAAAAATACAAGTATCCCTTCATTGATTGCTGCATCCGCATTAAATGCGAATATTATTAATCCCAAAAAAATATTTTCATTCGCCAGCGGAATAAATACTATCACATCGTCGTTTTTCTCTGCTAATTCTTTAAATTTTTTCAATTCTCGTTTTTTAAAAACTGCCGATATTTTGCATATCTTCACATCTGAAGATTGGTCTATGCCTAATTCTTCTTTTTTAAAACTTGCGGCTGCGTTAATATTTTTGGAAAAACCATATAAATCAGTTAATAAAAAGAGTTCGTCTTTTTGATTAAATGTATAGAAAAAAACAGATTTAAAATTTGCAATTTCTTTTAGTATTTCGCATTTATCTTTAAAAAAATCTTTTAATAATAAATTTCTATCTTTATCATCAAATTTTATTGATTCATTCATAATAAACATATTATATCAAATTCCTTAAAAAAGTCAAAAAAAATCAATATGCGTATATTTTGCCATAAGGTCTATGCGATACAGGTATTAATTTAGTAAATTTTTCAGCAGTCAATTTCTGATAATCAATATCAAAAATATCACAATAATCTTTTAAATACTTATCAAATAACGCAACATCATTTTCATTAAGTTCGGCAAATCCGACTTCTTTGCCTAACTGATATTTCTGCACTGAGCCGCGAATATAAATTACGCCTGCGTGCATACCAGTACCTATATAATTTCCAACGATTTTAACGTCATTATTATTCAACCCCAAAACAAACAACGCACCGCCGCCCATATATTCTCCAAAAAAATCGCCGACGCTGCCGCCGATAATAATCACAGGCAATAAATTTTTATATGATTTTAAATGTATGCCGATTCTATATCCTGCATTTCCTTTTATATAAATCTGACCAGCGCGCATACCGTAGCCGGTAATATCTCCGCAGCTTCCGTGAACTATTATCTTGCCATTATTCATAGTGTTTCCAATTACATCTTGTGCATTGCTGTTTACAATTATTTTCGGACCGTCCATAAATGCACCTAAATCATTGCCCGGCACGCCATTTACTATTATTCGCGCATCATCTTTTAATCCTGCGGCTATATATCTTTGACCATTGATATTATTTAAAATTATTTCGTCTGCACCGCTTTTTACCGCTTCAATAATTTTTTCGTTTAATATTTTATAATGCAAATTTTTAGCATCAATTATTTCTTGCTTTTTCATACTTCTATCCCCGCGCCTATAACTAAATGTTTTCTAAATTCTTTTGGTAAATTTATCAATCCAAAATCTTCATTTAACAAACTATCTTTAAAACTACTAATATCTATTTTGTCATTTATCATCATTGTGAATATCCCTGCTTTTTCGATACTGCCAACAAAAATATAGCCGATAACCTTATTTTCTTTTATCACTATTTTTTTATAAACATTTTTTTCTTTGTCTAATTGCGATAAAATCTCAATATTTTCTGCGCTCGATACATTTGTCTGTCCTGCGGATATTGACGGAATATTGCATAATTCAACAGAATTCATTGAGATTAGCCATTGAAATTCTTTATTTAAGCCAGCCATATTATAGCCAGCGATTTTTCCTTGTTTGGCGGCAACTGGCAAAATAGCAATTGTCGGTTCGCAGCAGTCGCCCGCCGCATAAATATCGTCAATATTCGTACGCATTTTTTTATCAACTAAAAATCCGCGATTTGTCGATATTTCCGTCCCTTGCGCTAATTCAATATTAGGTCGCACGCCTGTCGCTATTATTACTAAATCAGTTTTTATTTTTTTGTCGTCTTTTAAAATAACTTCACAAACTTTGCTTTTACTGTCCTGCCGTATTTCAACAGCGCTGTTATTTAGAATAATTTCACAGCCTTCTATTTTCAATAATTCTTCATAAATTTCTGACGCCTGTTTATCAAAAGTCATAGGCAATATTCTATCTGCAATTTCTATAATCGAAACCTTGATATTTATATTCATCAGCGCTTCTGTCGCTTTAAGTCCAATTAATCCTGCGCCGATAACAACTGATTTCTTCACTTTATTTTTTTTAAGATATTTCTCAATCTTTTCGATATCCGATAATTTCATAAAATTAAATACGCCTTCGCAGTCCAGTCCTGAAATTTGCGGAATTATCGCTGTTCCGCCGGTTGCTAACAATAATTTATCATATTTTATTTTTGACTTGTCATTTAATAACACATTTTTATCTTTAATATCTAATTTCAGCGCTTTTTTGTTTAATAATAATTCGACATTATTTTTTTGATAAAAATCATTCGGCAAATAATTCAATCTATCGCTTGAAACTTTTTGCGCTAATAAATAAGAAATCAGCGGTCTCGAATAATTCAAATATTTCTCGTCAGATATTAATATAATTTTATTTTCCTTATCGATTTCTCTGATTGCCTTTACTGCGCTTGTTCCGGCTATTGAGTTTCCTATAATAACATAATTTTTCATAATGTTTCCTCTAAAATTAACGCCTCGTTTGGACAATTTTTAACGCAAACGGGCGAACTTTCATTAATACATAAATCGCATTTAGATGCAATTTTTTTTTGTTTATAATCCCTGCTAATCACACCAAATGGACAGACCATAATACACATCCAACATCCGACGCATTTATTTTCATCGCAAATAACAGCGCCTGTTTTTTCATCGCGATACATTGCGCCAGTCATACAAGAATCAATGCACAAAGCGTCCGCGCAGTGCCGGCACTGCAATGAAAATGAAATATAATCTTTCGCTTCTACTCTTATTTTCGGCAGCGGCTTGGTGTCTTTACCTTTAAATACTTTAAATATATTTTTTGTTTTTGTATGCGCTACCGTGCAGTATATTTCGCATAATCTGCAACCTATACAATATTCTTCTTTTGCTATGATTTTTTTCATAAATAACTCACCATTCCTCGCCCGCTAATTTTACGCCTAATACTCGACATTCTTTTTCATTCAAATTTATTCCGCGCAATTGTTCGCGATTTCCGCGCAAACTTTCAATAGCATTCAAGCCCATACCGCCGAGCATTTCTTTTAATTCCAAACTCCATGCTCGTAATAAATTCAAAAGATTGCGGCTGCCTATTTCAGGATTTAATCTTTTTGTTAGATACGGATCCTGCGTAGCAATGCCCCAATTGCATTTGCCTGTATAACATTTTTGACATAACGAACACCCCATTGCTATCAATGCCGCGCTGCCGATATACACGGCATCTGCGCCGAGCGCTATTGCTTTTACAATATCGCCGCTGTTCCGAAAACCGCCAGCCGCTATTATAGACGCTTGATTTCTTATACCCTCTGTGCGTAAACGCTGGTCTACTACCGCTACTGCTAATTCTATCGGAATACCAACATTATCGCGAATTACTGTCGGCGCAGCACCAGTGCCCCCGCGTATGCCGTCTATCGCTATATAATCAGCGCCAGCGCGAACAATACCAGCTGCTATCGGAGCAATATTATGAACAGCAGCGACCTTAACTCCTATTGGTTTTTTATAATGCGTTACTTCTTTTAAAGCATAAATCAATTGCTGTAAATCTTCTATTGAATAAATATCATGATGCGGCGCCGGTGAAATTGCGTCCGTGCCTTCCGGTATCATTCGCGTCTCTGAAATTTCTTTTGTTACTTTCTCGCCCGGCAAATGCCCGCCGATACCCGGTTTAGCGCCTTGCCCGATTTTTATTTCTATTGCGGCGGCGGCGTCAAAATATTCGCGATGCACGCCAAATCTTCCGGATGCAACTTGAACTATTGTATTTGCGCTGTATTTATACAAATCTTTATGTAAACCGCCTTCACCTGTATTATAATAAATTCCAAATTCAGAAGCGGCCTTGGCTAATGATAAACAGGCATTATAACTAATAGAACCATAACTCATCGCGCTGAATAATATTGGAGTTTCTAATTTCAACTGGGGCGGTATCTTTGTGGTTTTTTCGTATTTTTCCGGTTTTCTGCCTATATATGTCCGTAATTCCATCGGCTCGCGCAGCGGATCAATTGACGGATTAGTAACTTGCGAGGCATTAAGTAAAAGATGGTCCCAATAAATTTTATACGCTTTATCGCAGCCCATACCGGTCAAAAGTATCCCGCCGCTGTTAGCTTGTTTTATCAAATTTTTTAATGTTCTATCATCCCAATAAGCATTTAATCGAAACTCCGAAGGATTGCGATTTATCGTCAATGCGCCTGTCGGACAAATACTTTCGCAAAAATGACAGCCAACGCATTTGCTGTTTTCTGAAATTATATTATTAAAATCTTCGTCATATTTATGCACATCATTAGAGCACATTCGCGCACACGCTTGACATAAAATACATTTTTCTTCATCTCGATTAACTAAAAAATTTGGCGGTGCATTTCTTTTTGCCATTTTATTTTTTCAACCTCCCGATTATTGGCTCGCCTGATTTTGTGCGCCAGATTTTTTCCGGATTTTTACAAATTTCATAAATTGCGCATTCTTCAGACGAAATATATAAAATATCGTCGGCTGTCGCGCCGACAAGCGGTCTTAATTTTATTCTGTCATTCAATCCAAATATAGTATCTTTATTCGCTACAATTATAGCAAATGGTCCATTCAATAATGCTGATGAATAGATTATTCGCAATTTAGTAAAATATTCCTTTTTTTCAGGACACTCGCGTTCAATATCATTCCAAAACGGCGCTGATAATACATTCGAAATTTCTTCAAATGTTAAATTATGTCTGCGCCCTAATAAATCAATTAAATATGCGATAACCTCAGTATCAGTAAAACAGGAACATTTATAAGAATAATTTTCTAAATATCTACGGTTTATATCGTATGACGAAATCTCTCCATTATGTACAACTGACCAATCTAAAATACCAAACGGATGAGCGCCGCCCCACCAAGCTGCGCTGTTAGTAGGAAACCGCCCGTGCGCTGTCCAAATATAAGCGCTGTATTCCTCTAATTTAAAAAAACGCGCTATATCTTCCGGATAACCTACGCCTTTGAATATTCCCATATTTTTACCGCTCGAAGCAACAAACGCATCAGGTATTTTACTATTAATAAACATCACATTTGAAACTATATAATCTTCTTCTGTTGTGATAATTTTGTTTTTACGTGCTTTCAAAAAATATCTTTCTAATAGTGGCGATACTTTTATTTTTTCAGTGCGGCAAGTTGGTATTTCTTCTTGATACTCGATTATAAAATTTTTTTCTAAATATTCTTCTGTTACCTTTTTGCCGTTTTCACTTTCGTAAATTAAATGAAAACACCAAAAATCTTCAAATTCAGGATAAATACCATACGCCGCGAATCCGCCGCCCATTCCATTGCTACGTTCATGCATTATTTCTATTGCTCTTATTATTAATTCACCGCTAAGTTTTTGTTTAGTTTGATGCATAATACCAAATACAGCGCATGCGCTTATTTCTTTTTCTTTTATAAAATCTTTTTCCATAATTACAAATTACCTTTTTAAAAATTATATATTTTAATATTTTATAAAATAAATTTTTTTAGCGTTTTTAGTTAATAATGTTTAATATAATTTTACAGCGCTAAAATTTATTTTTACAATTACATTTTTATTAACACTTCGATGTGATATTTTTATATTCAGGCAAGCTGCTTTGCTGTCCTTTTGGTTTCTTCAATTTCATAAAGATTCGCCATTGAATCTTTATTCAAAAAAATAATTATATATTTCAAAAACAAAAAATGCAATTTTTTTTTTATTTTTTTTAATGTGCGAATGTGCGCACATTCGCACATTATTTTTTATAGCATCAAGTTTTAAATTTAGACACTTCGCTATATAAATAATCGGATATTTCCATTAGATTTTTAGTTTCTTTCTCAATATCTTCTGATAATTTAGCGTTATTTTGTGAAGAAGAATTTATTTCTACTATTGCTTTAGTTATCTGCTGCCCGCCTTTTACCTGTTCATTCATTGATAATTTTATTCCATTAGTAATATTTATTAAATTTTCCATCGCTTTTACTATTTCATCTACACCTTTTGATTGCTCAATTGTAGAAGCGTTGACTTCAATTGTCAGATTATTTACATTTTCTACTTGCTTCACTACTTGACCGCTTGCTGTTGTTTGTTCATTCATTGCATTAGATACTTGGCTCATCAATAACTGCATATCATTAATTTTTACAATTATATCATTTAATGAATTATTAACATCTTTTGATAATACCACCGCGTCATCGGCAAGTTTAGCGTTATTATTTGTCGACTCTACTACTTTTTCTGTGTCTGCTTGAATTGTTTTAATAATATCAGCTATTTTTTTACTTGCTTTTGCGCTGCGCTCCGCTAATTTACGCACTTCATCTGCTACGACCGCAAAACCTTTGCCGTGTTCGCCAGCGCGCGCAGCTTCTATTGCCGCATTCAATGCTAATAAATTTGTCTGTTCAGATATATCGCTTATTACTTCTATTATCTGTCCGATATTTTCTGCGCTTTTTCCTAATTGACTTATTACATTTACTAGTTCTGTCATACTATCTTTGATTTTTATTATTCCATCATTAGATTTCTTCACAGAAACCTGCCCCTTCTGAGCGCTGCTTCCGCTCTCTTTGGCTTTCTCGTTTAAAATATTTACATTTCCAGCTATTGAATTTATATTCTGCTGCATTTCTTCAATTGCAGCCATTGCTTGCGATACTGAATTTTTCACTTCTGTCACTGCTGCTGTTATACTCCGTATATTTGTAGCCATTTGATTTGCCGAAGCAGTCGTTTGATTAATCGAATTTGCTTGCACTTCAATATTTGAATTTATTTCTTGAATAGTCGCTGAAAATTCTTCAACAGCTGATGATACTGATTGAACATTGCTTGATGTTTCTTTTGAAGAAATTGCAATATCCTCTAACCTTTCTTTAACAGTTTTACTAATATTATTTACTTTTTCAGCAGAATCCTTCACACGTTTAATTATCTGTGTCTGATTTTCTATAAATTTATTAAATAATTTAGCCATCTCTCCTGTTTCATCTTGACTATCGATATTTATCCGTTTAGTTAAATCACCTTCGCCTTCTGATAAATCTTTTAAAATATCAATGGTCTGATTTATCGGCGTGATTATTAATTTTGTAAAAAATAACGACAATAAAATTGTGATAGCAGTAATTATTAATATTGTTATAAGATATGTATTCGCAATAATATTAGCAGAATTTATCAATTTTCCAGAATTTTTCAATAATTCTTCTGCAATCCTATCTTCAACTTTTTTCATTAAATCAATTTTATCTGTTATATTTTTAAACCATATATTCGGCTCAACATCAAAGCCGCCTTCATAAAATTTTTCTAATGCTATACTCCGCATTTTTTCAACATTATTAACGTTTTCGCCAACAACTGTATTTTCATAATACTTTATCAATTCGTCATTCGCAAAAGTTTTAAATGATTTTATATATACATCTTGCGAAGTAATAAGTGAAATAAATCTTTTAAACATTCCGTCAGCAAATTTGTTAGCAGCAAATGTATTAGATAATGTCGCGCGCTCTAATCCCGTATATTCTTTTGCTCTCATAAAAAATTCATAGCATGAAATTAAATTGGATATTTCTACATTTTTAGTTAAATTAGCAGAATACCCTACTAATTGCAGAGCTTTTTCTATTGTTTCAGTATAATAGCCCAATGCTTCCGCTATTGTAATATTCAAGTTAGTTATAGCATTGCGTTTGTTATTTATATCATTTAAAGCGCTTATTACATTTTGATATTTTTCATTAAATTCTGCAGACATTTTCTTTAAATCTAATATTTTAGCTGTTTTATTGAATTTATCTAGTGCTGTATCAGTTAAACGGCGCTGGTCCGCTAATTCATTTACAAATGTTTTGCCTGCGCCGCCAATATATCCAGAACTTCTACCGCGCTCTTTTTGTAATTCATGTATTAAGTTGCTTAAATCAATATTAACAGATAATAATCTTTCAAATTCTGTCATTTCTTTGATTATCCCTCTTTTTTCTAAATAAGAATTAATAGCAAAATACAGCATAAATACAATCGGCAAAATAATCATAAAAATTAATTTTGATTTTATCCGTAAATTTTTTAAAAAAGTAAACATAAATAAGTCCTCCGCTAATTTTTTATATTATTTTTCAAATTTTAGATTGATGGTCTTGCCGTCAAATATATACCCGCTATTTTGATGCTATTTGAATAACCTTGATTTTGCAAATCAAGAGTGTAAAGTTTTTTGTTGATTTGTTCGAACGCTTCTTCTAATGTTTGTTCTATTGTTTTATCTTCAAGTTTTTTTAGAACCATTATTATTGACGGACCGTCTGCTATCATTCCTTTTATCAATAGCGTCTTATCAATATAATAATCGCCTGATTCTAATATATCTTTAAAATCAGATTTGCCGATCGGTATCCGTTTTTTCATAATTTTAAATATACACGATTAATATTTAAAAATCAAGGAAAAAACACCTTGCAACATTTTAGAATTTTAGAAATTTCTAAAATTCTAAAATGCTGCAAGATATTTTTCTATTCACTATTTACCTATTTACCGCATTTACAATTTTTTATCAGCCCAAAATTTCTTTTAAATCTTCAGCAGGCGTGGTTATTGGTTTTATCCCAAAATTATCAACTAATACCTTCAAAACATTAGGCGATACAAATGCCGGTAAACTCGGGCCTAATTTTATATTTTTTATGCCTAAATGCAGCAGAGTTAATAATATACACACTGCTTTTTGTTCATACCAAGATAAAACTAACGACAACGGCAATTCGTTCACTGTGCAGTTAAATGCGCCAGCAAGCGCGGCCGCTACTTTTATCGCAGAAAAAGCATCATTACATTGTCCCATATCTAATATTCTCGGGAAATCTCCAATTTTGCCAATATCCAATGTATTAAATCTGTATTTACCACACGCTAATGTTAAGACAATTGTATCTTTTGGTGTTTTTTCAACAAATTCAGTGTAATAATTTCTGCCGGGTTTCGCGCCATCGCAGCCGCCGACTAAAAAGAAATGTTTTATCGCTCCTGCTTTTACTGCTGAAATTATTTTATCTGCAACAGACAGCACTGCATTATGCGCAAATCCTGTCATTGTTGTTTTCCCGTCTTTATCTTCATTAAACCCGCCTAATTCCAGCGCTTTTTTGATTACTTCACTAAAATCTTTTTGTTTACCGTCTTTTCTATCAGCAATATGTTTAACATCAGGCCAGGCGACTAACCCAGTAGTAAAAATTCTATCTTTATAACTATCCTTTGGTTTTTGAATACAATTTGTAGTCATTACAATTGCGCCGGGAAACGCGTCAAATTCTTTTATCTGATTCTGCCAAGCTGTGCCATAATTACCTATTAAATGCTTAAATTTTTTAAGTTTTGGATAACCGTGAGCGGGCAGCATTTCGCTGTGCGTATAAATATTTATTCCTTTGCCTTCGGTCTGTTCTAATAATTCATACAAATCTAACAAATCATGGCCGCTGATTAATATTGCATGTCCTTTTTTTACACCACAAGATACTACCGTAGGTTCTGGATTGCCAAATTTACTTGTATTAGCTTTATCTAATAATTCCATTGTCTTCAAATTCACTTCACCTGTTTTTAAAACCAATGCCACTAAATCATTTACTTCTTTTTCTTTTGTCAGTTCACTCAACGCGTAATAAATATGTTCGTAAATTGCATCATCTTCAAAGCCCAATATATACGCATGGTCAGCATACGCAGCCATACCTTTTAACCCATAAGTAATAATTTCCTTCAACGACCTGCTGTCTTCGCTTTCTTTGACAAATACATCTGATTTTATTCCTACAGTTTTTGCAAATTCGATTAATTCCGCTTGAGATTTGTTAGCAGCGCGCCAGCTTGCCGCTTTGTTATCAATATTTTTTCCCAACTCTTTTTTCAGAGCATCTTTGAGTTCGTCTGCTTTTTTTATCAACTTTTCGATTCTATCAGCGTCAAAATTAACATTTGTAATTGTGCTGAATAATCCCTCCAACATAAATCTGTCTGACACTTTTGTAGATTTTCTTGATTTACGCAATTCATTAGCATATAATGAAATTCCTTTTAATTGAAAAATCAATAAATCTTGCAATACTGCGGTTTCAGGTTGTTTGCCGCATACTCCTACTTTTGTGCAGCCGCTGCCGCCTGCTGTTTGTTCGCATTGAAAACAAAACATACTCATTTTAAATTACCTCCTAAAAAAAAATTATTTTAATTTTAAACTAAATTATTTCGCCGTCTATTGAAATTGTATATTCTTTTATAATTATATTTTTTCCTGATTTTTCTAATGCTCTTTGCACAATAACTTCAACACCACCACAGCAAGGCACTTCCATTCGCGCAATAGTAATAGATTTAATATTATGCAATCTAAAAATTTCCGTTAATTTATCAATATATAAATCTATCCCCTTATCTAATTTCGGGCAAAGTATAATCAATATTTTCCCATCTAAAAATCTGCGATGAAAGTCAGCGTAAGAATATGCCACGCAATCAGCGGCAATTAACAAATCCGCATTTTCAAAATATTGCGCTTGCGGATTCAATAATTGCAATTGCACTGGCCACTGTCGCAATTTAGATTCTAATTTAATATTACGTTCGGTGCTATTTATCTCTTGATTGCCACTTGATGATTTTTTCGCCGATAAATTCAATGCCTGCACTCCCGGACAGCCGCAAGGAATATTTACCTCTGCTGCGGCATCATCATATTTCGGAATACTGATATTATTTTCCCTCAAATAATCTTTTGCTTGCTCTAATAATTTATATTCCTTATGTTCAGCCAAATGTTTTAAATGCGCTGTTATCACATTCTCGCCTGCCGCCGCAATTTTTTCCATTACTTGATATTCATTATATGGTTCTGCTTCGCGTTCTTCAATTGTGATCGCGCCTTCTGGACAATGCCCGATACAAGCTCCTAATCCATCGCAAAATAAATCGCTGATTAATCGCGCTTTGCCGTCTATCATCTGCAATGCGCCTTCTGCGCAATTCGGTATACACTGTCCGCAGCCATTACATTTATTTTCATCAATTTTTATAATTTTTCGCTTTGCCATTTCTTTACACCTCAAAATTTTATCCGTTTTTTACTTTAAGAATAATACACTTTATAAAATCACACCTTGACATAAGTCAAAAAATCCAAAAATTAAAATAAAATATTTGATTATTTTCATTTAATAAAGTATAATGACATCTACATTTTAGTGATTGATTGCTAAAAGTATAATAAAATATTAGCGGTTATTTTATGCAAAAAAATAAAAATTATCTCTCAATATTTTTTTCAGAAGTAGATGACCAATTAAGCGGAATTATTACAAATTATAATCAACTTAAAGAAAATCCAGAAAACAAAGATGCTATAAATGTCATATTTAGATACATTCATACAGTCAAAGGAAACTCCGGCACTTGCGGCTTGAAAAACATCTCAAAATTAGCGCATTCAATAGAAAATATTTTCGGCGCGCTGCGCGATGACAAACTAAATTTTTCTAATGACGCGGCAAAATTAATTGAAAATGGCCTGGCGATACTTTCAGAAAATTTAGAACACATCAAAAACGACCCGGATTTTGACGACAACTTGAATTTTGATGATTACGCTTCGCAAGTTGAAGCATTATTAACAAATAAACCACAGACCCAACAAGCGCCAAAAATCAAAATATCCAATAAAATAATATTCACAAAAGACGAAGTTGAAAATCTCCGTAAAAAATACAAAACATATTTATTCGGCAAAGCGACAATAATTTTTCAAACAAGCGATTTATTTGCAGATATAAAAATGTTTCAATTTCTATTGTTTTTAGAAAGCAAAAATTTTGAGATTATCAAAATGATACCTGAACAAGAACATATTGGCCAGGAATATTTTTCAGCTGATATGTGCAATCATAAAATTGAAATTATCTTTCCGCCTGATAAAAATAGCGAATTAATAATAAATCAAGGTTTAGAATTTCATTCGCCGTCAATAGAAAATTCGAGTATCGAAAAAAACGATATTCGCAATTTTTTAGATAAAAAGAAAAAAAGCAAACAGATGCTTAATCTTCCGGAAAAATTTTTATATACTATCATTCTCAAAATCGGCGAAGTAAAAATCGGAATTTTATGTCTCAATATAATTTACATAGTAAATTTTAATCCGAATGTGTTCATATATACTGGCGAAAATTCTATCGGATTGTTCAGATACCTTGACAAAATAGTGCCGATTGTTAATTTATCTAAAACTTATAAAGTAACTGACTTTGATAAAATTTTACTTATCGACACAGCAAACGGAGTATTAGGCGTATTATTCACTGAAATATTGGATATTAAGCGGACTGCTATTTCTGAAATTTTAATTGATTTTTCAACAAACAATATTATATTTTTACATAATACCGAAAAGATAAATATTATTGACGGAAATAAATTACTGGATTACAAAAATGAAATTTAGATTTAATATTTTTTCATTAGCTTCGCAAAGTTTGGCGATAAAATTTACTTTATTTATTTTGGCATTATTGCTGATAATCATATCATTATTAATCTGGCTTAATTTAAGAAGCACTTTGGATATAATGAACAATCAAAACACAACATTTATCGATAACAGCCAAAATCTAATTCAAAAAAATTTCGATTATGCTATTACTCAAATTACTGAGTTATTAAATAAGCAATTCAAAGAAACCACTGAAATGATGACTGCGAGTTTGACGCAAGCGACAATGCAAAAAGGTAAAGCAGTAATATCTAATTTATCAGGACAGATAGGCAATGCCATTGCAAATTATGATTTTGGTTTTGCTGTCACAGCATTTAATGAAATATTCAAAAACGACGAAACCGTAGTATATGCTGCATTAATAGACAGTTCAAAAAATGCGATGTTCTACAAAATATCTGGAAATTTTTTGACAAAGAAAAAAAATATCAAAGACGAAAATTTTTATGATAATTCTGAATATGAAGGAAAAACTATA
>JAKPEO010000122.1 GCA_029551925.1 bacterium
ATATAATATCAAAATTTCATTTATAAATTCGTTAAGATATTTTTTATTTTGCTCTTTGCCTTTTTCTGTTAAATAATACCGCGTTGTTTTATTATTTTTACCTTGTAATTTTATTAACTTATTTTTTTTTAATTGACTGATGTATTTATTAGTCATAGACGGCGCAACATTAATATTTTTTGCTAATCTAAATTGACTAATGTTAGTATCATTCTCAATTTGTTTGAGAATGATAAATTTTCGCAATTCAGCGGTCGGCTCAAAAAATTTGATTTTTTTATCAATATCAATCAAAAACGAATTTGCTGAATAATTGATAAATTGCGAATAATATAGATTTTCTAAACTGTTAAATTTATTTAAAGAATCTAAGTTGTTTGATTCAAACATATTATTTTAATTAATAGGATATTATTTTCCCGCGATGATTATAAATTATTATAATTTAATCGCCACTGGACATTGACTGTCCACGGCGCTTGCCGAATAGATAAATCGCCGCAACAGATTTATCATTCACCAAGTGAATAATAAAAATAGGATATTTTTTTTAGGAAAATTGTCAAGCGTTTTTTTATTTTTTTTATAAAGTTTTACCTTTAAGTTTCCAAACATACGCAAGCACTTCCGCCACTGTTTTATAAAGTTCAACCGGTATTTCATCTCCGATTTCCACTTGGTCATAAAGCGTGCGGGCGAGCGCTTTATTCACGACAATCGGCACATTATTTTGTTCGCCTAACTCTATAATTTTTAACGCTAAAAAGCCCATACCTTTTGCCACTACCGTAGGCGCAGTCATTTCATTTATATCATATTTAATTGCAACCGCATAATGCGTAGGGTTTCTTATAATCACATCCGCTTTTGGGACATCCTGCATCATTCTACGCCTTGCAGCTTCGCGCTGCTTCTCGCGAATTTTAGATTTTATTTGCGGGTCTCCTTCCATTTGTTTGTATTCGTCCTTTACTTCTTGTTTAGTCATTTTCATTTTATCAATATATTGATGGCGCTGAAATTTATAATCAACAAACGCGAATATCAACAATAAAAGGGCGCTTTTCCAAATAACTTCAAATGTTAATTCGGCAATAAATACAATACTATTATAAGGTTCTATTTGCACTAATCCAATAAAATCATTAATTTTATCTTTAATCACAAAATACGCTACAAAGCCGACAATAATTATTTTTACTACTGATTTTAAAAGATTAAACATTACTTCTTTTGAAAGTATGACTTTCTCTAAAAATTTTTTCGGATTAAATGAAATCTTTTTAATATCAAATTTTAATTTTTCAGTTGAAAAAATAAAGCCAACTTGCATTAAACTTGTGGCGATTGCAACAATAAGCGCCGCAGCCATAATAGGTCCTGCAATTTTCAAAATAGCAATAAAAGAATATTCAAAAATTTTATACACTTCTTTTTCGGACAGTTCTCTGATATTCAATTCATTCAGCATAAAGAAACGCATTACCTTCATACAGGAATCATATATATAAGGACTCATAAAGTAAATCAAAGTAAAACAAATAATAATCATAACAGCAGCATCGAGTTCTTGACTGCGCGGCACATCACCTTTTTCACGCGCTTTTGATAGTTTGCGGGCAGTTGGCTCTTCTGTGCGTCCCTCATCTTCTGCTTTGCCAAACCAATTTAAATGGTAATTATCAGCAGAAATTTTATATTTGTCAAACTCCGAAAATTTTTGATTATAATAATTTTCAAATAGTTCAAGCATATTTTTTTGCTGCATTCAAAAAATGATTTATAAAATCCATCATATACATAAAAATATCTTTTGTAACATCCATTAGTAATGCTTGTAAAATCAAAAGCATAGTTAATCCTACAAAAATATTCAAAGGAAACCCGAGCATCAATAAATTCATCTGCGGCGCAACTTTCGCTAATATTCCCATTATAACAGTCATTATAAAAATTATGCCGATTAACGGCACTGCGAACATAAAGCCCAAATAAAACATTTTACTCATCGCTACTGTAAGCGCTTCGACTGTTAGATTAACTAATTCAAAATTATATAACGGAAAATACGAAAAACTTTTGACAATTGAATAACATAAAAAATGATGTCCTCCGATAATCAAAAAAATCATCAATCCAATTATCCCTTGAAATGTGCCCAATATTGCGATTTCAGTTTGTGATAATGGATCAAGCGTATTAATCATACCAAATCCAATTTGCATTGTATAGTATTGCCCTGATACCTGAATAACTAAATAAAAAATCTGCGCAATTAACCCAATAATTACTCCGACAATTATCTGATTAACCACATTAACTGCAAACGCAGTAGCATTTATATCAGGAGCGAGCGGAATAAAGGAATATACTATCGGATAAACAATAAGCGCCACAAAAAAAGCGAAACCGGCACGTATCTGAATTGGTATATCTATACTTGAAAAAAACGGCGCAACAAAAAAAAGCGAGGAAATCCTTATAAAAACCAAAAAAAAAATTTTAAAATGATAAACAAAAAATTCAATTGCCGCTTTTTCCATAGTTTAAAATTAATTGTTTTTTTACCATATCATTTGCGGAATGAGTTCCCAAAGTTTTATAGTAAATTCCATTAATAAATGCATAATCCAAGTACCAAAAAATAAAATCGCAAAAAATATTGCAATAAGTTTAGGCACGAAAGTTAATGTCTGTTCTTGAATAGAAGTAGTAGTCTGTATAATACTAATAATCAAGCCCACTACCATACTAATACCGAGCATCGGCATCGAGGCATAAATCGTAACCATCAATGAATTCTGCGCTATATTAATAATTAAATCTTCTGTCATATATCATTTTTTTGTAAAAATATTATACCCAAACATTTATACTTTTTATTATTATATTACTATCATCCACCAAAAAAAAAAAGAATTATTTTAATATTTTTTATTTACTTTTTTTTATGAAAATATAATATTAATATATATAAATTTCTAATTTAAGGATTAATTATGAAATTTTTTTTAATCACTCTATTGGTATGTTTACCAACTTTTATAAATGCTGCCAATATCTCAACAAAATTTGACGCAAGCATATATGGCTTTATAAATGCAACCATTATTTACGGCGATAAAAATCCGGCGTGGCATACGCAATACCGCGCAAATCCAGATTACGGCAAATCTGATTTGAATTTTACAATGGAGACTTCGCGTATCGGCCTTATTTTAAAAGCGCCGGAAGAAAAAAAAAATCGCTGTGAAAGGAGTAATCGAAATAGATTTTGCCGGCGGCGATAATATCAGTAGCAGCAGTCAAGCAGGGCTTCAAATCAGACATGCATACATAGAAACATCAATAGATAAATATAATTTTATTGCGGGGCAAACTAATATGATAATCTCGCAAACAGACCCGTTTATGCTTAACGGCGGCTATTTAGGGCACTGCGGCAATTTATTCGGTCGATTCCCGCAATTGCGATT
Organism: bacterium; assembly: GCA_029551925.1. Taxonomy (GTDB): domain Bacteria; phylum JAGOBX01; class JAGOBX01; order JAGOBX01; family JAGOBX01; genus JAKPEO01. The sequence continues at coordinate 3,477 of JAKPEO010000122.1, forward strand.
TACCAGAAAATTTGACGCGTTCAAAATCGAAGCCGGATTATTAAAACAGACAACTGATTTGCGAAGCGATATCCCGCAAACGCATACAGGCAAATTCAGATATCAATTGCGGCTTTCAGCAGAACCTGATATTTTTATTTTCAAAAAAACATTATTAGCAATCGGCGCAGATATCGGCGATTATTCAAGAGACATAAAAAAATCTAATGCCGTTGCCGCAGAAATGATACTACCTTATAAAAATTTCAAAATTTCAACTGAATATTTTTTTGGCGAAAATACGCTTGACTTGCTTGGGTCTATAAGAGTTCTGCCGGCTAATCCGCCGATAAAAAGCCGCGGCGGTTATGCTAATATTTTTTATGCTATCAAACCAGAATTATTTTGCAATACCGGTATTGGCTATACAAAAAATAAAGGTGCTGCGCTGACTATAACAGATTATACTGATAATCGTCAGATGTATTTTAATACTGCGTATAAATTAACCTCCGCGTTATTATTAATCGGCGAAGTGTTCAATTCAGAATCAAAAATAAAAGCGGGATTAAAATGGAATTCCAATAGATATCAATTTTCTGTATTATATTTATTTTAAAAAATTGGAGATTACAAAATAATAATAATGAAACTTGATATAATGACCATACACCATATTTTAGGGATTGTCAATATTTTGCAAGTCATTGTTTTTTTTATACAATATAAAATCAATAAAATTTATAAAGGTATCGGTTGGTGGACTATTGCTTTTTTTATGCTTGCAGTTGCTTTTTTTATTGGATTATTAAGAACGCTGCCTGATTTTAAATCCATCGCTACTTTTTTTAGTAATTCGATTTATCTTTTTACCGCTATATCTATATATATCGGCGCTGCGCGTTTTTTTGATAAAAAAGAAAGCAAAGCCATTATTTATTCAATTGCCATTTGTTTTTTGATTGCATATTTTTATTTGACTTTCATTATAGATATTTTTCAAATCCGCACTGTGATAATAAGTTTTACGCTTTCTATTTTTGCTTTTTTAAGCGCTAAAACTATTTTCGAAAATAAAACTAAAAATATCAAAATATCCGCTAATTTTATCTGCGCAGTTCTTATTTTGCATAGTTCTTTTTTCTTGTTTCGCGGCATATATGCGTTATTGGTAGAATTTCCAAATGATTATCTTAATTCTACTGTTATGTTAAGCGCGTTATATTTTCAATTGGTAATAGGACTGGCGCTTACTTTGGGATTTATAATTTTAATAAATCATCGGCTTAATTCTGAAATACGCGAAGCCAAAGAACACTTTGAATTAATTTTTAACACCGGATTAGATACTATTATGCTTTCCCGTAAAAGCGACGGCGCTATAATTTCTGTTAATGATCAATTTTCGGTAATCACTAATTATTCAAAAGACGAAGTTATAGGAAAATCTATAATATCGCTTGGTATTTGGAATAATCCGGAAGATAGAAAAAGATTAATTGACCAAATTGATAAAACCGGTTTCTGCCAAGATTTTGAAACTAAATTAAGAAAAAAAGATGGGACAATATTCGACGCTTCAATATCTGCTAAATATATAACATTAAATAATGAAACTTATATTTTATCTGTTACAAGAGATATCAGCGAGCATAAACGGATACAAAAAGAACTTTCAAAAGCCAATATTGACTTACAGCAAGCCGCAGAAAATTCGCAGTCTTTAATGTTTGAAGCGCAAAAAGCAAATGCTTCAAAAAGCGAATTTCTGGCTAATATGAGCCACGAGATACGAACTCCGTTAAATTCGATAATCGGTTTTTCTGAACTTCTCAAAACTACTAATTTAGATGAAACTCAAAAAAAATATTTTTCTAATATCAATAGTTCAGCGGAAATGTTGTTAAATATAATAAACGGTATCCTCGATTTTTCTAAAATAGAAGCCGGAAAAATAGAACTTGAAGAAATTAAAATTGATATTTACGAATTATTAGAAAAAACTACTGGGATCGTCCAAAATTTTGCCGAACAAAAAGGGCTTACTCTTTTGCTAAATATAGAAAAAAATACACCGCGTTTTGCAATTTTTGATCCGATAAGATTACAGCAGATTATTCTTAATTTATTAAATAATGCTATCAAATTTACAAGTTCTGGCGGTATCGTAGAAATAAATCTAAAATTCTCAGATACTAATTCGGAAATCAAATGCGGGCTCTTTACTTTTTCTGTTAAAGATACTGGTATTGGAATTAGTTTAGAACAACAAAAAAAATTATTTCAGCCATTTACACAAGCAGATACTTCAACTACCAGAAAATACGGCGGCACAGGGCTCGGGCTATCTATTTCCAATATGCTTGCGCAAAAAATGAATTCTAATATTAACATAAAAAGCGAATTAGGCAAAGGAGCCGAATTTTCTTTTTCCGTTTATACTAATTATGAATACAGCGAAAAAGAAATACAAAAAGATGATAGAAGCGTCGGACAGGAAGTTTTATCAAATAGTAATAACAAAAACAAACCGGTTGTTCTAATTGTTGAGGATATTCCAGTTAATATGCTGCTCGTAAAAACATTTATTGAAAATATATCAAAAGACATAATTATAATCGAGGCATTTAACGGCGAAGAAGCGCTGCAAAAATATAAAGAATTTAACCCTGATATAATATTTCTGGATATTCAAATGCCAATAAAAAATGGATATGAAACTGCAATAGAAATACGCAAATTAGAGGAACTCTCAAAACCAGAGAAAAAAGTAATTATTATTGCGCTAACCGCCGCGGCGCTAAAAGAAGAAATAGAAAAATGCTATGCCTCTGGAATGGATGCATTTTTAGCAAAACCTATAATTTTTGAAAAATTAAAAGAAATTTTAATAAAGTATTTAAAAGAAATTAACCAAAACAAATTGTCGTCTGATATTGAAAAAAATGACCTTGTTAATAAATATCTCAAACAATTTGACCATAAAAACAATCCGAAATTAAAAGAAATATTTTTTAAAGTGATTAATGGATTACCTGATAAAATAAAGGAATTAGATAAAGCAATAACAGATAAAAATATAGAAAAAGTTAAGTTTATTGTGCATTCAATTAAAGGAATTACCGCTAATTTTAATCTTATGGATATTGCTAATTTAGCGATTGAAATAGAAAAACTTGCCAAAACAGAAAAGATCGATTTCGAAAAAATCAAAACAGAATTTAATAAATTAAAGGATATTGTTTCAAAATTAAAAAGATAAAAAGTATATAATTCTCACTACACTTTAACAGTTTAAAAAAAAATCCAAAAGTTTTGCAGTAAAAAAAAATTAACGCAAAGCAAAACGCGCAAAAAGATACAGACAATAGAGCGCCAGAAACAAAAATAATTTTAATGATTAATTTTTTGTTGACTTTTATGCTTTAAAATAGTATATAATAAATAGATGATTATATTTTTTACTTTTGTAAAAAGTGGGGGCGAATTTGGTTTCGACATTTTTTGGAGAATGCCAGATGCATGTCGAGGTGTTCGGTGGCCTCGTAAAAAACCGAATAAAAAACAAACGCTAACGAAAATTTAGCATTAGCTGCATAAGACAGCTACGCTTGCAGAAAGAGTTCCTGCCTCGTTCTGTATAGCGGAAAAATGCAGGATAACATAAAACAACTTCTGGTCGCAGTTGTTTTATGTGAAACTCAATCGACCTGGCAGTATCTTTGCCTGCCGTTAGGCGCAGGTATTGCGAGATAAAATAACGGCTAAACATGTAGTATCTGTCATTTGATAATTAATGGACGAGGGTTCGACTCCCTCCGCCTCCACCAATATATTTTCATTTTTGAGTTTGTTAGTGTCATACTTGCACAAATGCACAAATGTTTTTATATTGTTTCCATTATAAATTATTAATAGGAAAATCAATTATCATTTAAACAAAATATACAACATTACAAATTTTTAGTCAATTCTTTTTTGCCTATTGCCGGCAATAGGCAAGAAATAAAGAAAAATAATATTGACAAACTATTTTTTTTTAAGGTATTATTTACATTTATGTTAATTGATTTTCCTACAATATTAATGAGTAAAAATATTGGCTTAGACTTTTCGCCGTTAATGACAGATACAGTTGGTGGGATTCCAACCTATATTAAAAATTTATCAACTAATTTGGCAAACTTTAACTCTGATTTAAAATATTTTCAATGTTATAAATTCTCGCGATTAAAAAAATTTTGGAAATTATATCCGAAACCGAAAAATTTTAAACGAATATTTTATGATAAAAATTTTGTAAAGCCATTAAAAAAATTAAATGTTTTTCACGGCACTGCTGAATGGTTACCGCTTAAATTAACAAATATTCCAAAAATAATTACTATTCACGACACACGCGGACTTGATAATGATATATCATTAGAAAAAAGATATGATGTAAAATATGCTGCAATAAAATATGCAGCTAATATTATTGTGACTGTTACATATACAATAAAAAATGAATTACTTAATAAAATTAAAAATCTTGATGAAAAAAAAATTAAAGTAATCCATTCAGGATATAATGAAAATTTTAAAAACATTTCTGATATTTCAAAAAAAGAACAGATTTTATTTGTAGGGACAATAGCAAAGAATAAAAATGTTATTGGTCTTATTCAAGCATTTAAGATTGTAAATGAAAAGTATAAAGATATTAAATTAATAATATGCGGTCAAGCAACAGATAAAGAATATTATAATGAATTAAAAACATTTATTTGTAATAATTCACTTGAAAAAAAAATTGAATTTATTTATAATGCTGATAATGAGGATTTATTAAAATTATATAATGAATCATTGATATTTATCTTACCTTCATTTTATGAAGGTTTTGGCTTGCCAGTTTTAGAAGCACAAGCTTGTGGTTGCCCTGTAATTATATCAGAACAACCAGCATTATTAGAAATAACTAATAATAGCGCAATAAAAAGTAAAATTGGTGATGTTAATGATTTAGCAGAGAAAATAATGGCTTTATTAAATAATGAAACTTTACAACAGAAACTAATAAAATCCGGATTTGAAAATATCAAAGCATTTTCGTGGAAAATAACAGCAGAAAAATATATTGACTTATATAAAAGTTTAATTTAAAATTAAAAAAATTTTTATTTTTTTTAATTTTTAAAAATATGTTTCCTAAATTTCTTAAGAAAAAAGATTTAATACAATATGAGCCAAGTAATGACCCTCCAAAAAGTTTGATATCAAAAGAAGAAGTTATAAGATTAGTTAATTCTGTTCCTTTTTGGTGGCATAAAATAGAAGTAGGCTATGGATTATTAACTCCCGGACATCAGGGGGGGATAAATAATAAATTAGCAACTTATGAAACTTTACAAAGAATTAAAATGCCAAAAGATTTAAGTGGAAAAAAAGTATTAGATATTGGAACTTGGGATGGATATTTTAGTTTTGAAGCAGAAAAAAGGGGCGCTAAAGAAATATTAGCAATTGATAATCATTATAGATTAGAAAAAAATATAGGAAGTAGCGGTTTTGAAATTGCTAAAAAAATATTGGCTTCCAAAGTGAAATATAAAATATTGGATGTATATGACATTTCCCCTGAAAAAATTGGCTATTTTGATGTTGTTTTATTTCTTGGTGTTTTATATCATCTTAAACATCCACTATTAGCCTTGGAAATGATATCTAATATTACTAATAATTTAATGATTTTAGAAACTTATTATGTTAATAAATATGAAAAAGATATGATTGGAATTTTTTATGAAAAAAATGAATTAAATGATGATTCAACAAACTGGTGGGGTTTTAATAAAAAATGTTTAGAAGCATTAATAAGAACAGCAGGATTTAAAAAAGTAGAAATAATTTCTGAAGTTAGTGATAGGATTTGTTTTCACTGTTATAAAAATTAGGTAATTTGGATTATGTCAAATAATTTATCAATAATTGTTATTTCAGGAAATTTTAATAATAAAACTTTTAAAGAATGTATTAAATCATTAAATAAATATAAAGAACCATCGCGAGTTGAAATTATAGCTATAGAAGCCGGAATAAGACCAGATTTTAATCATTCAAAAGAATTAAATAGAGCATTAAAAATTGTTGATTATGAAAATATTTTGATAATTGATGATGATATAATTTTTTTACCTGGGTGGTTTAAAAACTATTTAAAAATTATAGAAAACGATTACGAAAAAAAAATCGGAATTATCGGAGCAACACTATTTAATAATAAAGGAAAAATTATTCATACAGGCGGATTGATTTCTCCGCAATATTTTGGATATGAAATTGGCGAAACTATTCAAGGAATAATAGAACGAGATTATGTTGCAAGCGCATTTATGTTTATTCGTCGTGATTTGATTAATAAAATAAAATTTGATGAAAACCTAAAAAAATATGGAATGGATTCTGATTTATGTTTTCAAGCAAGACAATTAGGTTATAAAGTTGTATGTTCAGGCGATATAAAAGCAATACATAATATAAATTCAACAAAAAAAAAAATAGGTAATCTTAATATATTATTACAAGATGATAAAAAATATTTTTATAAAAAATGGAAATATCCTTATGTAACAAATGAAAAATATATTGCAATTACAAGACGCGGAGTTATTTATCCTACCTTCGCTTGTAATATTAATTGTGAATTTTGTTATTATAAATTTAAACATGATACTTTTCACAGACCAATAGATGAAGTAAAAAAAGAATTAGATTTATACAAAAATTTTTATGGATTAGAATATATTGACATTAGCGGCGGTGAACCAACAATCTATAAAAATATCGAAGAAATGGTAGAATATTGCAATAAAATTGATTTAAAACCAACAATTATTACAAATGGTCAATTACCAGATAAAATTGAAAAACTAATAAAAGTCGGTGTTGAAGATATTTTAATAAGTTTTCATGATATTGAAGATTATTATAATAAAATTACTTATACTAAAAATGGTTATGAAAAATTATTGAAAACTATTGATATAATGAAAATAAATAATTTTACATTTAGAACAAATACAACATTAACAAAAGAAAATATGCAGCGTCTCCCCAAAATAGCGGAAAAGTTAGGCAAAGAAATAAAACCGAGAATAGTTAATTTTATATGTTTTAATCCACATCCCGGAACAGAATGGGGTAAAATTGATAATCAAGTAGAAATATCTTTCCAAGCAAAATATACTGATATTTCCCCATATTTAAAAGAAGCAATAAATATCTTAGATGAATATAATATCTTTGTAAATGTAAGATATTTTCCATTATGTTGTTTAGTTGGTTATGAAAAACATATTTGTAATTTTCATCAATGGCAATGGGACCCATACGAATGGGATTTGCGGTCAGGACTTAAGTTATCAAAGAAATATTGGGCACAAAAACTTTCAATA